>CAZWWH010000011.1:0-71412 GCA_964637365.1 uncultured Peptococcaceae bacterium
TATCAGCTTTGAGGACGAACGAAAAACCACTGCGATCTCAGTTTTGTTGAGCCCCAGACTGTGGAGCCTGGGGATTTAACGGTAATTGGTCGTGTAGATGGCCTCCTTGCAGATATTTACGTCAGAGGTATGACGCATATCTACATTTTACCGTGGTGCTCAACGCCGACGGCCATGCTGCGCAATTCAGCCGAAAACGGTGCTCAATCTCAGCGGTTGAGGTGCGCAATCTTGGGCGGAATACTCAATTAAGGCTTCATTCCAGTATCTCATCAAGAAGAGGACGGTACTGGGGTGGTAGAGATGCTATCATCAGCTGATACCATACCTCTTTCGAGTAGCATCCATTTTCTATGCACCATATTTTATAATGCATTTCTTTATCTGCATAAAAGTCGATGGAAATGCCTGGCTCACATTCTTCGTACTTTTTTACATAATCGGCATACGGGTATTGATTTCGCGTGTAATCGATATGTGTAAAGCATTCATCATCAGGATAGTACATTCCGTGAAGAAACATAGTAATAATATGCGGGCATCTTGATTTGTCTGTTACATAGGGTAAAGCTTCGAGCTCGATGTGTAAAAATGCTTTTTGTTTTGTGGTGTCGTAGTCTTTTTTGACGACCATCAGCAATTTATCATTGGTCTCGCTGTCAATATGGACAATTAAGGTTTTAGATTCCTGGAAGTTGCAGTCATCAAAATGGAATTGGGGGCCACGGAATCTCTCGAAGTTTAGGGTGGAATAGGAAATTGCCTGATCGCGAGGAAGGGCCAGCCGTTCATCCAGCCGCAGCAAAAGATTTCCAGTGCGGACTTGGTCTGTGATTATTCGTGCGAATCCCGGCATGGTGTCTGTAAATGTAATTGGAGATGTATTGGTTAATAAGCTGTATAGATAAGCTTTTCCGTCAAAAATAAAGAAGTCCTGCCTGAATTCAACATCGTGGGTGACAGAAAGTTTATACTGATTCGTCTCATAAATGAATTTCTCCCCAGGAATGATCTTGGATATATCAAGTATATTGGAACGAAAATAATCAAATATAAAGCCCGTCATTATCAGGAAGAACAGGTGTCCATCCACCTTTACGGATGCTGCATCTGAAGCCGGACTGATGGCTATACAGTAAAAGTACATCACCCAGCCGTGAGAGTCATTGTCAAGCATATATTCCATCATTGCATCTGCTGAGACCCCACTGTCTGCAAACTGGTCTGCGATATATTTAGCAAACGGCTTTAGAAAGGCTGGAATTTCAAAATTTGTGTGTCTGGTACCCGATAAATAATGTAAAAGAGTCTTGCGGATTGTAAAAACCAAATACTCCAAAGACAAATATTCATCTGAGTCTGCAATGGTTAAGAAAAAGGATTCTATTTTCTGAATTTGATTCGTGTCTAAAGCCATACCTTTGGTCTCCTTGGGTAGTTATTGTAGCCATTATAGTTCAGCAATCTAGTTAAGTACTTTTTATCATTCACTTTTTCCTCTTAGATGAACTCCTCCCCCGCATATTCCTCGAACTCTTCATCAGCTTCGACTTCTTCAAAATCTCCACCAGCGAATAGAATTCTTCCCTCGTCAGCTTGTTGTAGTTAATACCCAGCTGAGCGCAGAATAGCCTGGCCTGCCATTGGGATTCGCTGCCTTCGATGGCACCGGCGTCGTTCAGGGCCGCTTTGACCATGGCAGCACCGGAGGGGTCGTCGGCGGTGGTGGTGGCGTCCTTGTGGGCCTCCCGGATGTCGCGGATGATACGGTCTATGTCGTTGTGGACAGTGTAGCTGAAATACTCGTCCTCGTCGATGATGGCGCTTTCGATGGTGCGCAGGTCCAGCGCGTTTTCATCGCCGTCGCACTTGGCCTGGAGCTGTGCCCGGGTGACCTCCAGGGCCGTGTTCAAGTCCTTGATCCGCATACTGGCGGTCCGGTCCACGTAAACCTCAATATCCACCGTCAAGCGGCGAAACTCCTTGTGCAGCGCCATCTCGCACAGCAGCCGGTTGTTGATCTTTTCACTCTTTAATAATTCCACCATAGCATCACTCAAATGCAGTTCGTGAAGTTCTGCGTTTGGGTGATTTTTTAATTCCGTCACGCCCAGCAGATAGTCGGTGGACACGCCGTAAAACTGCGCCAGGGCCGTGATGGCAAAGGGGCTGATGTCCTTTAGATTGCCGCTCTCATAATTGCCCAGGGCGGATCTGGACAGGCCGGTCTGATTGCCCAGAGCCTTCAGCGTCAAGCCCTTCTCGACCGTAGATCTTGCATTCGTTCTCCGATGATCAGTTTTACCTGCATGACCGTCACTCCTTCGCCAGTTTTTTCCGTTATATCACACAAACCCAAGAGCGTGGAATTTTTTGATTTTCCGGCCAATTTCCGACCTCTTGGATATACGGGAAAGGGGCCAAAAACGCGCTATGATATAGACACTTCCTCAAGGAAAGAAAACACCCCGAAACACGACAGAATTACCCCTACCACACCATGCCCCGCCTTGCAAAAGGCGCACAGAGGCGGCGTTTCCGTCCAAAAACGCCCCGAGAGGCAGCAGAAAAACAAAGGGAGAGCTGAATGCCACGAATGAGCAAAAAGTGGAAGCAGGAGCTGTCCTTCTTCCTGAATGACCGGGGCTGCGTCAGTTACAGCGCCCTGTGCCGGAGATGCGTGTACCCGTGCAAGCAGAGCTTCCGAGCCTTGGTCATCGGCTGCCCGCACTATCTATCCAAACGAGCCAAGGGAGGAAAAAACATGGTTGATTTTATGACGAAAGAATGTGTAATCACCGACTGGGTGGTGTTTCCCAGATTCCTGATGGACTACGCCGTCGGCTTCACAGCGAAATGGACGTACACACTGCTCTACAACGAGATGCTGAATCACGGAGAGCCCGATGCAGACGGACACTACTTTGTATAGACGCCCGTTTTCCAGTTGGCAAAAATGCTTCACAAAAGCCAGTTCAGCATCAAGCGGGCCTTGCAGGAGCTGGAGCGTGCCGGTCTTGTTGTGCGCCGGAGGCGGGCCGTTGGAGCGGTCACGAGGACGTATCCGCTGGTTCCGGTGGAGCCTGACGGGGACGCGGAAGATCCCTCAGGAATCTAAGGGCGCACTTCTATACAGGGTCAAGCCCTGTATCGTGCGTCCGGCGAGACCGGAATGAAAAATCTGCGGAAACTGCGTTCCGGTCAAGAGGTTTCCTCTTGCGGCGCTCTGCGCCTATCACCCAACCAAGGAGGATCAAAAATGTCACAAGAAAAACAGGCTTCTCTTCAAAAACAGATTGAAGAGGCCGAAAACAAGATCGAGCAGCTGGAGCACCAAAATACCAGGCTGGAAAACCGTGGCCGCTACCTGCAAAAGGGCGAGCAGGCCAAGCGTATCCACCATCTCTGCGACATGGGCGTCGCCATCCAGTCCATCTCCCCAGAGGCGGACCAATTGCCCAAAACACAATTCTATTGCCTGATGGAACGGGTCTTTGCTCTGCCGGAGGTGCATCGGCTGGTGCAGCGGGCGCAGGAGGAAGGCTGATGGCCTTGTACCATTTCAGCGCCAGTCAGGTGAGGGCAATCCGCCATTGCCGCCGCGGCCTATCGGGCCCGGGAACGGCTTTACAGTGATTACTACGGCGAGGTCAGCGACTAAACCAGGAAGTGCGGCATCATCTGTTCGGGGATCCTCCTGCCGCCCAACATACCCCCAAAATTTCTGGACAGGGCGACCCTCTGGAACGCCGTGGAGCTTGGCATCTCCGCCCGGATAGTGCGGCAGGCCAAGCAGAAGCTGGGCAAGAAACTCTGAGCCGAGCGAAGCGGTACCCAATGGGTTCTGTCACTGAAAACCGAAGCGGCAAAGGCCCGATGATACCGCCGGACTGCCGCTTTGTCACTTGAATCAAATCTATGGAGGATCATTGCTTATGAAAGAGATTCCCATCTGGGAGAAGAGTAATTTGACGCTGGAGGAGGCCGCAGCCTGTTCCGGAGTTGATATCAACAAGCTGCGGGAAATCACCAACAACGAGCGCTGCGGATTCGTTCTCTGGGTGGGCACCAAGCGGCTCATCAAGCGGAAGCTGCTGGACAAATGTCTGGAGGAGCCTACTCCATTTAAGCGATACCACAAATAATATTTGCCGGACTTATGGAAAAGTAAACCCTGATATGGTACAATCAATGTGTCATATCAGGGCCCTTTTCAGCTGGAAAGGAGCTACAAATGTCAAAAAAGAAAACCAATTCAGGTAAACGCAAAGACAGCAAAGGCTGCATTTTGCGGACCGCAGAAATCTCTTTGCTTTCCGTCTGGACATCATCCCCTTGCCCAGAATCACGCCCATGTGTTCCGGCACACCTTCTGCATCAACGTGGCAAACGCCGGTATGGATATTAAGACTTTGCAATATCTGATGGGACATTCTGATGTGGGCGTTACGCTGACTGTTTATACCCATGCCGGCTATGACCGGGTTGCGGAACAGATGACGAAAGTCATTGATTTTAGGGAATCTGGCGCGCAGGAAAAGCAGAGAAGATCAGGTTGATTTTACACCATTTTACTACACCATTTGCCCGTGAATTTGCGTAGATTTATGGAGATTTGGTAGTTTTTAGAATTAAACAAAAATCTAAGAAGTGCCAGAAAGCCTGAAATATCAAGGTTTGTAGGCTTATGAAAGGATATATTCAAGATGATAAAAATACTTTTTATATGCCACGGCAATATTTGTCGTTCGCCCATGGCGGAATTTGTGATGAAGGATATGGTGGCAAAGCTTGGACGGGAGGGCGAGTTTCAAATCGCTTCCGCTGCTACCAGTCGGGAAGAGTTGGGCAACCCTGTCCATCCGGGGGCCAGAAAAAAGCTGGCGGAAGCCGGAATTTGCTGTGACAGTAAGCGTGCTGTCCAAGTGAAAAAGGAAGATTACGACAAATACGACTTATTGGTTGTCATGGATCAGCGCAATATTGGTAATATCCTGCGGATTTTCGGTAATGACCCCGACCATAAAATCCATCGGTTGTTGTCCTTTTCCGGTGGAGCCGGTGATGGCGGCGATATTGCAGATCCCTGGTATACGGGGAATTTTGATGTGGCCTATGATGATATTATGCGAGGTTGCCGAGGGATTTTGGCCTGGCTGAATCAAAAAGAAGATGGAGGAGATGCGTTATGAAGTTATGTTGGTGTACCATCCATGTGGACGACATGGCAGCGGCAAAAGCGTTTTACGGTGATTTTTTGGGTCTTAAAGAGGTCAATGCCTTTTCTCCCCAAGAGGGAACCTCCATTGTTTTTTACAGTGATGAAAATGGTGTGCAGGTGGAATTGATCCATAATGGAACTGCACCGGCAGAAAAATCTGCTGCGAATGTGTCTTTAGGCATGCGTACGGCTTGTTTTGATACCCTGCTGCAAAAAGCTAATGACAGAGGGCTCACGGTTTCTGGTCCCATGGTTTTAGGTAAGGACATGGAATGCTTTTTTGTCAACGACCCCAATGGTGTGGGCATTCAGGTGATTCGTGGATAAACAATGAACCCCCTCCAATAAAATCGGAGGGGGCTTTTCGTTTAGTGTTTGTTTTAGGATAGGGCGCCCGCAGGATGCTGATGGTGGTGGTCCGTTAAATCATCGTGATGATGATTGTGGGCTGTAGCGGCATGATCTCCGTTGGCGTGAATATGATCGTGGCAATGCTGGTGACTGTGTTCATGGGTGTGTATCACGCCGTTGTGCTCGTGAGGATGGGTGTGACAATGAACGTGCTCGTGTTTATGGAGCAGCGCCACGGAATCGGTAATGACAAAATAAGTTCCGATACCCATGATTGTGAAGGCAACAAAGAATATAGGCGTGAATCCATCGCGGAATAATAAAAAGGAAAACAGCACGCCCAAGAACGGGGAAATGGCGTAATATGCCCCGGTTTTTGCGGCGCCCAAGTCCCGCTGGGCTGTGACATAGCAATAGATACTGAGGCCATAAGCTACAAAGCCCAAAACCATGGTCAACGCCAGATAAAGAAGATGGGGGAATGCTTCTCCCAGACATAAAGCGATTATTAAGGAGCCAAGTCCAGAAAACAGCCCCTTGACTGTTACGATCTCCGCCGCGCTTTTTCCGGAAATCATACGGGTACAGTTATTTTCCAAGCCCCAACATATACAAGCCAGCAATACAAATAAAGAACCGTAGGAGAAAGACAGGCTGGAAATATCTTCAAATGAGAGTATCAGACTGGACAGAGTCACAAAGCCAATGGCCATCCAGAGCCGTCGAGAGACCGTTTCCTTAAAAACGCAGAAAGCAATCATCGATGTAACCACGATTTCAAAATTGTTTAGCAGTGAGGCATTGGCAGCTGTCGTGTAGTTCAGTCCCACCATCAAACAAATTGGGGCGGCAATGTCCAGCACCACCATGCCGACAACAAAGGGCAGTTCCTTTTTGGTAAGGGGATTTTGGGTGATTTCTTTGTGCTCGAGATGTGTGACCACACGGCCTCCAAGAGATACAAGTCCAACGCCGGCGCCTGCACCGAAATAAAGAAACGCCGCCATAAGAGTGGGGGGTACCTCTGCCAAAAGATATTTCGAGAGTGGAATATTTAAAGCATAAAAGGCCGCCGCCGCAATGGCAAAAATAATGGCTGTGTTCTTTTTGGAAGGCATGATGATCACTCCTTAGGATGTTTAAATTTTATAGTAATGACTATTTTAGCCAATGCAGTAGCTCCGACAGACTGTGAATCACCGGAACTGTGGTGTCGTCCACACTGCCGTAACCATATGCCGCATGGATAAATGGAATGCCAGCGGCTTTGGCGGCGTAATAATCTCCCTGGGTATCGCCAATGTAGACGGAATTTTTGAGGTGATTTCTCTCCATGATCGCACGAATATTGTCGCCTTTGGGCCGCTGGGTACGGCTGAAATACTCAAAATCCCGAAAGTAATCCCAAAGTTTGTAATGATTCAAAAAGGCTTCAATATAACCATGTCCGCAGTTGCTAACGATAAACAAAGGCGCCCTGCGTGATAAGGCCGCAATGGTATCTTCTAAAGAATCATAGAGAATCGCGCCATGTTTCGTTAAAAAGTCCTGTTCCACCAGGTTGCAGTGGCTCATCATCGTACGGGCTTCCTCTTCATTGAGGGAGGGAAAGAGCTTTTTAGGAATTTCCTTTTCCGTTAGGCCCATAATACCCTCCACGTCCTTTTCTTTTAAAAGCGGGGTATTCATCCCACTTTGGGTTACCGCAATGTTCCAGGCTTTTGTTACGCTGGCGGTAGAGTTCCAGAGGGTACCGTCGAGATCAAAGATAAAACTATCGTACATAACCCACTCCTTACAGGTACTTTATGAAAACCAGATCATTATTTACTTCGATTGTACCCTTTTCTCCCGCCATCGTCAAGGGCAAAAGGCTTTTTGGTCCTTCCAAAAGGGCAACGTAGCGCTTTTTGCAAAGAAACCGCAGTATTTTGATGATTTTTTTGTGTTTGGGTATTCCCAAATTGCGATTGAGGGTGTATAATGAGGACTAACTAAAGATTAGAACGGAGGCAAATGAAATGGCAGTACCTAAAATCAGTTCTGAAGACAGAGCAAAAGCATTACAGAAAGCACAGCAGGTGCGCAAAGAACGCGCTTCTCTGCGTGAAAAAATGAAAACTGGCGCCATGACCATGAAAGATGTTATCGACAAGAAGGAAGATGACATTGTCGGCGGGATGCGTGTAAAATATGTTTTGGAATCTTTACCCGGTATTGGCAAGGTGAGAGCCAAAGAATTGATGGACCGTATCGGAATTGATGAAAATCGTAAAGTCAAAGGCTTGGGATCCCGTCAGGAAGCGGCACTGCTGGAACATTTGAAATAAAATCGAATAAGGTACGAATAGAAGAGGGCATTTGGATCGGATGAATTCCGATGCCCTCTTTTTATATTTCGGAACTTTTTTTAATGGTTCGTCGTCTATATTAGGAAACATTATGATACAAGAATTTCATGGAATCCCCTTAATCATGTGGTATAATAATAACCAAAGGAAACGAGGAGGGGAGAGTCTTCATGATTTACGGTATCTATTGTGAAACACCTATGGGAACCATTACTCTCACAGAGGAGGACTGCGCTTTGACGGGGCTTCACTTCGGCAAACAATCCTTGGCCGAAGAACGGGAAACCCCCTTGCTGGAGGAGGCCAGGATCCAATTGAGCCAGTATTTTCAGGGACAGAGGCGCGTTTTTGATTTGCCATTACAGCTGAAAGGCACTCCCTTTCAGCGGGCTGTTTGGCAGGCTCTGGTGGAGATCCCCTACGGAGATACCCGGAGTTACGGCGAAATTGCCACCGCCATCGGTCGCCCCAAGGCCACCCGGGCGGTAGGTATGGCCAACCATGTGAATCCTTTGGCCATTGTGGTGCCATGTCACCGTGTCATCGGAAAAAACGGCAGCCTGACAGGATACGCCGGGGGATTGGACTTCAAACGCTACTTATTGAACTTGGAAGCCGCCCACAGAGGCTGCTGAGCGATATTTTTTAGAATCAACGACAGTTTTGGAAGGGGGTCCTGAAGTGGATCTTTCATCACAATTTTCGCCCATCATGGCGGCCATTGCCGGTCTTGTTGATGCCCATCCCTGGATCGGCACTTGGTATACCTTTGGAGTCCGTTGGGTGCTGGCCTTTTTGGCTGTGTTTATCTTATTAAAATCTATTCGTTCCCTGCTCCAGGTTGAAAGCCCTTCGGAGATTTGGGCCTATTTGGGTTTCCCTAACGGCAGTAACGAGGCTCTGACCCATTGGGAGAATGTTTTAGGCCGGGCCGCCAGCTCCGATGTGGTTATCAATTTCCCCAGCGTTTCCCGAAATCACGGCACGTTGGTGCGAGATGCCGAGGGCAACTGGACCTATAACGATTTAGGCTCCAAGGTGGGCTCCAAAGTCAACGGTGTGGAGGTCGCAGGTCCTACGCCGGTGCAGATTGGCGATACCTTGACCCTTGGCGGCGTTGATTTTATGCTGCTTCCCGTCACGGTTAAGGAAAAGCGCATCAATGTAAAGCGCCGCTTTCGCCTGGGCCGTCCGGTGTCACCCTGGTCGTCTCTGATTGCCCTTACCGTTTTTCAGGTGATGACAGCATTGCAGTTGATCATCGCCTTGGGCGAGGAATGCCCTATTTCCGTTCCTCTCTCCATTTTGGGATTGGCGGCAGTGGAGTGGTTTTATTTCCTGGCGCTGCGGGCTTTTCGTCGTGTGGGGTTCGAGATGGAGACCATTGCCTTTTTCCTATCGACGTTAAGCCTGGCGGTGACGGCTTCTTCTAATCCGGATGCCGTGTTTAAGCAGCTGGTGGCAATTCTACTGGGGATCGGCTTGTTTCTTGTCCTATGCTGGTATTTGCGGGATTTGGATCGGGCAAAAAAAATCCGCTGGCCCTTAATCATCCTCAGCGTGATTTTACTTTTGATTAACATTGTGTTCGGTACCACCAAATACGGCGCTCAAAACTGGGTGTCTTTTTGGGGGTTTTCCATCCAGCCTTCGGAAGTGGTGAAGCTATTCTTCATCTTCGCCGGCGCGGCGACCCTGGATGAGCTGTTTCAAAAAGGAAACCTTACGGTATTTATCCTGTTTTCCGGCTTTTGCTTTGGCTGTCTCGCCATTATGGGGGACTTTGGTACCGCAGCCATTTTCTTTATCACTTTCCTGGTGATTTCCTTCCTCCGCAGCGGCGATTTTTCTAAATTAGTGCTGGTGATAGGCGCCGCCGTTTTCGGCGGCATGATGATTCTCCGCTTTAAGCCCTATATCGCAAACCGCTTCGCCGCCTGGGGCCATGTTTGGGAATACGCCAGCACCACCGGGTATCAGCAAACCCGCACCATGTGCGCTTCGGCCAGTGGCGGTCTCGTTGGCGTGGGAGGCGGTAACGGCTGGCTGCAAAATGTGGCAGCCGCCGATACGGACCTGGTTTTTGGGATTTTGAATGAGGAATGGGGCCTCATCATCGCCATTTTGGCGGTGCTCTGCATTGTGACTCTGGCGGTATTTGCTGTAAAATCCATTGTGGCGGGGCGCTCGGCATTCTATACCATCGCAGCCTGCGCGGCAACCTCGATGTTATTGTTTCAAACCATCCTGAACGTCTTTGGCTCCGTGGATATTCTGCCTCTTACTGGGGTTACCTTCCCCTTTGTATCCAACGGCGGTACCAGCATGATGGTCTCCTGGGGGATGCTGGCCTATCTAAAGGCTGCCGATACCAGGCAAAATGCAAGCTTTGCCATTAAACTTCCCAGTAAACGTGAATTGGGAGGGAAAAAGATATGAAGAAATTAGAAAAACGCGCCATTCTTTGCCTTATTTTGGCGGGCATGCTTCTATTGGGTCTGGCATTTTTTGTGTTCCAGTATGTGACCAAGGGGGACGATTGGGTTTCCTTTGCCGCGAATAAGCATCTTTACCAAAACGGGGACTTAGTGCGAGGCTCCATTTACGATGTTGACGGCGACCTTCTTCTGGAAAACAGTGAGGATGGTACCGTTTATAACGATAGCGCTTCGGTGCGACGCGCCACGATTCATGCCGTAGGCGATGTGGATGGCAATATCGGTAACGGCGCCGTGACTTCCTTCGCTGATAAACTTACCGGCTATAACCTCATTACCGGCGCTTATTCTCTGTCGGGCAAAGGCCGCAAGCTCTATCTCACCATTGACGATGAGGTTTGCCGTGTGGCCAATAAGGCTCTGAATGGAAGAAGCGGTATGGTTGGCGTTTACAATTATAAAACAGGGGAAATTCTCTGTATGGTTAGTTCCCCCAATTACGACCCCATGGATCCGCCTGTCGTGGAGGAGGATG
Source organism: uncultured Peptococcaceae bacterium (assembly GCA_964637365.1). Lineage (GTDB taxonomy): Bacteria > Bacillota > Dehalobacteriia > UBA7702 > UBA7702 > Cryptoclostridium. The sequence continues at coordinate 10,897 of CAZWWH010000011.1, forward strand.
ACGATTCCGGCCTTTATCTCAACCGCTTTTTGAGCGGCGCCATTGTTCCCGGCTCCATTTTTAAGCTAGTGACTTTGGCGGCGGCAATTGAGAACAATGACGATATTTACGACTGGTCCTATGAATGCACCGGGGAGCTGCGTTTGGGCAACGACGTCATCACCTGTCCCAATGCCCACGGCAATGTGGACATTGCCAAGGCGCTCTCCGTTTCCTGCAACTGCGCCTTTGGCCAGCTGACCTTGGAGTTGGGCAATGAAACGATGAAGCAGCATGTGGAGGCGTTGGGCCTTACCAAAAGCCGCTCCATCGACGGCATCAAGACTGCGAAGGGGAAATTTACCTTCCCTGACGATAACGACGCCAGCCTGGCTTGGGCCGGTATTGGCCAGTATGAGGATTTGGTCAACCCTTGCACCATGCTGACGTATATGGGGGCCATTGCCAACGGTGGCCGCGCCGTGGTGCCGAAGCTGGTTCACACGGTGAAGACCCAAGGCGGCATTCCCATGCATATTCCCTGGAAAAAACATACCAAGCGCCTGTTTGCTGAATCCACTGCCGATGAACTGGCAGAACTGATGCACAATAATGTTGTTACCAACTATGGGGAAGGCAACTATCCTGGTCTTGACCTCTGCGCCAAATCCGGCACCGCTGAAGTGGGTCCCGGTCTGGAGCCCAATGCTTGGTTTGCCGGCTTTATCCGCAATGAGGATCATCCCTATGCCTTTATTGTTCTGGTGGAAAACGGCGGCAGCGGCAGTAAGGTAGCGGGAAGAGTCGCCAATCAAGTACTCCAAGCTGCTGTGGAACGTTGATCCTTTGCATGACGCAGATTTTGCGGAAATGAATCAACGCCAGGATCGGTTGAACCGGTTCTGGCGTTTTGATTATTTATGGAGGAGGTACTGTAGCATTTTTTGGGGGTTTTCCAGAAATCTCCGTGTCAATTGGTAATGTTCCGTGTCCTGATAATCCACGGAGGCAATGCCTCGGTCCGAAAGCTCGTAAATTTGGGCTTCGGGAAATGTCATCAGAATTGGGGAATGCGTGGCGATGATAAATTGAGAATCGTTCTTCACCAAACGGTCGATTTCCGCCATCAGGCGTATCTGTCCGGTGGGAGACAAGGCTGCTTCCGGTTCGTCCAGCAAATATAAGCCCTTGCCGCCAAAGCGGTATTTTGCCAAGGATAAAAAGCTTTCGCCATGGGACTGCCTGTGCAGCGACGTTCCACCATAGCTTTGTACTGCGCCCACTGAGATTTTTTCCAGATCATCAAGATAGGAGGCGGCATTGTAAAAACTTTCTGCCCGCAGAAAAAAGCCGTCTTGAGGGAAGCCTCGCTTTACCAGAGTCAGGGCGCCCCATAGCTCTGAATGGGTAGAGCGGGTGGAAAAATTGAAATTTTTCGTGCCGCCCTCGGCATTGAAACCGCTAGCCACGGCAATGGCCTCCAGCAGAGTGGATTTCCCTGAGCCGTTTTCCCCTACCAAAAAGGTAACATTGTGGTGGAAGGTCAAAGAATTTTGTTCTTGTAAAAATTGTACCATAGGCAATTCCTGCAAATAGGAATCTTTGGTAAGGGGTTTGTCCAAAATAATCTCAGAGATATATTGTGTCCCCAAGGAGGAAACTGTCTCTTGTGAGGGGACCGGAACTTTTGACGGTAGCTCTTTATGGTATAGATAGCGGAGATCACCCAGCGACACGGCATAGGTTATTCCCAACTTTTCGGGATGGGATATCAAATCCTCCTTTTGCCACCGTCTTAGTTTTTTTATTTCCACTTCCAGTTTCGCCGCAGCTCTGTGGGATTCCGCCTCCCAGCAGCAGCAAAACCGTAGTACGCCATGGGCTCTTGTATACCTTGCGGCTCTGGCTCCACCGGCGGAGTGCTCCTTGAAACGGCGCTGCGGGTTGTTGGTGATGCCCGTATAATAGGATAAATCTTTGCATTGCAGGATGTAAACGTATGTGGTTTTGATTTCTTCAGCCATAGCGGTTTCCTTTCTTATTTCAGCATAACATAAATAGTGATAGAAAATCTACATGAATTTGCTGAAAAAAGATAAGACATTTCTATTTGTTTGTGATATAATCATAAAAAGAACTTTTGTTTATAGTAAAATTTAAAAAGGAGTGTTGATTGATGAAAAGAAAAACATTATTATTTATGATTTGCTGTCTCGCCATCGGTATGCTGGCGGCTTGTTCTTCTCATAAAGATTCTCAAGCTCAAGAGGATATTGGTGCGGATAAAGCTTTGGAAATCGCTTTAAAGCACGCCGGTGTAAATGAAGATGACGTTGTGAAGCAGAAAGTTCACTTGAGTAAGGATGACGGTATTGCCGAATACGAAGTGGAATTTTACGTCGGCAACGAGGAATATGATTACGATATTGACGCTGCTACCGGCGAGATTCGCAGCTTTGATTCGGATATCGACGATGATTTTTTTGATACCAAGGATAACAGCGGTGTGAATCAGGATTTGATCAGCGAAGCCGACGCCATGGCTCTGGTCTTGGAACGAGTCCCCGGCGCTTCGGAGGCTGATATTCGTATACACCTTGATCGAGATGACGGAAGGGACGTATACGAAGGCGAACTGATTTATGATAAAGTGGAATATGAATTTGAAATCGACGCGGCCAGCGGCGAAATGATTCAATGGGAAGAGGAATCCCACCACTGAGATACGAATATCCATCGAGACTCTGAAAGGACAACGTTATGGATCAATTCAAGCTCGTGGCTCCCTATGAGCCCGCCGGCGGTCAGGCTGCCGCCATCGACTCTTTGCTCCGTTCCATCAACCAAGGGGAACGGGACCAAATTTTATTGGGCGTTACCGGCTCTGGGAAAACCTTTACCATGGCCAATGTCATTGCCAAGATGAACCGTCCCACCCTTATCATCGCCCACAATAAGACCCTGGCTGCACAGCTCTGCGGGGAATTTAAGGAGTTTTTTCCGGAAAACGCCGTGGAATATTTTGTCTCCTACTATGATTATTATCAGCCCGAAGCCTATGTGCCCCGCACTGATACCTATATTGAGAAGGACGCCTCCATCAACGATGAAATCGAAAAGCTGCGCCACGCCGCCACGGCAGCTCTTTTTGAGCGCCGCGACGTCATTATCATTGCCAGCGTTTCAGCGATTTACGGCTTAGGCTCCCCGGAGGATTACAGCACCATGGCCGTAAGCCTTTGGGAAGGCCAGGAAATTTCCCGGGACGAAATCTTGAAAAAGCTGGTCTCCATCCAATATACCCGCAATAACATGGACTTGAACCGCAGTGAATTTCGGGTTCGCGGCGATGTGCTGGAAATCTTCCCAGCCTCCTATTCCGATAAGGTGATTCGGGTGGAGATGTTTGGCGATGAAATTGAGCGTATTGTGGAAACCGATATTGTCACCGGGGAAATTCTTCATAATTTGCGCCACACCATGATTTTCCCAGCTTCCCACTATGTCACCGAAGAGGGGAAAATGAAAGAGGCTGTGGTGGCCATTGAAAATGAATTGGAGGAACGGCTGAAGTATCTGCGTAGCGAGGATAAGCTGCTGGAGGCCCAGCGTCTGGAGCAGCGCACCCGCTTTGATTTAGAAATGATGCAGGAGGTGGGCTACTGCCAGGGGATTGAAAATTATTCCCGCCATCTCACCGGCCGTAAGGTTGGGGAAGCCCCCTATACTCTGATGGATTTTTTCCCCAAGGATTTTTTGCTGTTTATTGACGAAAGCCATGTCACCATTCCTCAAATTGGCGGGATGTATAAGGGAGACCGGGCCAGAAAGGAAATCCTCATTGATTACGGATTCCGCCTTCCCTCAGCTCTGGACAACCGTCCGTTGAAGTTTGAGGAGTTTGAAGAGAAAATCAATCAAATCGTCTATGTTTCGGCGACCCCAGGCAATTACGAGTTGGACAAAGGCGCCGCCATCACCGAGCAAATCATCCGTCCTACAGGGCTTCTGGATCCTAAAATCCAAGTGCGTCCCATCAAAGGCCAGATTGATGATTTGCTGGGAGAGATCAAACAGCGCATCGAAAAAAATCAACGGGTTCTCGTCACCACCCTGACCAAACGCATGGCCGAGGATTTAACGAAATACCTGAAAGAATCGGGCATCAAGGTCAATTACCTCCACTACGACGTGAAAACCTTGGAGCGGACGGAAATCATCCGTAACCTGCGACTGGGGAAATATGACGTACTGGTGGGTATTAACCTTCTTCGGGAGGGTCTGGATATTCCCGAAGTCTCCTTGGTGGCCATTCTCGACGCCGATAAGGAGGGCTTCCTTCGGGCGGAGCGATCTTTAATTCAGACCATCGGCCGTGCCGCCCGTAACGCCGAGGGTTTGGTCATCATGTATGCAGATAAAGTCACCGACTCCATGGCCAAGGCTATCAGCGAAACGGAACGCCGCCGCCAGCTCCAAATGGAGTATAATGAAAAACACGGTATCGTGCCGAAAACCATCATCAAGGACATCCGAGACACTCTGGGCATTTCCTATGAGGAAAAGGACAGAGAGGAAAAACTCTCGGAATTGGTCAAGAACAAGAAGAAACGGGAAAAAATCATCGCTTTATTGGAAAAGGAAATGAAACAGGCCGCCAAACGGCTAGACTTCGAGAAAGCGGCGGAGCTGCGGGATATGATTATGGAGCTTCGCACTCAAGGCCGCGCAGCAGCCAGAACCATAGAACAGGAAACACAGGATAATGCGTGAGAACATTTTAATCAAAGGTGCCAGAGAGCACAATTTAAAGAATATTGACATTGAGATCCCCCGTGATAAGCTGGTGGTTATTACGGGACTGAGCGGCTCCGGCAAAAGCTCTTTGGCCTTCGATACCATTTACGCCGAGGGCCAGCGCCGCTATATGGAGAGCTTGAGCTCCTATGCCCGACTCTTTTTGGGCCAGATGGAAAAGCCTGACGTCGATTATATTGAGGGCCTTTCCCCGGCCATTTCCATTGACCAGAAAACCACCAACAAAAACCCCCGTTCCACCGTGGGAACGGTGACGGAGATTCACGACTATCTTCGTTTGCTCTACGCCCGGGTGGGGCATCCACACTGCCCCAAGTGCGGCAAGCCCATCTCTCAGCAAACCGTGGAGCAAATTGTGGACACCTTAATGGCTTTGCCGGAACGGACCAAAATTCAGATTTTAGCCCCTATGGCCCGAGGCCGTAAGGGCGAGTTCCAAAAGCTATTTGAGGATGCCAGAAAAAACGGCTTCGTACGGGTACGGGTCGATGGGGAGATTCGGGATTTAAGCGAAGAAATCAAGCTGGAAAAGCAGAAGAAACATACCATTGAGCTAGTCATTGACCGTTTGGTCATCAAAGAGGACGTGGCTAACCGTTTGGCGGATTCTTTGGAATTGGCGCTGAACTATAGCGACGGCCTTGTCACCGCCGACGTTATCGGCGGTGAAAGCATGACTTTCAGCCGTAATTTCGCCTGCATTGACTGCGGCATCAGCCTTGAGGAGCTGACGCCCCGGATGTTTTCCTTCAATAATCCCTTCGGCGCCTGCCCTGACTGCGATGGCCTGGGCTATACCATGAAAATTGATCCCGATTTTATCATTCCTGATAAAAACCTCTCCATCAATGAAGGAGCCATCGTGACCCTGAATATTGGCAATATGTATGGATGGTACTACCAGACCTTAAAAGCCGTGGCACAGGAATACGGCTTTTCTTTGGACACCCCGGTGAAGGATCTCTCCAAAAAGGATATGGATGTGCTGCTTTATGGCATCGGCGATAAAAAAATTCAGGTTCCCTATGACCATCGGGACGGCTACAAAAAGCTTTATTACGCCAACTGGGAAGGCCTGATTAACAATTATGAGCGCCGCCATAAGGAAACCAATTCCAACTATATTCGCGAGGAATTTGAAAAATATATGTCCTTTAAGCCCTGTACCTGCTGTCACGGCGCCAGACTGAAAAAGGAAAGTTTGGCTGTGACCGTGGGCGGCAAAAACATCAATGAAATCAGCGATATGTCTATTGGCGACGCCCGCCGATTCTTCCAGGAACTGGAGCTGACGGAGCGGGAGACCTTCATCGCCAAGCAGATTTTAAAGGAAATCAACAGCCGCCTGGGCTTTTTGGTGGATGTGGGCTTGGATTATATCACCCTGTCCCGCAGCGCCGGCACCTTGTCCGGCGGAGAAGCCCAGCGGATTCGCTTGGCCACCCAAATCGGTTCCTCTCTGATGGGGGTTCTCTATATTTTGGACGAGCCCAGCATCGGCCTGCATCAGCGGGATAATGAACGGCTCATCGCGACCTTGCAGCACCTCAGGGATTTGGGCAATACCGTCATCGTGGTGGAACATGACGAAGATACCATGCTGGCCTCGGATTATATCATCGACATTGGCCCCGCCGCCGGTGTCAACGGCGGCTATGTGGTAGCGGCGGGCCCGCCGGAGGAATTTATGAAGCATGAGGATTCCGTCACGGCTCAATATCTCTCTGGCCGCACTATGATTCCCGTGCCTGCCCAACGCCGTCCTATCACAGGGAAATCCATTCAAATTAAGGGCGCTACCAAACATAATTTGAAGAACCTTGACGTGGAGATTCCCCTTGGTGTATTTGTGGTGGTCACTGGGGTATCTGGTTCGGGAAAATCTACCTTGATTAACGAGGTTTTATACAATACCCTGGCTTACCGTCTCAACCGCGCCCGACTCCAGCCGGAAAATTTCGCCGCCATTGAGGGGCTGGAGCATCTTGATAAGGTGGTCAATATTGACCAAAGCCCCATCGGCCGCACCCCCCGCAGCAATCCCGCTACCTATACCGGGGTGTTTGACCTGATTCGGGATATTTTCTCCCAAACCAAAGAAGCGAGAGCCCGGGGCTATCAAAAAGGACGGTTCAGCTTCAATGTCAAAGGTGGCCGCTGCGAGGCCTGCCAGGGCGACGGCATTCTGAAAATTGAGATGCACTTCCTCCCCGATATCTATGTGCCCTGCGAGGTCTGCAAGGGCAAGCGGTATAATCGGGAAACCCTGGAAGTAACCTATAAAGGTAAGAGCATCGCCGACGTACTGGAAATGACCGTGGATGAAGCCACGGAGTTCTTTGAGAATATCCCCAAAATTCACCGGAAGTTAAAGACCCTTCAGGATGTGGGGCTGGGCTATATTCAGCTGGGCCAAAGCGCCACGACTTTATCAGGGGGCGAGGCCCAGCGGGTGAAGCTGGCCACGGAGCTGTCGAAACGGCCCACCGGCAGCACCATCTATATTCTGGATGAACCTACCACGGGCCTCCATTCCGCTGACATCGCCTGTTTGCTGGAGGTACTCCAGCGGTTGGTGGACCATGGCGATACCGTACTGGTCATTGAGCACAATCTCGACGTGATTAAAACTGCGGACCATATCATTGATCTGGGGCCCGAAGGGGGTTACCGCGGCGGCACCATTGTGGCACAGGGCACGCCAGAGGAAATTGTGAAAAATAAAAAATCCCATACCGGGCGTTTTTTAAAAGATAAATTGAAATAACTTGCGCAGAGCGGGCAAGCAAATGGTTGGCTGCAAAGATTATTTTGAAATAGGAACCAAACGCCGTAGAAAAAGGAGCGATCATGGATAAAGGTTTCTGGCAGGAAAAATTGAAGAATCTGCCCACCCGCCCCGGGGTATATCTGTTTCGGGACGGCGACGGCAACGTCATCTATGTGGGTAAGGCCAAGAGCTTAAAAAACCGTGTGTCTTCCTATTTCCAGGACAGCAAGGCCATGGCCCCCAAAACCCTCGCCATGAGGGAAAAGGCCAGGAACCTCGAGTATATTCTGGTGGACTCTCCGGCGGAAGCTCTTCTTTTAGAGTGCAACCTCATCAAACTCCACCGCCCCCATTACAATATCCTTTTAAAGGATGATAAAACCTATCCGTACTTGAAGCTGACCTTGAACGAGGAATATCCCCGTCTTTTGGTAACGCGGTATTATAAAAACGACGGTGGCAGATACTTCGGCCCCTATACCAATGTCACCGCCATGAACGAAACCGTAGATATTATCCGCCGCGTGTTCCCTCTAAGGAACTGCGGCTTAAAACCGGGCCGCACCAAGGGTAGGGCCTGCCTGAACTATGATTTGGGCAACTGCTCCGCCCCTTGTGTAGGGAAAATCAGCCGGGAGGATTACCAAAACCTGGTCAAAGGTGTTGAGGATTTCCTACAAGGCGATGGCGACGCCATCAAAAAAGACTTGGCCAAGAAGATGGAGGACTGTGCCGAGGCTTTGGATTTTGAAACCGCGGCGCTCTACCGTGATAAAATCAACGCCGTCAACGCAGTGTTGGCCAAACAAAAAATCAGCATTGCAAACTCCGATGATGACCGTGACCTCATCGCCATTTACCGTGACGGTGACGACGCTGTTATTACCGCCTTCTTCGTCCGCCAAGGGAAGCTGCTGGGACGGGAGCACCGCTACGTGAGCCACTGCGGTGAAAGTGCGTTCTCAGAGATTTATACCACGTTTCTTGCAGATTTTTACGGCGGCGACCGCATTATCCCTCCGGAAATCTGTGTCTCCACCTTGCCCGGGGACAATGAAACCCTCGGCCAGGTGCTGCGGGAGCGGCGTGGCGGCAAGGTGCGGTTTTTTGTGCCCCAACGGGGAGAAAAACGCCGACTTTTGGAATTGGCGGAAAAGAACGGCGCTTTGCTTCTGGACGAGGAACGCCGCAGCAAAAAGAAAGATGATAAGGAATACGCCACAGCTTTGGAAAATCTTCGTTTGGCTCTGGGACTGAAGCATACGCCCCATCGTATTGAATGCTACGATATTTCCCATATTCAGGGGGCTTACACTGTTGGGTCCATGATCGTATTTCACGAAGGGAAGCCCAAAAAAGATCAGTACCGCAAATTCAAAATCAATACCGTCGAGGGGATCGACGACTTTGCCTCTCTCAATGAGGTGCTGGACCGCCGCTATCGCCATGGTTTGGAAGAAAAATCCCAGGGAAAAACCGACGGCTTTGCCCATTTCCCGGATTTGTTTATCATCGACGGCGGTAAAGGGCAGTTAAGCGCCACACTGAAGATTAAAGAGAAATACCAATCGAATATTCCCTTTGTGTCCCTGGCCAAACGGGAGGAGGAGTTGATTCTTCCTCATCAAACGGAATCCTTGATGCTGCCCAAAGGCAGTCCCGAATTTCATTTGATTCAGCGTATTCGTGACGAGGCCCACCGTTTTGCCATCACCTTCCACCGCAGCCTGCGGACGAAGGGGCAGACCCGTTCGGTGCTGGACGAAATACCCAACATCGGCCCCAAACGGCGAAAGGCATTATTGAAGCATTTCGGTACCGTAAAAGCCATTGAAAACGCCACCGAAGAAGAAATCGCCCTGGTGGAAACGATGAACCGCGATGCGGCGGCTTCGGTTTACGATTATTTTCGCTTGAAGCATAAAAACGAAAAATGAGCATATTCATAGAGAGAGGACGGTGAACAATAGTGACTCTCTCTTCTTTTTTGGATAAAAAATCAGCGGCGATTGCGGATTTACACGGTATGGGGGCTTGTCTGGAGGCATTTCCCGCCCAATGCTCCCACAGCCTTTCTTTGGGACAAACTCTGCCCCTTTGCGAATCAAAGCCTTGGAACGGTGTGGCGCTCTGCGCCATGGGCGGCTCTGCTTTGGCGGCGGATTTCATCGCCTCTTTGGGGCAAAAGCGCAGCCACTTGCCCTTTGCCGTGGTGCGGGATTACGCCTTGCCGCCCTTTGTGGACGAACATACCCTGGTCATTGCCTTGAGCTACTCCGGAGGCACTGAGGAAACCTTGACCTGCTATGACGAAGCGCAAAAACGCGGTGCCACCGTGGCGGCGGTTTGCTCTGGCGGCGCTTTGATGGAAAAGGCTCAAGATGACGGCGCCATTCTTTGCGCCATTCCCACGGGGTTTTTGCCTCGGATGGCCTTTGGTTATCTATCTTTGCCCATCCTGATGTGGCTCAGCCGCATGGGGATTGTTCCTGTTTCGGACAAAGAGTGGTTCGATTGTTACTTAACTGCCCGTGACGCCACCGCCCGTTATCGTCTGGCAGTCTCTACCCCCGATAACCCCGCCAAAACAACTGCTTTGGCCTTAAAGGATACCACGGCCGTAATTTGGGGCAGCCGCGGGTTGATGGATTTCGCCGCCCGAAGCATGAAAAATCAAATCAATGAAAATGCCCAGTGCCCCGCCTTTTGGGGAGCAGTGCCCGAGGTAAACCATAATGAAATTATGGCTATGGACCACAGCACTGTGGTCTTTTTACGGGATAAAGGGGAGTATCCTCGGGTGAACAAGCGTTTTGAGCTTTGCGGTAAGCTACTGCGGGACCATGGCTGTAATCTGGAGGAGCATTGGGCCCAGGGAGAAACCTTGCCGGGCAGGGCCGTGGAGGCGCTGTCCTACGGCGCCTGGGTGTCGTATTATCTGTCCCTGCTGCGGGGCGTTGACCCTTCGGCTATGGTAACAATCGATGATCTGAAACGCGCGATGGGTCGCTCCGGCGTTGACAAATGATAAAGGAATATCTATAATAAGAAAAGATGACTCTTTCTTGATTCAAGCGGCAGCAGTGCCGTTTTTTTGTATAAAATCTGCAACGGAGCAATTTTATGAGTTTACTGGAAGTTCACAATATATCACATCAATACGGCGATAAAGTACTCTACCAAAACGCCAGCTTCGATTTGTACAAAGGCGAGCATATGGGCCTTGTGGGACAAAATGGCGCCGGCAAAAGCACCCTTTTAAAAACCCTGGTGGGAGAAGTAGTGCCCGATGAGGGGTTCATCCGCTGGCAGTCCAAGGTTCGGGTTGGGTATCTGGACCAGTATTCCAAGGTGGATGAGTCTCAAACCATTTTCGATTACCTGCGTACGGCTTTTCGCGACCTCTTTGAAGCGGAAAAAAAGCTCAAAGAAGTCAATGAGGAGCTTTTGACCAATGCCGACCACATTTTGGTTCGCACCGCTGCTAGTCTCCAGGACCAACTGGAACGCCGTAATTTTTACGCCATTGATAGCGAGGTGCAAAAGGTGGCGGCGGGTCTGGGGATCACCACTTTGGGGCTGGATCGTCCCTTGGGTAAGCTCAGTGGCGGCCAGCGGGCCAAGGTGATTTTGGCCAAATTGTTGTTGGAGGATCCCCAAGTCCTCTTGCTGGACGAACCTACCAACTTTCTCGATACGGAACACGTCGATTGGCTGGTACGATTTTTAAAGGGCTTTAAGGGCGCGTTTATCATCATTTCCCACGATGCTGATTTTTTGGAACGTACTTGTTCCTGTATTTGCGATTTAGAATTTAATACCATTAAAAAATACAGCGGCGGCTATACCTCTTTCCTGAAACAGAAGGAGCAGCAGGAGGCGGAGTATCTTCGCCGTTACGAAAGCCAGCAGCGGGAGATTGAGCGCACCGAAGATTACATCGCCCGCAATAAGGTGAGGGCCTCCACTGCCGCCATGGCCAAAAGCCGCCAAAAAAAGTTGGATAAAATGGAAAAAATGGCCGCGCCCAAATTTGTTGTGAAGCCCAATTTCAAATTTCCCTATGAATCCATCTCCACCCACAAAGCCTTGGAGGTAACGGATTTAGAGGTGGGGTATTATTATTCCCTGCTGCCGAAGCTCAGCTTCACCGTGGCTACGGGGAAAAAGATGGTCTTTACCGGCTTTAACGGTATTGGCAAAAGTACCATGCTCAAAACCTTGGTGGGGGAACTTCCGGCCTTAGGCGGGAAATTTCAGTTTGGCGAGCGCACTAAAATCGGTTATTACGCTCAGGACCTTGTCTGGGAGGACGACACCGTCACTCCTATGGACTATATCCAGAACCTTTATCCCAAAATGACCATCAAGGAAACCCGGGCTGCCTTGTCCCGTTGCGCCATCCGTTCCGACCATGCCATCCAGCCCATCGGCACTCTGTCCGGTGGTGAGCAAAGCAAGGTAAAGCTCTGTAAGCTGACGTTGACACCGTCCAATTTTTTGGTGCTTGACGAACCCACCAATCATCTGGACGCCGATGCCCAAGCCATCTTAAAAAAGGCTATTGTCAATTTTGAAGGTACGGTGATTTTGGTGTCCCACGATCCCACCTTTTATCAGGATTGGGCCGATGAGGTCTTTGATATCGAAGAGTTTGTGATTTTAAATCTGTGATATATTGACAGTTTGAAACGACTGATATATAATAGAAATACTGTGAACGCTGTGTTAACGGGATATTTATGCCTTTTTTGGTTTTGTTTACCTCCGTTTCTCGCGATAACAGTATCATTTCGAAACCCAAAATCGTAAGGAGGGAAAAAAGATGAAAAGAACTTATCAACCGAAAAGACGCCAATATAAAAAAGTTCACGGCTTCCGTGCCAGAATGGCTGACGCAAATGGCAGAAAAGTCTTGAAACGCAGAAGAGCCAAAGGCAGAAAAAGACTGAGCGCATAATCCTACGCGCGGAAAACGAGGCCTGCATCGCAGGAAAGCGAAATTGGAAGATAAAAATCGGCTGAAAAAACGAAAAGATTTTACTAAGACATATAAACGAGGGAAGTCTGCCAATGGTAGATCGGTGATTCTTTGCTATCGGAAGACCACGAAACCCTATTTCCGGATAGGGTTCACCGTTTCGAAAAAAGTGGGTAAGGCCGTGGTTCGCAACAAGGTGCGGCGGCGGCTGAAGGAGATCACCCGTCTTAACAGCGAGGCATTTCTGCCAGGCTATGATTATATTTTCATCGCCCGCAGTAAAGCCAAGGACATGCCCTTTGAAAAATTAAAATCCGATGTTTTGAGCCTGGCGAAAAGAGTGAAGTGAAACCATGCGAAAAGTGTTTATCTTGCTCATCCGTTTTTATCAGAAGTTTATTTCGCCCATGCACCCGCCTTGCTGTAAATATTACCCCACCTGTTCCCAGTACGCAGTGGAAGCGCTGCAAAAACACGGTATTTTAAAGGGCGGTGCCATGGCGATATGGCGCGTTTTGCGGTGCAATCCCTTTAGCAAAGGCGGTTACGACCCAGTGAAATAAATGGGGAACGAAAAAGGATTACAGAATATGAAAAAAAAGAAAATACTGGTAGTTTTACTGATTATCTGCTTGGCACTGGCGGCTTTCGGCTGCTCCATGGGAGGCAATGTGGATGATAACGGCAACCTGGTTCGTAACGAGGATTCCTTTACCGTAACCATCGTTGGCGGTATCCTAAGCGGCCTCTTTCAGTTTACGGAGCTCATCGGGGTGCCTAGCTTTGCTTTGGCTATTTTTCTGCTGACCTTGATTGTGAAACTATTAACACATCCCGTCAACGTAAAACAGCAGAAAAGCATGAAGAACATGAGTGCTCTTCAGCCAGAGATGCAAAAACTCAATGAAAAATATCCCAACGATCCGGAAAAGAAACAGGCCGCGATGATGAAGCTCTATAAAGAGCACAACGTCAGTCCCATGTCAAGCTGTTTGCCGCTGTTGGTTCAGATGCCCATTCTGATGATTCTCTTTTACGGGATGCGTAATTGGATCCCTGACCAAAGCTTGATCGATGCGGGATACTACAGTTTCCTTTGGGTGAAAGACTTGTCATTAATGGTAGCTGATACCAAGTGGCCCTATCTCATGCCTCTTATTTGCGCCCTTACCACACTGTTGCAGCAGTCCATGAGTATTGTGAACCTTAAAGATAAGACACAACTCATGATGTTAGTCATCTTCCCAGTCATGTTCTTCTTCGTGGCGCGTCAATTCCCTGCTGGACTGGCCCTTTACTGGATTTTTTATGGGTTGATTACAGCGGTTCAAACCCTTTTTATCAATTTCCGTTTGAAAACCGGGGTGTTTTCCACTCCTGAGGAAAAAGAACGGCGCAAAGAAGCCGCCGTTGCCGCCAAAGAGCAACGGAAGGAAGCGCTGCAAAAACAGCAAGAAAAAGCCCAGGTGAAAGCAAAACCCGCACATCCTCATACCCACTCGCAAGAAAAAGCCCGTGACGAAAAGGATTTGCCCGATAAACCCTGGCAATAAGGAGTCATACAATGAAAACAGTGGAAAAATCTGGCAAAACCATTGATATTGCCATTGATGCTGCTCTGGCCGAACTTGGTGCGGAACGGGAAAATACCAAGATCGAAATTCTGGAACAAGGCAGCAAAGGCATTTTTGGCTTTGGCGCTAAGGATGCCGTGGTCCGTGTCACCGTGGATGAAAATCCCGATGCCACTGCCATTGATTTTCTGCGGAAAATCTTTGAAAAATTTGAACTTAACGTTGATATTCACGTCGAACAGGGTGAGCATTTCACCACGTTGAATCTGGTGGGGGGAAACCTCGGCATCCTCATCGGTCGCCGCGGCGAAACTCTCGACGCTCTGCAATATCTCACAAACCTTACCGTGTCCCGTAAGTTTCAGGAAAAACATAAATACATCCTGGACGCTGAAAATTATCGAAAAAAAAGGGAAGAGACTTTGGAAAAACTGGCCAAGAAATTGGCCGCCAAGGTCAAAGAAAACGGTCGCAGCCTTTCTTTGGAACCTATGAGCCCCTATGAACGCCGTATCATTCATACTGTGCTTCAGGACGACCCCTCGGTTCGAACCTTCAGCGAAGGGGAAGAACCTTACCGCAAGGTTGTTATCACTAAGAAACGCTAACCCAATAAAAGAAGAAAAGCCTGATAGAGGTATCTCTGTCAGGCTTTTATACTTTATGGAGCATCATATTTTGAAAGAAGGCTTTGATATAACAGTAAGATGTATCATTACCTTCTGTTTTCAGTTGTATGATGCCAGTGATATCACATGATTCTGTGAGGTTTTTTGGGGAGGCTGACCACGGCGCGAGGTGATACGAATCCCTTTTGTTCATATGATTTATATATGCATGGGAAATCAAGTTCCAAAAAATATATTCACAATAGGGACTTTTTCTGCTATACTTTTATCAGACTACTCCACCTTAACGGAGTTAAAGTTAGGGAAAAATAAAAAAAGAACGGCATCCCCATGATGCGACCAACATCTTGGGGATTGCACCGGTGCTCAACCCACCGACACTGCAGACATCGTCTGCGCTGTACTTAACATTATAAACGATTTAGGCATCGCCTCGACCGCAGTTTTTTATTTTTCCCGATCCATTTGTTTTAGTACCTTGAATTTCTTCTTTATCGTTTTAAGTTTAGACATCGTAAAGTCGTTTATGCACAAATTAATTGTGGCAGATAGGGAAGATAAGGTAGATAAGGTAGTGAGCATTATTTTGTACGGCACGGCATATGGTGTCACTGGATGTTATTTCGAGAGATATTGCCCCTAACTGCGGTGCTTCTATCGCCGTAATATTTTCTTTTTTAAGATTACGCAAAATTTTAGATACAGTTTCAGATTAACCGCATTATAACTGCACTTATCAGTAATTTATAAACTGAAAAACGTTCATTTTACCACAAATTTACTACGATTTAATGAGCTTTGATATGACGATTTTAGGACGCTTAACTGCGTCCTTTTCTTATAAAAAAATGGGCAATCGCAATAACTAACCGCCCTCGTAAGCTTTATATTTGTAAAATAGCATAATGCTCTTTTCTGGACGTGGAAAAAGCGGTTAATCATATAGACTGACCGCTTTCAAATACGAGTACGTTCCTATTGCTACAAAATAGTAATTATTGTTACGAAAATGCTTTCATAATATATGCACTTATAAAAAATAAAATCAGTAGATGTATAGGATAAAAAACATAAAAGAAGTATTTCATGTTTAATCCACGTTTACCATTGTATAGTAAAAGCAACAATAAAGAAAATACAGCGGTTAAAAAGTAAGGGTCAATTAACCCGTTTAGTGAGAAATTAAGTCCACAAGCATACATAATTAAAATTGAAAAAAGCATATTTTAATTTGGGCATACCGTAAAATATATAAAACACACTGATTAAACCTATTCCATAGTACCACCCATCAAATTTACAAATGTATGACATGATTGCACCTATCAATATTGTGAAGAAAGAAATAATTATATTTTTATCACACTTTTTTATAATTGCTATAACAAACAGTCCTAGCAATAATGTAAAAAGAACATTTTGTTGATTTAGACTAAATAAATTTCCCGTATTTGCTAAATCATAAATAGGTTCAGAAACAACTGCAAATATTCCCAAATTAAAAATATATTTCTTTAGATTGTGAGTATGTATGAAACCCTCTACCAGCAAATAACAAAAAATCGGAAATGAAATTCTCCCTAAAATATGGCAGACATTGACCGTAGCCATCAAAATAGAAAATTGTTCATCGGTAAACATAGAATAAGGAGCATTTAAAATAATTCCATTTTTCAATACTACTTGTCCTAAATGGTCGATTACCATGAAACAAACCGCTAATATTTTTAATGTGCTTCCCGAAAAAATTTTTTTCATTTCATTTATAACTGATGATGTAATGGTTAGTTCTTTACTTCAATATTGTATTCAAGACTTATAACATCTTCTTTATAATCATCAGCAGTGATTTGAATAATATAAGAGCCTTTTTCAAAGTACAGTGTCTGCAAATCATTCAACTCTTGCCCATCTAATTGATAATATACGTTGTTATCTTTATCCGTAATTAGAACATGAAGTTTGCCGTCATCTGTTGAACCTTTTACTTGTATATCAAGTTTATCATTTCTAGGTACAGAAAAATATCCATCTGCAATATTCAATGGTGGTTCTTTTATTTCATTATCTTTATATGTTTCATGTTTTTCCATAGTAAAGTTGACTGCTGTGCTATCTTGATATCTAAAATATAAGCTAAAAATAATTGAACTACCCAAAAATAAGTAAAATTATTAAAAGAACGGAATACTGTTTCTTTTTCTTTTTTTGAGAATCAATTTTTTCCACAACATGATTATCATTTTTTAACAATTCATCAACAGAGATTTTGAAATAATCACTAATTTTAATAATCATCTCTAAATCGGGATAACTTTTTGCATTTTCCCAATTAGAAACCGTTTGTCTGGAAACGTTAAATAAATTTGCAAAATCATCTTGACTTAAACCGTCCCTTTTTCGTAAAGTGTTAATTTGCTCTCCTATATTCATTTCAAATCTGTCCTCCTTTCAAACAGAATTATCGCATTTCATGTTTTGGAAATCTATCAAATCCCGTTTACATCTTAGCCAATCTTCTTTTACATAAGGCAATGTTGCTTTGACATATTGGAATACTATGATATTTTTACACAGATTAAATTATAAAACCATTTAAAGAAAGAACAATAACAATTCTTAAACTTATTATTTTTCTGCAGTCCCTGCGGGGTATTATTCTGAGACTACAAGCTGTTTATCTTGGGTATCACATTCTATCCCTTTCTTCCTTTTGATTATCCAACACAGAAAATAAAAAGCCCTGTCAAGAGCTTTGCCACCATTGGTGGTGCTTTGCACTCTTTACTGGGCTTTTTATTTGCTGTATCTTCTCGCAAGAGGAAAAAGATTATTCGTCGTCATCATCAAATTTACCTGTTTATCCATGGTAACTGTGATAAAAATTCCATATCTTCTTTTGAGTTTGGGTTTATCATTTTTACAGCATAGTAAGGCGTTTTATACTTGTGTCCTTCTGTGCTTTCCCCGAACATATCCATACTGTATAAATCATCATAACGGTCTAACATTTTTTGAAACTTCAAATGCTGGATAAATTCTTTGATTGGGTAAAGGTCGGACGCTTCTATGCTTTTTCCGTTGATGTAGTCGGTAATATACTTTCGTAACTGCTCTAATTCATATTCCAGCCATTCTTCCTCGCTGTATAAGCACAATAGAATGAAATATAAAAACATTCAAAAAGTAAAGCCTATCTGATTAAACCCGTAGATATGAATAATGGTTGATATGGCACTTATTAAAAAAGGTAAAAACAGGCTTGGCTGACAAAGCATTGCAGGACTGTTGGCATGCGTAAGCAACAACGCCATGACGGCTCTGCCGTCAAAGGACGGAAATGTGTTGTCGGCAGGCGAGCTTGCGAGCCTTGCCCGTGCCCCCGTTATCTAACAGGGGGGCACAAATCAACAGAAACTTATTCCACATACCGTATAACAGCTACGATATAAGGAATCATAGAAACTTTTAAAAAGATACGTGATTATCACATTTTAGAAAAGCCATGCGACAGCTATTTCAAGAATGTCGAGGTCAAAAGATTGGAGGAAAGATTTACGAACAGCAACACAAATTTTAGCAACGAACTGAAATCAAAGCGTATTGCCTGCGGTATCACGCAATCACAGCTTGCAGATATGCTGAACCTGTCAAGGCAGAACCTTAACAGAATTGAGAACGGAAAGTCAAATGCCAGTGATGAAATGAAGAATATCCTGACATGCTGTCTTGACTATCATTTATCAGAAAGACCGCTTTTTCTTCTGATTGATTATTTGAGCGTCCGTTTCTCTGATACTGACGCACAACATATCATCAGAGAACTTCTGCAAATGAAACAGGAATACTTTTTCCATTATGATTTTGCGTCCTACGGTTATAAAGAAAAATACACTTATGGGGAAATCACCGTTATGGCTTCTCTCAACGCTTCTATGGGTGCTTTTTTGGAACTGAAAGGCACAGGCTGTCGTCAGTTGGAACGTGTGTTACAGGCACAGAATAGGAGCTGGTATGAGTTCCTAAAGGATTGTATCGGCTGTGGCGGAGTTATCAAGCGATTTGATTTAGCGGTCAATGATTGTACGGGAATTCTCGATATTCCTGCCCTGTCTGAACGCTTCTGTACGGGTAATGTTATCTTCCGTTCCCGCAGGTTTGAAACGGTCAATAGTGGGAAACTGTCTGGAAAAGACAGCGAAACAGGAAAAACACTGTATATCGGCTCAAAGAGTTCTCCGCTTTATTTCTGCCTGTATGAAAAGGATAAGGAGCAGTCTAGACAAAGGAAAGCAGACCGACATTAAAAACCATTTTGAGATACGTCTTAGAAATAAACAGGCGGTTGGGGCAGTTGAGGAATTACTGCTTACCCACAATCCGTTACAGTTGGTATTTTCTCTTATCAACCGTTATGTGCATTTCCCCGATTATCCGCTATGGGAGATATTCATTTCCTGTGATGATTTACCGCTGGAAATGCGTCCTATGCCTGTCAACGTGGATAACACGCTGAAATGGCTGGAAAAACAGGTTGCCCCTACGCTAAAGGTCATTCGGGAAATCGGTGAAAATGTCGGCGTTGACTATCTCGGAGAGATTGAGAAACAGACACATCTCAATGAAAAGCATGAAATGAAGATAAAGCAGATGACAACGGACATACAGGAAATTATTTTAAATGAGGGGGTGTTTGATGAACAATAGCAGTATTCCAGTATGGGAGCAGTACACCCTTAGCATAGAAGAAGCGTCAAGGTATTTCCGCATTGGGGAAAACAAACTGAGAAGATTGGTGGAAGAACATAAAAACGCCAACTGGCTGATTATGAATGGCAACCGTATTCAGATTAAGCGAAAACAGTTTGAAAAATTCATTGACGAATCAGAGGTTATCTAATGCAAATGAACCTTGACTGTGTTATGATTCTATCAAGTCGTATCAAGGCTCTTTCCATTTCGGAAAGGAGCAGATATTGATGTCAGAAAAAAGACGAGATAATAAAGGTCGTATCTTAAAGACCGGAGAGAGCCAGAGAAAAGACGGAAGATACTTATACAAATACATAGACGCATTGGGGAAACCGCAATCGGTGTATTCATGGAAACTCGTACCAACGGACAGAGTACCAAAGGGAAAGCGTGATTGTGTGTCGCTCCGTGAAAATGAACAGGAGATACATAGGGACTTGCAGGATAGTGTTGACACCATAGGAAAGAAAATGACGCTGTGATAGAGAACTTCTTTGGTCTGCTCAAAAGTGAACTGCTCTATCTGCAGGAGTTTGAATCAATGGAGCACTTCAAACAGGAACTCATTGAATATCTCGATTACTACAACAACCGTCGCATCAAGGGAAAGCTAAAGGGCTTGCCGCCTGCGATTCACAGACAACAAGCCCTTTCAGTTGCTTGAACAATTTTGCTTTTTTTATTTTCTAACTTTTGGGGGGCACTTCAGTTCATTCGGTGGTTTTGATTTTACTATTTTATGTTCTGACAGCACTGTAAAATATTATGTCAATAACCATATCTGCCATTGCCTTGATTGGCGTTGCGTTATGGCTTATTTCCATCCCATGGCCCTTTCATAATCCACAATGGTGTTGATATTACTCTTTTCCACCGAAGACAGCATGGATTCACTGTAATTATAGTTGGGAGAGTACCAGCTTCGGGCATTGAAATAGCTGCTCCATTGATCAGTTTTGAATACATAACCGTGGCGGGCGTAAATCTCATTGCGAATGGCCGCCACTTCGTCCCTGGTATAATTGGCCAAATCCGAGGTGGAAATATAGTAACGATCCGTAGGCCACAAATACCCGTCATAGCTGCTGTATTTGTAGCTCCGTTCCGGTGCGTAGGGCACATTGTAATAATAGTAATTGTAAGTATTGCCGTTATCGACAGTGGTATTTTCAGTATCCTGGGTTTGATCGGCTGTTTCGGTCTGATCCTTATCGGAGGCTTCATCGTCATCCCCATTTTCCAAAGCATAGGTGACGCTGTTGACCTTACTGTCATTGACGGAAATCCCCACGTCCAAAGTATAGCTGCCATTTTGCTCTTTATAAGTGGTATGGTTGTTTTCAGTCTTTACTTCATAAAGGCCGTTCTTCTGGAGCGCCGTTGCGGCTTCGTCCTTACTCATTCCCACGGAAACGCCGAGAATCGAACCTTTTCCAATGGCGGTGGCCATTTTAAAATAGTCGATCCCTTCCTCTCCATTGGAAAGCTCTATTTTGCCGTCGTATCCGCTGTATAAATTGGAGCCATCCTGGAAGGTCAGCTCCAAACCGGTTTCACGAATGAATTGACCGGCGCTTAAATCAAAATATTCAAAATAGTCCACATCACTGTTGGCCATATTGGTTGCGGCGGCAGTGGGCTCGGCAGCTTCATCCTTACCCTTTCCGCCCAAGGCGAGAATCAGTGTGACAATGAGAATCACTGCTAAAATTCCACCGCCAATGGCCAGGTATAATGGCCTCTTTGGCTTGGAAGCCTGAGCTTCCGAAGGTTCCTTAGCCGCAGACTGACTGGTTTCTCCAAAAGATTCTTGTATGTCTTCAGAAATGGCAGCAGTCTCTTCCTGATCAAGTCGCTTTGCACCGCAAGCTGGGCAGAACTTGCTTTGTTCATCCAGTTCGTTTCCACATTGGTGGCAATACATATTGTTTCCCCTTTCCTTATAACCTTTTCAGTAAAATTATACGTCCAAAAAAAGGGGCTGTCAATGTGAAAAGCCGTTATATTTTTACCGGCGCACCGTTTAAAAGATAGACGCCGAAATTTAAATAAACCGCATAAACA
Source organism: uncultured Peptococcaceae bacterium (assembly GCA_964637365.1). Lineage (GTDB taxonomy): Bacteria > Bacillota > Dehalobacteriia > UBA7702 > UBA7702 > Cryptoclostridium. Next base: position 32,464 of record CAZWWH010000011.1, read on the forward strand.
AGCCAGGCCACATAGGGGATTTGCAAATTGGCGGCCGTGTCTGACACCAAACGGAATTTTTCCACCATGTGAGCGGCGGTCATTGCCAGGGCGACAAGCCAGAAAAAAGAAAAAAGATACATTTGCCATTGGAAGAAAAAGAATATCCAAAGCACGTTCATGGCAAATTGAACTGCGTAAAAAATTGCAGCCTTTTTTCGCTCTCTGACCTCTCTTTGCCATACTTTGGCCATAGACCAGCCCAAAGAGGCATAAAAAAGTGTCCATACAACGGGAAAAACCCACATTGGCGGTGATAGCCATGGCAAATTCAAATCAGCATAGAGGGCAGCCTTGCTTCTGGTCATCACAGCCGGCGCCAAGCCTACGATCAGGGCAAGGAGAATGGAAAATAAATAAGGCAACCAGCGCTTTCTCATAATCGATCTTACTTCCTTTTTCTTATAGTATGCCCAAAGAAGTCCGTAGGTCATTCCCAAATAGTGTCTTGACAATGGTATGATTTCATACTATAATTGCCGTTATATTGGTATGATTTCATACTATTAAGGAGGTTTCCATGGATTCACAGCAAAACGCCACATAGAACCAATGTAACCGTTTATGGCATCTCTATGATGCTTTTTATCACGACATTGCCCAGCGGCTGAACTTGTCCTACAGCGCCTTTCTGATTTTGTACAGCATCTTGGAACTGGGAGAAGGCTGCTCCCAAAAGGATATTTGTACCTTGGCCTGTTTGAATAAGCAAACAGTAAATTCCTCTGTGCAGAAGCTGGTCTGGGACGACTGCCTGTTTCTGTCTTCCGGAAACGGCAGGGAACGGCAGATTTTTCTCACAGAGCGAGGAAAAAAACTAATGCGGAAGAAAATCCTGCCAGTGGCAGAAGCGGAGGAAAAGGCTTTTTATGCCATGAAGCTTGAGGACCGACAAACCATGCTTTCCCTTATGGAACAATGCCTTGGGGCGTTTCAAGAAACCATGGGGCAATATTTCGCCTCCCAAAAGGAAGATTGACAGTGGGCCCTATAAAATTTAGGAAAGGAATCAAAATGGATATTCAATTATCGGATCATTTTACATATAAAAAACTGCTGAAATTCACCTTTCCCGCCATTGTAATGATGATTTTTACATCAATTTACAGTGTCGTAGACGGGGTTTTTGTATCGAATTTTGTAGGGAAAACCCCCTTTGCCGCCCTTAATCTGGTTTATCCTGTGTTGATGATGATAGGGGCCGTGGGGCTGATGTTTGGCGCCGGTGGTAGCGCCTTGGTGGCAAAAACCCTTGGGGAAGGGGAGCGGAAGACGGCAAACCGCTATTTTTCTCTTATCGTTTATGTTGCCTTGGGCTGCGGTGTGTTTTTCGCCTTAGTCGGGCAAGTTTGTATCACACCTGTGGCCTCGGCTTTGGGGGCTCAAGGGGCCATGTTGGATTACAGTGTTCTTTATGCCCGAATTCTTTTGGCTTCGATGCCTGCCTTTATCTTACAGATGGCTTTCCAGATACTTTTGGTTACGGCTGAGAAACCCCAGCTTGGACTTTTCTTTACGGTGGGAGCCGGCGTCACCAACATTATTTTGGACTTCCTGTTTATCGTTGTCTTTCATTGGGGGCTGGCTGGTGCGGCCTTGGCCACGGCTGCCGGGGAAATTTTTGGTGGCGTAGGCCCCTTGGTTTATTTTCTCCGCAAAAATAGCAGCCTTTTGCGTCTGACTAAAACAAAGTTTGAAGGACGGGTTCTGACCAGAACCTGCATCAACGGCTCCTCGGAAATGATGTCAAATCTGGCGGCCTCCATTGTAAATATGCTCTATAATTTGCAGCTGTTGAAGCATATCGGAGAAGACGGCGTGGCGGCTTACGGTGTAATTATGTACATTAACTTTATTTTTACCGGGATTTTCTTTGGTTATAGCATGGGCAGCGGCCCGATTGTCAGCTATCACTATGGGGCCCAAAACCATGTGGAGTTAAAGAATCTGTTTCTCAAAAGTCTCACCCTCATGGGCATTGCGGGGCTTTGCTTAACAGCTTTGGCGGTGCTGCTGGCCAACCCGCTGGTCCGAATATTCGTGGGGTATGACCAGGGACTGCTGGAGCTTACCAGTCATGGTTTCCGTTTATATGCCTTGGCATTTCTATTTATGGGATTCAATATTTACGGCTCCGCCTTCTTTACCGCGCTGAATAATGGTCCTGTGTCCGCTGCTATTTCCTTTTCCCGAACCTTGGTATTTGAAACCTCGGCAGTGCTGATCTTGCCATTACTTTTGGGAATCAACGGTATATGGCTTGCCGTTGTTATTGCGGATATACTGGCTCTCGTCGTAACCTCGACGTTTCTTATTAAATTCCGTAGTCGGTATCACTATGTTTAATGGTGGAAAACAAATCTCTGTGTGCTTAAAAAGTTCCCCGCAGTTTGGCGGGGAACTTTTCATCTGTTCTTAAAGAGCCTTATTCCATTTACTCCGCATCTTCTGTCAATTCGAAGTTTGGCGGGTCGAGGACTTCGTCTGTTTGGCTGAGATAAATGCCGTAATATTCCTCCATGCAAAGCCCGGAGGCTTTGATATCTTTGGCGGCTTCTACACCGACATAGCGGAAATGCCACGGTTCATAGATGATCCCTGTGATATGCTGCTTGTCTTTGGGGTACCTCAAAATGAATCCGTATTCAGCACAGTGGGCATGTATCCATTTCCCGGCGGCTGTATTTGCAAAACTTTCCTTGAGACTGCCACCAGTGCCCAAATCCACAGCAAGGCCTAATTCGTGCTCGCTGGTTCCGGGAATGGCGCTGATTGTCGCCGCAATTCGTTCTGCTTCGGCCCGAGATATTCCAGGATTGTTGGCAATGACTCTCTGGACCTGGCGATTGTAGAGGGAAACCTGTTTTTCATAAGTGCGGTAACCGCTGACGACCAAAGCCGAAATGCCTGCGGATCTTAAATCTTTTAACATTCGTTCCAGGGCAGCGGCGGCCTGTGTTTCCATTTTCTGATTGGTTCCCTTAATTGTTACCAGCCCCGTAGGCGGTACATAGTTTTCCGGATGTTTTATGGGATTGTCCCGATTGACCACCATTTGGTAGAAGTCCGTTACCGGTTGTCCCCAATTAGGGTTTTTCGTTAGTTTTGTCCATTGTTCGATATCGTTTTGAATGGTATATTCGTGAGAGTTTGTGGCTTCCTGGACTGCGCAATAAAACCATGGATTGGTTGTCTCAACGCCGTTTTGGTTGGAGACGGACCGCAACATATTGTCAGACCATTGAATCATGCCTTGAAGCATGTGCTCATGATCGGTCCCACGTCCCAGCATCCGGTTGATGACAGTCATGGCTTCGGCCCGGGAGATACGGCGTTCCGGTTCAAAGTTTCCATTGGGATATCCTGTAAGCCATGCTTGAGTCGCGGCGTATGCGATAAACTGTTCCGCCCAGTGGCCTTTTGCGTCGTTAAAAGGACAAAGTGCTTCCTTGTCCATATCCTTTATAAAACGGCAGATGATCGCGGCGAATTCTCCGCGGGTGATGGCTTTGTTTGGGCTGAATTTGCCATTGGGATAACCATTGAGGATATCGGCGCTGGCAAGAGTAGAAACGGCAGTATGAAACCAATGGCTTTGGTTGACGTCGGAAAAATGATTGGTGCTGGTCGTAAGAGTCTCTCTGCTCTCTTCGGTCAGCAAACGGTAGAAAATCGTGGCAGTTTCTGCCCGGGTAATGCTTTTATTAGGGCGGATGGTATTGTCTTCATAGCCGTTGATGTAAGCCTGATGCGCTTCTGTTTCCAGCAGGGATAGAGACGGCGTTTGGGGAATCTCTGTTTCTGTATCGGCCAGGACGACGACAGAACCAGTGAGTAGAAAACACCATAGCAGTCCCAGAAGCCATAGACTGCGAACAAAATGTTTCATTGCTTGCTCCTTTCAAAATAATAAAGTGAAGAAAATATGATACGGACTTATCATTTATTATACATTCCGGAATTCTATCTGTCACTGCTTTTTTGTGCTGTGCCTAACTTTTTACAGGAGCTTTTGGGAAAGCTCTTGAAATCATTTTAAGATTGTGATAAAATCCCTTTGAGTGATAGGGTAGGAAATTTCTTGATGAAGTGTATTTCAGTCTATCATCACAAATCATCTTGTTTCAGCATAACGGACACGGTCCGGTGCAAAATCAGCGATTGTGATATCGTGTTGATGAGCGTAAGCTCGAATTGTCTGCGGATTTCCGCATAATTTGTTCATAAGGGAACGTACTTGTGAATGGTCAACATGAGCAGTAAAAGTATTAATTACTGTATAGGCTCAAATACCGTCAAATACCGCTGTCAGTGCGGCCTGCCTTTTGATGCATGGATCAAAACGAGTACAATCATCAACGACAATATTCGTCGCGATGATTGTTTTTTATTTTATTCTCACATTGATTCAATATGGTTGGAAGGAATCCTCCCTGTGGGGTATGGAATGGAAAGGAGACGTTTGTGGCAAAGAAAAAAATCAAACTCTACGGCTTCAATAATCTGACGAAGACCTTGAGCTTCAATATTTATGACGTATGTTATGCCCGCACCGCGCGGGAGAAAAATGAATATGTGGAATATATTGACGAGCAGTACAATGCCGAACGTCTTACCAAAATTCTCTGCGACGTCACTGACATCATCGGCGCCAATGTCCTCAATATCTCCAAACAGGATTATGATCCTCAGGGCGCCAGCGTGACGGTATTGATTTCGGAAGAAGCCGTGCCTGTGGAATTCCTGGACCCCACCTGTAACGGCATGGATGTGCTGGAAAAGCGACGCTCTGTTTGTGGACATCTGGATAAAAGCCATCTTACCGTTCACACCTATCCGGAGTACCATCCCAACCAGACCATTTCCACTTTCCGCGTGGATATCGACGTTTCCACCTGCGGCCGCATTTCTCCGCTGAAGGCGCTGAACTATCTCATCGGCTCCTTTGATTCTGATATCATTACCATTGACTATCGCGTGCGGGGTTTTACCAGGGAAATGAACGGCAGAAAATGCTTTATTGACCATAAAATCACCTCGATCCAGGATTTTATTGACCATAAAACCTTAGAAGAATATGAAGCTCAGGACATCAATGTTTACCAATCCAACATTTTTCACACGAAAATGAAGGTGAAAAATATTAATTTACAGGATTATTTGTTCCAAAATGATGTGGCGGAGCTAAGCCCCGAAGAACAAAAGAAGATCTGTACTGAGCTTTCCCACGAAATGGCTGAAATTTACAGCGGAAAGAATATCTATAAAGAATGAACCCACAGGAAGAAACCCCAATTTACGACGCCTTACAGCGCTATATTGAAAATCGTATCGTCTCCTTTGACGTCCCCGGCCATAAACAAGGCAAAGGGCACAGTGCCCTGTTGGACGCCTTTGGGGAAAAATGCCTGTCCATGGACTTGAATTCCAGCAAGCCCTTGGATAACCTTACCCATCCTACCTCGGCGATTCGTGAATCTGAGGCTTTGGCCGCCGCTGCCTTTGGTGCGGGTTGGGCCTTTATGATGGTCAACGGCACTACCTCGGCGGTGCAGGCTATGATCTTTTCCTGCTGCAAACGGGGGGATGAGGTGATTTTACCCCGCAATGTCCATAAAAGCGTTATCAATGCCTTGGTTCTTTGCGGCGCTGTGCCGGTATATGTGAATCCCGGCGTGAATCGAGAATTAGGCATCAGCCTCGGTATGTCGGTAAAGGACGTGGCCGCCGCCATGGACCGTCACCCTCATGCCAAGGCTGTTTTTATCAATAATCCCACTTATTACGGGGTGTGTAGTGACCTCCGAACCTTGGTGGATATGGCCCATCAACGAGGCATGAAGGTTCTGGTAGACGAAGCCCATGGCACCCATTTTTATTTCGGCGCAGGGCTGCCCCTTTCTGCTATGGCCGCCGGGGCGGACATGGCTTCCGTCAGTATGCACAAAACTGGCGGTTCCTTGACCCAAAGCTCTATGCTGCTGCTAAAGTATAAGAAGGACGCCGGGCTAGTGCGGCAAATCATCAATCTTACCCAAACGACCAGCGCCAGCTATCTTTTGATGGCCTCTTTGGACATTGCCAGAAAAAACCTGGTGCTTCACGGTAAAGAGACCTTCCGGCGAGTCAAAGAGTTGGCGGAATACGCTCGGAGTGAAGTGAATAAAATGGAAGGACTCCGGGCGTTTGGTAAAGAAATCATTGACAATGACGCGGTCTTTGATTTCGATGTGACCAAACTCAGCATCCACACCCGTGATCTGGGGTTAGCGGGCATTGAAGTCTATGACCTGCTGCGGGACGAGTTCGGCATCCAAATTGAGTTCGGAGACATTGGTAATGTGTTGGCTATTATCTCCGTCGGCGACCGAGAATTGGAAATTGAGCGGCTTTTGGGGGCGCTGTCGGAGATTCGCCGCCGCTTCCGTCGAGACCCCATGAATATGCTGGACCATGAATATATCGACCCCTTGGTGGTCATGTCCCCTCAGGAGGCCTTTTACAGTCAGAAGAGAACTGTTGCCATTGAAAAAAGTCAGGGGTTGGTCAGCGGGGAATTCGTCATGGCCTATCCGCCGGGGATTCCCATTCTGGCTCCGGGAGAGCGGATTACCGAAGAAATTATCGACTACATCCGATACGCCAAGGCAAAAGGGTGTATGCTGATGGGCACAAAGGACATTAATATGAATTTCATTGAGATCGTGGAGGAATAATCATGGAATTATGGTATACGGAGGAACACAGTCATAACGTACGCTTTTCCATCCGTGTGGAAAAGCAGCTTTTTTCCGCGCAAAGTAAGTTTCAGCGCGTTGATGTCTTTGAGGCAGAGGAATTTGGCCGTTTCCTCACTTTGGACGGCCTGATGATGCTGACGGAAAAGGATGAATTCATCTATCACGATATGATCGTTCATGTGCCTATGGCCACCAATCCCAATATCAAAAAGGTTCTGGTCATCGGGGCAGGGGACGGCGGCACTGTGCGGGAACTGACTCGTTACGCTTCGGTGGAATCCATCGACATGGTGGAAATCGACCAAATGGTGGTGGAAACCTGCAAGAAATATCTGCCCCAAACCTCCTCCAAGCTGGAGGACCCCAGAGTTTGCATCCATTTTGAGGATGGCCTGAAATTTGTGCGGGACAAGGAAAACGAATATGATCTTATCATAGTGGACAGCACCGATCCCTTCGGCCCCGGGGAAGGACTTTTTACCAAGGAATTTTACGGCAACTGCTACAAAGCCCTGACAGACCAGGGGATTCTGGTGAACCAGCACGAATGCCCCTATTACGATGCCTACGCCGCTTCTATGAAGCGGGCGCATCGCCGCATCAGCGAACTGTTTCCCATCGTTCGGGTCTATCAGGCTCATATCCCTACCTATCCTTCCGGCCACTGGCTTTTCGGTTTCGCCTCAAAGCGGCTGGACCCTGTTACCGACTTAAAAGCTGATCAATGGAACGCCTTGGAATTAGAAACGAAATATTATAACACGGAGCTGCATCGCGGTGCTTTTGCGATTCCCAATTATGTAAAGACCTTGCTGGAGGAGGCAAACCTTGAATAAGCCCACCATGAATTTTATGGCCTGCGAGGCGGAATACGACGAAGCTGAGGTGGTGCTCTTTGGCGCTCCCTTTGACGGTACTGTCAGCTACCGCCCCGGCGCCCGCTTTGGTCCCGCGGCCATTCGCACAGAATCTTACGGCATTGAAACCTATTCTCCGTATTTGGAGCGGGATTTGGAGGAACTCTCGGTTTTCGACGGCGGCGATTTGGAACTGCCCTTTGGCAGCAGCCGCAGGGCTTTGGATATGATTCGAGATTTTACCGCCCAAGTGGTCAAAGACGGAAAGCTTCCCCTGATGACCGGCGGCGAGCATCTTGTGACCTTAGGAGCTGTCGAAGCTCTGGCGGCAGTCTATCCCCACCTCCATGTGCTCCATTTCGACGCCCATGCTGATTTGCGGGAGGAATACCTTGGCGATACCTTATCCCACGCTTGTGTGCTGCGGCGTTGTCACGATTTGTTGGGGGATAACCGCATTTTCCAGCTGGGCGTTCGCTCCATGACCGCCGAGGAAAACGCCTTCGCCAAGGTTCATGTAACTCAGCATAAATTTGATTTGTCTAAGCTGGAAGAGGTAATCGGCGCATTGGGCAATGCCCCTGTCTATGTGACTTTGGATTTAGACGTCCTGGATCCCGCCTTTTTCCCCGGCACCGGTACGCCGGAACCTGGCGGCGTGACCTATCTGGAATTGCAGCATGCCGTTCATCAAATGGGCCGTCTCAATGTCGTCGGCGCTGATTTGGTGGAGCTGGCCCCTATGCTGGATGGCAGCGGCGCGTCCACCCTTGTAGCTTGTAAGCTGGTGCGTGAGCTTTTGCTTGCTTTATCCATAAACAATGGCTGATACTTGTGAAAATGTTTCTGGCATGGCTGCTTTGTGGGCAGTCGTGCCAGATTTTTGCTCTCCGTTGCAATGACGCGATACAACCAACGGTTTTTTTACAATGCTCCATCGCTGCGAACGATGACAAAAACCACTGGAATGCGCAATGCGGAACAATATTTTTATAAAACAGCGGCCAAAGTTTCCCTTCAATGGCGTTGGCCTGTTTTTTGGAGTGGGCGCAGTATGAATGGCTGCAAATGCTGATTTTACTGGCGGGCAGTATCCTCGGCCTGACGATATTAATTTCCATCTTCCGCGGCAAATCGAACGAAACAATATTACGTGCTATCAACATCATTTGCGTCGTGATTATTATTCTTTACGGCTTAAAATTACTTTTTAATTGTATTACCACGACGGCAGTATAAGAAAATAGAGGGAAATGCCGTTTCCCTCTGTCAAATATCAGATTAGCTTTTGGAGTTTTGTTAAGAAATGCTTAACATGAGTCTCTGTTCTTTTTGTTATAAACAATCTGCGACCAAATGAAAAATGAAAAACAGAGAGAGTTTTTAACCCCCTCTGTTTTTCTGATGTTTTTCTGGTTAACGAGTGACTATGATTACATTTTTTGTTGTGGCATAATTATTATTTAACCAATGAGGAACTATTGACGGTTTCGGAGCCTTTCCCATAAGCGGTGTGGGTGCCGAGAACTTTGTATTCATAGCTGGAGGACAGACCCCATACTTCCTTGGCGGAAATATAGCTGCCGGTCGCGTCATTTCTAGCAGTGCCGCTGTTGCATTTGGTCCAACTGCTGGAGGAACCAGTGGGTCTCCGGTAGAGGTCGCAGCGTACCCAAACCGAGGTAGCGTTGGAATTTCCTTGAGTAAAGCCAACCACAGTTAAGGTATTGCCGGAACGGCTCACTTGGCTGAGCCCATAGCTTCTAATATTGTTTAAGCTGTAGGTGCTGACGTCACCGGTATCATTCAAGATAAGCGGCGAGGTGGCCGGTAATACATCGGGAAGAGGCGCTGGGGGATTGTCCCCTTCGGCAGCGGAAACCGGCAAGGCAAAGGCCGCTAATAACAAAGCTGCAAGAATAGGAATGAAGAATCGTTTCATGATGCTCTCCTTTCATTTTTTTTGCTTTTTATTGCTCTTACTATAAATACAAAAAAATGACGGAGATATTACAAGTTTTAAAAAAATTATTTCATTTTTTTCTTGTATGCTTCATGAATTCACTGCCATTTTTTTGCTCTTATTATGGATACAAAAAAATGACGGAAATGTTACAGGTTTTTAAAAAAAATTTTTTTTATTTTTTTCTTGTACGCTTTCTGCCATTTTTAGCAGCAGCTCTTTGCCCTTTTCGTCAGCGCTAAAAGTGCTGGAAAGAGTAAAGATATAGTTCACATCGCTCCATACGATATCGTACTCAATACTGTCTTCATATTGTTTCTGGAACAGGTAACCCGGTGTGTCGCCGACGAGAATTTCCCGCGCGTCTTCCCCATCACTGCCCTTAACCAGGGTGGGATGTGTGTCAATTTCCAGTTCATTGTTGGAATGCAGCATTATGTGCAAAGAAATTTCCTCATCGTCCTCGTTGTGCCAAGTATAGAACATGGCGCTCTCTGAATTGTTTTCATCCATGAAATCCAAGGTATAGCCGTCGGGCACCCAAAGCTCAATGGGGCAGATATCCTGCGGTGAAGTCAGAGGAAGGGTGTCTTCTTCACTTTCCGGCGCCGTGGTGATTTCGGTACCTTTGCCAATGAGATTCAAATATAATTCCTGGAAGGGCAGGCGGTACGCCTCGACGGAAAAATATAATGTAAAGTGAGTGCCGATCAACACCAAGAGAAACACCGCGGCCCACATGGCGATTTTTCTCCGTTTGGGGGCTTTTTCCTTGGCGCGGTATTTGGCGGCGATTTTCTCGATGCGTGCATCGAAGTCCGCGGAAGGGGCCAGGTCTTCGGCCTCTGCCATAGCCTCGCATTCCTCCATTTCTTCCTTTAATTGCTGAGCCATTGCCTGCTTCAGCAATGCGTCAAATACTTCATCGTTCAACCAGTCTTTTTTATCTTTATCGGCCACTATTTTCACCTCCTCTGTGCAGTGCCTTTTTAAGCCGCGCGCGTCCTCTGAGTCTTCTTACCCGCACCAGATTTTCACTGATGCCAAGAATCTCCGCGATTTCCTTATCGTGGAAATTGTAATAAGTGCTTAGGAACAGTACGCCGCGATATTTTTCATCCAGTTTTTTCAATTCCTCTAAAATGACCGCAATACTCTCATTAGAAATCACAATGTCCTCTAAAGGTATTTCGACAGGATCTGCGAATTCCCTCTTTTCATCCTCTATGGATAAATTGTTAATTTCATTTTTGCCGCGGTGATAATGATTCACTGCTTTGTTCTGCACAGTGCGGTAAAGATAGCTGACTTTGTGGGGCTCTTCCAGTGTGGCAAAATTGTCGATATGTCTGGCCACTGCTTCAAAGGAGTCTTGAAGCAAGTCTTCAGCAACATATTTGTCCTTAACAATTTTATAGGCACAAAGAAACAGCTTATTTTTGTGTTCTTGAAAAATTGTTAATAATTCATTATAATTGGATTTGTCTTTCTTGTTAAACAAAACCGTTACCCCTCTACTTTTAATTTTTAATATCTTATTAGCGTTGTTGATGGTAAATTATACCAAATTTCGACTTTTTTCGCAAGGAAGGCTAAGGACTGAGGGACAAAATCATAGTATCCCACACAATTTTTTATCAAGAACCGCTTTTTGGCAGAAAGAGCAAGATTTATGGTGAAAATGAATTAAATTTCATTATATAGTATTTATATGATAATTTTGCCGCGTCTATGGAGCGAAACAACTATTTCCCCCAAAATGGTATGGCTTGATATGATGACAAATTTAAGGAAAAAGGATTATAATTTTTTGCAATAGTACGGTTCCTTTTAATAACAATTTGCAAGGAGAAGATTATGACTGATAAGGAATTGCGGAGGTTAAGCCGCTCAGAACTTCTGAAAATGCTTTTGGAACAGAGCAAAGAGGTGGAACGATTATAGACGCAGCTGCAACGGGCCACTGATGCATTGGAAAACCGCCAAATCATGCTGGATGAGGCCGGTTCCATCGCTGAAGCGTCGCTCCGAATCAATCAAGTTTTTGAAGTCGCACAACAGGCGGCGGATTAATACCTTGAAAACATACAACAGCTGAGTGGCCGTCAGACCGAGGTTTGCACAAAACTGGAAGAAGAAAGCCGCCGTGAATCAGAGAAGTTGCTTGCGGTGACCAAGGTAAGATGTCAAACCATGGAGGCAGAAACCGAAGTGAAGTGCAGCCAAATGATTCAGTCCGTGGAAGCCGTCCGCCTGATTGTCGGACAGATGCCTGTCCTGGGGAGTGATACACACATCGCACATCACATTTCCCGCAATGCGGTGGATGGCTCTGCAAATATCTGCTTTGTCGAGCGTTGCAGTCATTTCAATGATCGCATGGCACACGCCGTGTCCAATCAAGACCTCGACAGCAATTTTCGGATTTTCCTCTGTGGCATACGCCAGGTCTACGATAGCACCGGCAATACGGTCAGCCACCTTGTCCGGGTGGGACGGATTTACTTTTTCAATCATGCAGTGTTCCTTTCCGCGCCGTCAGCAGGCGCTCCATCAAATCGTCCTGCAGGTTTGCTCCGCTGTACTCGGTGGAGCAGTTCTCCTTAACGATCTGATATATTTCGTTCCACAGGCGGTTTGCCTGGTTCATGTAGTTGATGCCGATGTTGATAAAGGGTGACGGGATCGGCTTTCCCGTGGTGGGATGCTTGGAGAGGTATCCCAAGGTGGATGTCATCTCCTCGCACTGAATCCATCTGGCGGCACATATGGCGTACCGCTCCGAAAGCTGTGGAGATACTACGGCGGTGCATCCGATGGATTTGAGCCAGTTCCAGGTTTCCTCGTAGATTGCCTTTGCCTGAAGCTGCCCGCCGTCTGCAAGGGGCAGCTTGTGATGCACCTTTTCGGCAGGTTTGTAGATGCCGTGCTTCAAGCACTCCTCACACATTGAGATGTGAGCTCGTGCTTTCTCGCCTCCTCGCTTATCTAAAATACATCTCGTATCGGCAAACCGGAAAGGTTGAAGGAAAAAACTTATATTTTTTCAAAAAATTTTTTAAATAAAGTTAAAAAAGGCGATATATAGGCAAAAGGTCAACCCACACAAGGCGGATTGACCTTTTTACTTTACAATAAAGCAAGTTGCTATATCTTGCCTTGTAGTAGCGATGTTTTTATAATTACACTTTTCAAAGCGTTCTTTTTTCACGCATACTTATCTGACGGCTATCTTCCGTTTCATACTTTCCAAGCGGTTCAGCGCCTCGTTGAGCGTTTCATCCTTCTTGGCAAAGTGCATACGGATCAGATGATTGACCGGCTCGCGGAAAAAGCTTGAACCGGGGACAGCGCCTACGCCGACATCTTTTGCAAGAATCTCGCAAAACTCAAGATCGGACGCATAGCCGAACTCCGAAATATCCAGCAGGACATAGTACGCGCCCTGGGGCGTGGTGTGTGCGATGCCGAGATCGTCAAGCCCTTTCAGGAACAAATCCCGCTTGCCCGTGTATTTATCCTGCAACCATTTGTAGTAATCGTCCCCGAACCGAAGCCCCGTGACGGCGGCTTCCTGAAGCGGAGCTGCCGCGCCGACGGTGAGAAAATCGTGCACCTTTTTCGCCACGTCGATGATATGCGGCGGCGCGATGATATATCCGAGCCGCCAGCCTGTGATGGAATAGGTCTTTGACAGCGACGAGCAGGAGATTGTCCGTTTCCACATGCCGGGAAGTGAAGCGAAATAAATATGCTTGTGCGGCTCATACACGATGTGCTCATACACTTCGTCAGAAATAACGAAGGTATCATACTTTTCCGCGAAATCGGCAATCAGCTTTAGCTCGTCATAGGTAAACACCTTGCCGCACGGATTGGAGGGGTTACAAAGAATCAACGCTTTCGGATGCTGCTTAAACGCCGCTTCCAGCTCGTCTGCATTGAAATTGAATTCCGGCGGATACAGCGGCACATAGATAGGCTCCGCCCCGGAGAGGATCGTATCCGCTCCGTAATTCTCATAAAAGGGGGAAAATACAATCACCTTATCGCCGGGATTTGCCACGGTCATCATAGCCGCCATCATGGCTTCGGTACTGCCGCAGGTGACGACAATCTCACCGTTCGGGTCGATTTTACGTCCCATCAGGCGGGACTGCTTCTCCGCAAGGGCTTCTCTGAAATTCTGTGCGCCCCATGTGATGGAATACTGGTGAAAGTCCTCCTTTGTTACCTCGGCAAGACGATCCAGTATTTCCTTCGGCGGGTCAAAATCGGGAAATCCCTGCGAGAGATTTACCGCACCGTACTTCAGCGATACGCGCGTCATACGGCGTATCACGGAATCGGTAAAGGTTTCGGTTCGTTTTGAAAGCTCGGGCATTGATATCCCCCCAATTATATACTGTAATCGAGCTTACGCTCGTCGATGATTCTCTTGGATTTGTGCTCGGAACGAGTATCGAGTCCGCCGTCGGGATGAACAATAACATTGTAAGGCTTTACGCCAATGCGCGCCTTCAGCGCTGCGGATACCTCTGCTGCGACTGCTTCATCCGTTGCCGGATTGTCGGCATTCTTCTCGATTTCCACAGAGTACTTGCAGGTGTAATCCTTTTCAAATACACGAATCAGATATTCGCCGGTAATGCCGGAAAGCTCACGGATGACCGCCTCAATATCGCTGGGAAATACATTGACTGCAGAAACGATAAACATATCGTCTTTTCTGCCGTTAATATGGATTCTGCCGTGGGTTCTGCCGCAGGAGCAAGGCGTATTGTCGATCCAGCCAATGTCGCCCGTGCGGAAACGGATCAGCGGACGAGCGTGCTTCCGCAAAGTGGTAAACACAAGCTCTCCAACCTCGCCGGGTTTCAAAATCTCTCCTGTATGAATGTCAACCGTTTCAACAAGAATATGGTTTTCAGCGATATGTAAGCCGTCCTTTGCTTCACACATTGCGGCGCAAGCGCCGAAGATATCGGACAGACCGTAGAAGTCATAAACGTCAGCCCCCCACAGATCCTCAATCGCTTTTCTTGTAGCATCGATTGAGCCGCCAAGCTCTCCTGCCACAATGATCTTTTTAATATTCAAGTCCTTTTTGGGGTCAATACCGCTTTTCAGCGCTTTTTCGCCTAATTGCCATGCGTAGGAAGGGCTGGTCCAGATTACTGTCGGCTGATAAGTTTTCAGCACAAACAATAGTCTCTCACTGGGAAGCGTGCCGCCCCAAATGCAGAGCGCGCCGAGATTCTGCGCACCGATAACATCAGGTCCGCCAACATACAGCGAAAAATTCAGCGCATGCACATAGCGATCCTTCGGTCTCATGCCGACCTGCCAGAACCAACGGCTTTCGGTCTCCTGAAATTCATCAAAATCCTTTTTGGTGAAAGGACTCATGGTTGGCACACCGGTAGAGCCGGAAGAAGTGGAGATAAACACTACATCTTCTTCGGGAACAGCGGCAAGTTCACCGAGGAATGAGCCGACGCCCTGTGTATCGCGCTGCGTTTTTTTATCGATAAACGGGAATTTCTGAATATCGGAAAGCGTCTTGATATCATACGGCTTTACTCCCGCTTCATCAAAGGAACGCTTATAGTACGGCGCATTGTCATAGGCAAACTGAACGATCTCTTTCAGATCGGTAAGCTGTCTCTTTTCCAGTTCCTCTCGCGGAAGGGTTTCCAGTTCTTCATCCCAATACTTGTTGTTTGCATCTCTGCTCATGATTGTTTCCTCCTAATCGTTAATCGAGCTTAAAATTTCTATGGATCGTTTCCCACTTTGCATCACGGGAATGCTTAATTGTTTCAATATCTTCTTCTGTCAAATGTTTGAACCGACTTTGTTTTTTCAGATAGTCAGCCACATCGGTAAACTCCTTTGGCTGATGGTTTAATGTAAATTCGCCGTTTTCATATTCGGCGAGATACCAGAGCCCACAGTCCACAACCTCTTTTGCAATCTCTACGGTATCGTCTGTGGCAATGCCCCAACCTGTGGGACATGGAGCAATGATGTGAATGTATTTTGTTCCCTTGATTTTTGAGGCTTTTTCCACCTTACGCATGAAATCCGGCAGATATCCGATACTTGCTGTTGCAGCGTAAGGAATACCGTGAGCGGCAACGATCTCAAACATATTTTTCTTCGGTCTGAGGTTTCCTCGGATATTCTTTCCGGCAGGAGTCGTCGTGGTCTTGGCTCCGAAAGGCGTCAGCGAGCTTTTCTGAATACCGGTGTTCATGTACGCTTCGTTGTCGTAACAGATATACAGAATATCGTCATTCCGGTCAATTGCGCCGGACAATGCCTGCAAACCGATATCGGCTGTTCCGCCGTCGCCGGCGAAGCCCACCGCATGGAAATCGGTGATTCCCTGTGCGCGAAGTCCCGCTTCTATCCCTGCCAACATGGAAGCGGTTCCGGCGAAAGTAGAGATGATGGCGTTGTTGCCGAAGCATAACTGCGGGAAGTTGAATCCCACCGCCGACATACAGCCTGCGGGAAGAACGGCAACCGAACGCTCACCCAATACTTTTAATGCGATCCGCACGGCGAGACTGCCGCCGCAGCCGGCGCATGCCTTGTGACCGTAGAAGAACTCGTCTTCGTTCAGCGTTTTTGCAGTAATGCTCATTCTTCCTCACCTCCGATTCCGATAAATTTCACTTTGACCTTTTCTTTTTTTAACTCTGAAAAAATGCTTTCAATCTCTTCTGCAGAGATGTTTCTGCCGCCGAGTCCCCCAATATAATTGGAGGTCGGGATCGATAGTCCTGCCTTTTGCAGAGCAGAATTTACATTGGTATAAACCGTTCCTTCGTTTCCGAAGGAGACGTCTTTTTCCAAAACTGCTACTGCTTTAGCCTTCCGGACGGCAGACGCGATCTCTTCATTTGGAAAGGGACGAAGATACCGAATGCGAAGCAGTCCGGCCTTTTCGCCTTTCTCTCTCAGCCGATCCACGGTTTCTTTTACAAGTCCTGCGATGCTTCCGAGCGTAATCAAAATATAGTCTGCATCCTCGGTATGGTAGCTCTCGGTCAGTCCTGTATACCGCCGGCCGAATATTTCTGCAAATCTGTCCTCTGCTTCTGCAATTGCTTTTGCCGCATTCAAAAGACCGATATGCTCTTTGTATTTAAAAGCCGTGTTATGGGCAGGACCGGCAGAAAAGCCGAGATTGCGGGGATGTTCAAGGTCCAGCTTGTTCTCCGTCTCGAATTTCGGAAGAAAAGCGTCCGCCTGTTCCGCCGTCGGGACGTCCACTACCTCATAGGTATGCGTCAGCACAAACCCGTCCAGATTTGCCATAAACGGCGTGGATACCTCCTTCTTCTCCGCTATGTAATAGCTCATCAGCGCCAAATCCAACGCTTCCTGTGCGTCTACCGCATAAGCCTGTATCCATCCGCAGTCAAGCTGTGAAATGGAATCCCGCTGATCGCCGTAGATGTTCCACGGGAGAGCCGTAGAGCGGTTGGCATTCATCATTACAATGGGAAAACGTCCGCCGGACGCATAGGTCAGGCACTCCGCCATATACAGAAGTCCCTGGGAAGAGGTAGCGGTAAAAGCTCTTGCTCCCACTGCCGATGCGCCCATTGCGCAAGACAGCGCCGAATGCTCCGACTCCACATGGATAAACTCAGAAGCAAGGCTGCCGTCCTCCACCATTTCGGAAAGCTTTTCTACCACGATGGTCTGCGGCGTAATGGGATATGCCGAAATCACCTGGGGTCTTGCCAAGCGGAGTCCCTCGGCAAAGGCTTCATTGCCGGATAAGAATTTCTTTGCCATTATTTTTCCGCCTCCATTTCAATTGCGCCGGACTTACATATCTTTTTACAGATGCCGCAGCCTTTGCAAAAATCATAATCAATCGATACCTTTCCTCCATCCCTGAAAATAACGCCGTCCGGACAGTGCAGATAGCATTGCAAACAGCTTACACATTTTTCTTTATCGATAACCGGTCGGATGTTGCGCCAACCGGCGTTTTTGGTTACCAGATATCCGGCTTCATAAGCGGTTGCGTCAGGGATCTCCGACAGCTTTTCGGGTATCTTATCTCTTAAATACGGCTTCATCTGTCGCCTTCCTTTCTGATTTCTTCGGCAGCCGCTCTCACCGCCGCAATATTCTTTTCATGCAGCTTTTTCGGCATATTCTGTATTACGGCATCCTCAATATTTTGGATGGAAATCCCGCTGTATACGGCGGCAAATGCGCCAAGCATAATGGTGTTGGTAATTGGCAGCTTCAAAATTTCCTCCGCCAGCTTATCCCCATCCAGCGCCATGATGCGGTGATCCGAAACCGGATGCTTTGTGTTTAGAAGAATTTTTCCGTTCGGTTTTAATTCTTTAAGCGCCTGATTTGAAAATAAAGTGTCGTCAAGAAAAATGCTGAAATCCGCTTTTTCAATCTCGCTGCGATTGCCGATAGGTTTTGTATCCAGTTTTGTAAAAGCTCGAATCGGCGCGCCTCTGCGTTCGGGGCCAAAGGATGGAAACGCAAGCGCATAACTGCTGTCATCCCGAAGTGTAAATGCAGCCCCCAGCAGTCTCGCCGCTGTAAATGCACCCTGACCGCCTCTGCCGTGCCATAAAATCTCTGTCATGGAAAACTCCTTTCCTCTTATCGCTTCTGATACGACAGCAAATAATCGTCCAATTCTACCTGAAGGGCATTATTGAAAGTGTTGTTTGCTACGATCATAGAAGCATACGCCGTAATTTCGACCATCTGCTTTTCGGTGTATCGCTCCTGAAGAGCATCCAATATTTCATTCGGAACATGCGCTGCATTTTGTGCAAACGCCCGTCCGAAAGAAATCAATAAATTCTCTTCATCGGTGAATGCAAAGGTCTCAAAGTCGATATTCTGATCAATCAGGATTTTCCGAAAATAGTTTGAACAGATTAAGCAGTCGTTTTCCGCGGAAATCGCATATCCGAGAAATTCGGTTGCCCTTTTTCCGAGAAATGTTTCCACTGTTTCAATCATTCCGTATACGCCGTCCTCCAAAGCCTGAAATGCGGGAACAGAGTGTAAAAGAGTCTCTTTCATGTTGGTAATGCGATACCCCTTTGCCTTATGTCCGTCCATGACCGCTTTAACTTCGTCCGAAGCCTTTTCGTACGGTATGCGTGATATTCGTGCCATTTTTTTGCCTCCTTATCGCTTCCAACGAAGCAAATACTGCTGTAATTTATTGAACAAGAACGAAATTGCTACCACCACAATTCCGATAACAAGGATTCCGACGATTGTTCTTGTATAGTCACCAAAGTCCGAATAATTTTTAACGTAATATCCAAGTCCGTCTCTTGCGCCGATCATCTCCGCCGATGTAAGAAGAATAAAGGAAACGGTGAGTCCTTGATTGCAGCCGATAAAGATCTGCGGCAGCGCTGACGGAAGGATAACGGAAAATAGCATCGTGAACCGATTGACATTCAGGACCTTTGCGGAATCAATCACTTTTTTCTCTACATTCAGCACACCGCTCATGGTACTTGCTAAAATCGGCCAGAAAGCAGCAAGGAAAATAACAAACACCGACACACTGCGGAAGGTGGGCAAAAGCGCAATTCCGTAGGGAATATACACAATTGGCGGAATCGCACTTAAAAACTTTGCTATGTATGTTGCCGCATTTCCAAGTCTTGCGCTCCAGCCGATAAAAAGTCCCAGAGGTATGGAAACAACTGCGGCCAACAGGTATCCCTGAATGATAATGCCAAGCGAGCTGCGGATGTTGATAAGTATTTTGTCAATGTCTTCTATAAACTGATAAAACACTCTGCCCGGAGGCGGGAACAAGGATTCTTTCAGTAAATTCAGCTTTGCCGTTGCCAGTGTCCAAAGAATCAAGAGTACAAATAAAAATCCTACAATATCAAGAAATAGGCTAAGTCCTTGCGGTTTTTTTATCAGCGCGGATACAATTAACACCAATATCTCCACACCGACCGCAAACCACAAAACATATGCGCTTTGCGGTTCCTTCGCGATTTTATCCGGAAGGAATTGTACCGCAATGAGAATCAAAAAAAGCAGATTTGTAACACGAAAATATCTTTGTTTGAGCGTCATTACAGTACCACCTCACTTCCACCGATTTTGCTGACAATATCGCTGTAAAACAGCGACAGCAATTCGTTTCTAAATTCTCCGTACTCCTTTGTCTGTACCAGTTCCGCACGGTTTCTCGGACGAGCAAACGGCACGGAAATTTCTTTGTTCACACGACCGGGACGGCTTGACATCATAATAATACGGTCGGAGAGTAATATGGCCTCATCGATATCATGCGTCACAAAGATAACGGTTTTCTTCTCCTGTGTGCCATCGCCTTCCCACAGCTTTAAAAGAAGCTCCTGCAATATCGTTCGATTTTTTGCATCGATTGCGCCGAACGGTTCATCCATTAAAAGGATATCCATATCCATAGCAAGCGCCCGTGCAATGGCTACTCTCTGCTGCATACCGCCTGAGAGCTGGGAGGGATATTTGTTTTTGAATTCCTCAAGTCCTACCTTGTCAAGATATTCGTCGGCAATTTTCAGTCTCTCAGCCTTCGGAAGATCTTTCTTGATCTGCTTGATACCGAACGCCACATTCTTTCTTGCCGTCATCCACGGAAACAAAGAGTAGTGCTGAAATACTACGCCTCTGTCCGTACCTGTACCATGTATCGGTTTCCCGTCTATCAGAATCGAGCCTTTTGTCGGAGCATTGATTCCTTCCAAAATACTGAGAAGCGTACTTTTCCCGCATCCGCTCGAACCGATCACACTGACAAATTCTCCTGCTTCCACCGAAAAGGATACATTCTCAAGCGCAGTGAAGCGCTCGCTTTTCTCCGTATAATCTACCGTTAAATTCTGTATTTCAATTTTGCTCAAAGCAAACTCACCTCACTATTTCGCTGCTATCTGCATCCTATTCCCAAACGGCAGAACGGAAGTATTATTCCGTTCTGCCGCTATCAACATTATTCGTACTGATCGAAATGCTCTTTCAGCGATTTGTAAACAGAATCATTGGGATTTTCGGAAAGTATGCTGTCAAGCGCATTTTTATAGATTTCCGTATTGTAAAGTTTCTCGATATCGTAATCCGTTGTATAGCCAAGATCAACAATGGCCTGCTTCAGCGCAACCGTTCCTTTTTTATCCGGATCGGGAACAGAAGAACCGTAACCTCCGTAAACCTCGGTTTTGATGTATGCTTCATCAATATCGATGTACTTCTTGATATCCTTAATGGTTCCGTCTTCATTTTCCTGTGTAAATTTATATGCCTTAATCAACGCGCGCTCAAATGCGTTATAAGAAGCCGGATTTGCTTTCAGTGCCTCTGTTGCGGCAACCTGACGGCAGCAAGGCTGATTTTGCAGCGCCTCTTCCTCAGAGCAACGGTATACGACCTTATATCCCTGCCCCTCAGCGAGAGAAGCATAGGGGGAATATACCGAAGCGGCGTCAATGGTACTGTTCTGTAAAGCGGCGTATGCATCCTTCTGGCTGTCAAAATAAACGATATTTACCTTGTCATTGCCCTCGCCGATTGCAATTCCTGCATTCTTTAAGAGAATCTGCAATTCTGCATCCTGAACGCTGTTTTTAACCGAAGCTACATTTCTTCCCTTTAAAATGCTGATATCCCAATCTGACTTGCCCTCCGTGAATTCGGACTTAATCACATAACCGTGACCGTTTGTCATAGCGCCGCCGAAAATCGTGAGATCATGTCCCTGGCTTTGGAAGGTAAGCGTTGGAACCGAGCCGATAAACGCCACATCCAGCTTGCCTGATTCCAGACCGGAGGAAAGCTCAGCCGCACTGGAAAACTGCGTAAGAGTAACATTCAGACCTTCGTCTTTGAAGTATCCCTCCTCCTTGGCGACGAAGGCAAGCAGGTGAGCGGTTGAATTCATGTATCCGATGTTAAAATCTGTTTTTTCAAGCTGTACATCCGGATTTTTCTGTTCGTTAGAATTTGAGCATGCCGTAAAAGACAGCAGAAGCGTTAAGGCAAGAATACCTGCAAGTATTGATTTTTTCATGGTGAATTTCCTTTCTGTATGGTTAACTTGTAATTTGATATTTATGTTTTCATTCTCCGCAGCAATCGGGGATATCGTTTTCGTATGTAGGGTTTGTTGATTCACAGCAATACGTCTGCGTACTTTCAGAGGATTCACAGCAATCCGATTTGTGTCCTAATCCTTCGCATCCTGCAAAGGTAAGTAAAGCAGTACGGCTAAAACAATGCTCAGGTATTTTTTTCAAGATATCCACCTCCTGCATCATAGAAATAAGCATAAAAATACGGAAGCCTCGTGTCTGCGGCTTCCGAGAGACATGCAGCCGTTCATACGGGAACATTAATTACCGCATTCGCTGTGTGCAGCATCGCACCCAGCGGCAGTCTCTCGGCCGCGTTATACACATACACATCTTTTCTCTGTTTTGAGTTTTTGTCATGGTAAGTGGCCTCCTTTTCTTTTGATGGCTATATTATACACTAACTCTTTCGATTTATCTAATACCATATAGGTATAGTAGGTAATAGGGTTTGCCTATTACCTAAAACGCTTCTCCGTCATTAATATTTGCTGTTTTTCTTTAAAGATTATCTTTGTGCTGCAAGATATTTCTTAATTTCTTCAATATAAAGGTTTCCCATTTTGCTGATGATCTGACGTTTTTTGACGATATAGCCTATCTCCATTTGACTATCCGATGATTTTTCGGCATTCTCAAATGGTATCGCTATATATTCGCTGCCGTTTAACTCTTCGCAAATAATTCCTGAGCACAGAGTATAGCCGTTCAGACCTACCATTAAATTCAGCATAGTGGCACGATCGTTGGTTTTAATCGATCTCGGATAATCATTCGTACTGAGTGCTTCCTCAGCAAAATAAAAGGAACTGTTGCCGCCCTGCTCAAAGGACAGGCAGGGGTATTCACCGAGCTGTTCTATTTTTATGGAGGACTGCGAAGCAAGGGGGTGTCCCCTCCAAAGATAAACATATGTGTTACACACGATTAACGGATGAAATTCCAAATCATTGGTTCGCAGCAATTTTGATAAAATACTTCGGTTGAAATCATTCAGATAGAGAATGCCGATTTCGCTTCTCATAGCGCTGACGTCTTCTATGACCTCCCGTGTCTTGGTTTCGCGAATAGCAAACTCATATTCTGCCGTATTGAACTTTTTTACCAATTCCACAAAGCTTTTTACTGCAAAAGAATAATGCTGCGTGGAAACACCGAATTTTTTCTTACGCACGCCAAGTTTTCCGTATTTATCCAGCAAGGTTTCGTACTGATGGTATACCTGTCTGGCATATGCAATAAACTCCATTCCATCGCTTGTCAGCGTAACGCCTTTTTTGCTTCGATGAAAAATGATTATACCTATTTCTTCCTCTAAATCATGCATAGCTTCGCTGAGAGACGGCTGGGATACATATAAGATTTCCGCCGCCTTATTGAGCGAACCTGTTTCAGATATCGTAATCGCATAATGAAGTTGTTGTAATGTCATCTGAATCACCATTGTCCTTTCAAAAATTGATTTTCAATATTGTTTCTGCATTCCGGAAAGCTATCTGTTCCTGTTCCTCCGTACGCAGACCAAGCTGTAAAAAAGCCTCCGTTTCTTGAACCGGATCCCATAGCGGAAAATCGCTTC
Organism: uncultured Peptococcaceae bacterium; assembly: GCA_964637365.1. GTDB lineage: Bacteria > Bacillota > Dehalobacteriia > UBA7702 > UBA7702 > Cryptoclostridium. The sequence continues at coordinate 55,794 of CAZWWH010000011.1, forward strand.
CGAACAGAATTCTGTCCGCCCCGTAGCCCCGTATATATCTGACCATCTGATCTGATGGAATAAAACTCATACAACTGGAAATATCAAAATAACAGTTTTTATCTTTCAGGAGTTTAAACCCCTCGTCAAAAACGGACCATCCTCCAAGATGCGCCGCAATTACCTGAAGCTTCGGAAATTCATTCAAAATCCGCAAAAGGCGTCTCGGATGAGAAAAATCATACCGTCTGTCACCGCAGTGAACAAGTAATGGAAGATCTCCCTGCAGTCGGTCATATACAGGAAACAGTCTTTCATCGTCAATCGCAAATTGCTGCGAGTCGGGGTGAAGTTTGATCCCTTTTAAACCGGATGATTCTATATAATCAATTTCGCTGTTGAAATCACTCATACCGGCATGCAGAGATCCAAATCCGAAAAACTCTGTGTGATCAGCTACTTCTTGAACAATAAATTGATTGATGTGATGGGCCTGTTCCGGTTTAATAGCTACCGGCAGCAGAACATATCCTGAAATTCCGGCGTTTTTCCCTCTTTTCAGCAAAACATCGGAGGTTCCGATAAGGCTTGTATTTAAGTCGTAAAATTTACAAATACTGTCGGTAGCTTTTTTCGCGATGCTTTCGGGATATATATGAGTATGAAAGTCAATTATTTTCATAATGTATTCGTTACCTTTTCATTCAATCTTGTATTCGTTAGAAAATTTTTTCACATCTGTAATCGGTCGAGAGGACACCGCATTCCGTACAAATATGATAAATTTCTAATCCCCCTCTTAAAAACCTATTAAATATATGTTATTATAGGGTTATAAAAGCGAGGTGCATTTTAATATGAAAATTTCAACAAAAGGGAGATACGCTATGCGTATGCTTTTGAATTTAGCAGAGCATCAAAATTTCGGTTATATTGCGCTGAAAGACATCGCATCTCCAAAAAGTATTTGGAGCAGATTATTCCGGTTTTTAACCGATCTGGGTTTCTTAAAACAAACAGAGGATCACAGGGCGGTTATCAGTTAGCAAAAACGCCGGATAAATATACTGTCGGTGAAATTCTCCGTTTAACCGAAGGTTCGCTTTCTCCAATTGCCTGCGTGGAACAGGAAGCGCCTGACTGTGAACGAAGTTCAGAATGCGCCATGCTTCCTGTATGGCAGGGACTGTATAAAGTAATCAATGAATATCTTGACGGAATCACTTTGCAGGATATTTTGGACGGTCAGCGAGAACGATATATCAACGACTATGTAATTTGATGAGTTAACATCCTTCAGAAGCAAAACAGCTTCTGAAGGATGTTTTGCTTTTACTCATACAAGTGTTTACTGAAATATCTGTCTCCTCTGTCCGGAAGAATGATGACAATATTGCCTTTTGCTCCGTTATCGATTAGCTTTTTCGCAGCAGATAGAGCCGCACCGGAGGAAGAACCCGCAAAAATGCCCTCTTTTTCAGCAAGCTCTCTTGCACCCGTGAAAGCGTCGTTATCATCTATTTTTACAACCTGATCGACTAAGGACATATCCATCGTATCGGCAATAAAATCGTTGCCGATACCTTCAATATTGTAGTCTCCATGCTCACCGCCGCCCATAGTGGAGCCGATGGGATCGGCAAGAATTCCTTTGATATCCGGATTCTGTTCTTTTAAGTATCTTACAACTCCGGTATATGTGCCTCCGCTGCCTGCGCCCGCAACAAGATAGTCTATTTTTCCATCAAGATCATCGTATATCTCATGACCGGTTGTTTCATAATGCGCCAGGGGATTTGCCTGATTTTTGAACTGTTCCAGCGAAACGGCGCCTGGGATGGAGGCTCTCAGTTCCTCCGCTTTCTGCGCAGCGCCCAGCATGCCTCCTTCTCGTGGGGTATTTATTATTTCTGCTCCCAATGCACGCATCAATGTCTGCTTTTCCTCAGAAAACTTCGTGGGTACTACAAAAATGATCCGATAACCTCTGTTCAGAGCGGCAAATGCAATGCCGAGCCCGGTATTGCCCGCTGTTGCCTCCACAATAGTGCCGCCCATTTTGAGAAGTCCTTTTTTCTCTGCGTCTTCAATCATATACTTACCGATTCGATCTTTTACACTTCCTGCCGGATTGTAAAGCTCTAATTTAGCAAACAGTTTCACACCTTCCGGAAGCTCTATATGGGTAATTTCGACAAGCGGTGTTCGACCGATCAGTTCTTGCATGGATTTATAGTATCCCATTTACTTTTCCTCACTTTCTGCAATTGCGCGTTCAAGATCTGTTCTCAGATCCTCTGCGTTTTCAATGCCCACGGACAGGCGAATCAGTCCGTCTGTGATGCCTACCTTTTGCCGAATCTCATAGGGGATAGACGCATGGGTCATGCTGGCAGGATGGCAGACAAGGCTTTCCACACCACCGAGACTTTCAGCAAGGGCAATCAAATGAAGCGAAGAGAAGAATTTTTCAATGTTGTAACTTTCTTTGAGTTCAAAAGATATCATCGCTCCTCCGTTCTTTGCCTGACGCTTGTTGATCTCATAGCCCTGCGCATCCGGCAAACCGGGATAATACACTTTCTTGACTGCTTTTTGATGGCTCAGATATTCGGCAAGCTTCTCCGCATTTTCTACATGGCGGTCAAGACGGACGCCAAGCGTTTTGATACCACGGATCAAAAGGAACGAATCAAACGGGCCAAGTACTCCGCCGGTAGCATTCTGAATGAACGCAAGACGATCAGCAAGTTCTGCGTTATTTACCACAACAAGACCCGCCACGAGATCGCTGTGACCGCCGAGATATTTTGTAGCGCTGTGAATAACGATATCCGTTCCCAGTTCGATCGGTCGCTGCAAATATGGAGTCATGAAAGTATTATCAACGATGGAGAGGATACCATGCTTTTTCGCAAGAGCTGCAACCGCCGCAAGGTCTGTAATCGTCAGCAGGGGATTCGCGGGACTTTCCACGAGAATCGCCTTAACATCCGGCGTTATTTTCTTTTCCAAAGCGTCGATGTTTGTGGTATTTTCAATGGAATATCCGATTTCAAAGTTCGCAAATATCTTTTCGAGCACACGGAAGGTACCGCCGTATACATTACTGGATATCAGTATTTTATCTCCTGATTTGAAAAGGCTGAGTACTGCCGTGATTGCCGCCATACCCGATCCAAATGCAAAGCCGGCGGATCCGCCCTCAAGCTCTGCGATCAACGCTTCCAGTGCCGCTCTTGTCGGATTACCCGTGCGGGAATACTCCCAGCCTGTATTTTCTCCAAGACCACGCTGCTCATAAGTCGAGGTCTGATAGATCGGTACATTGACAGCTCCCGTATATTTATCACCGTAAATGCCGCCGTGAATGAGTGCGGATTCGATTTTCTTATAGTTTGCCATTTTTGTTTCCTCCTGTTTCATAATGAATTGATTAGGTTCTGAATGACAGCGCAAGATAAAGCTGCTGTCTGTTTCTCAAATGTTTCAAAAGATTCTGCCGCTTCTCCGTCCGCACAATCAGAAATAGCACGAAGGACAACGAACGGAATTCCCGCGTATGCGGCCGTTTGAGCAATAGCCGCGCCTTCCATTTCCACTGCCGCCGCTCCGAAATCGTGAAAGATGGATTGTTTCAGCATCCTGTCGGCTACGAATATATCTCCGCTGGCAATTCGTTTCATTCTGCTTTCTCCCTTACTTTCTTTATGAATGCTTCCGCGATATCGACATTTTCCCATGTAAAATCCTGATCCTCACGACCAAAATGTCCGTATGCAGCGGTTTTCGCATAAATCGGGCGGCGAAGCACGAAGTTATGTATGATAGCTCCGGGTCGCAGATCAACCAGTTCCGTTACAGCTTTTTGCAAAATCTCATCAGATACTGTTCCTGTACCGAAAGTGTTTACATGAACCGAAACAGGAGCGGCAACGCCAATGGCATAGGCAACCTGAATTTCTGCCCGTTTAGCAAGACCTGCCGCCACTATATTTTTCGCGGCATACCTTGCGGCATAGGCGGCGCTGCGGTCAACCTTTGTGGGATCTTTACCCGAAAAGGCTCCGCCGCCATGACGGGCGCCGCCGCCGTATGTATCTACAATGATTTTTCGACCGGTAAGGCCGCTGTCGCCGACTGGACCGCCGACTACAAAACGCCCGGTAGGATTGATCAGAATCTTATCTTTCGCCGGAATCCAGTTTTCGGGAATCACCGCTTCTATAACTGTACGAATGACGTCTTCTCTGATTTGTTCTTGCGAAACATCAGGATCGTGTTGGGTTGAAATAATAACCGTATCCACGCCGACTGGAATATCGTCTTTGTATTTTACGGAAACCTGTGTTTTACCGTCGGGACGCAAATAGGAAAGCGTTCCGTTCTCTCTGACTTCAGTAAGCCTAAAAGCAAGACGGTGCGCCTAGGAGATCGGAAGGGGCATAAGCTCCGGCGTTTCATCGGACGCATAGCCAAACACCATACCCTGATCGCCAGCGCCCGTTTGCGCATCTACTCCATTACCTCTTGTTTCCAAAGCACGATCGACGCCCTGCGCAATATCCGGCGATTGTCTGTCAAGACGAAGGATGATTTCAGCGGTATCGGCGTTAAACCCCAATTCTTCCCGGTTATATCCGATTTTTCGTACTGCGTTTCTGACAATGGCTTCGGTATCAATTTCCGCTTTGGATGAAACTTCACCCACCAAAATAACCGTGTTGTTCTTTACGACAGTCTCCACGGCTACACGGGAATCGGGATCCTCCCTCAAATATGCGTCCAAAATAGAATCGGATATGATATCGCTCACTTTATCGGGATGTCCTTTTGTTACCGATTCTGATGTAAAAATAAATTCGTTCATCGTTCTATCTCCTTTTTCTCTGCTAAAATAAAATGGATATTTTCAAAAGCCGTTTGTCCTTCGGCTCGGTTTTCAAAAAAATGTTTTTGAATAGTTCTCGGCGTTTCGTGTATGTCGACTGCAAATCCATGTTTCCTAAGCGCTTGTCGTATTTCTGCAACCGTAAATCCATGCTGCATCGGTTCTCCGAGCTTCGCGGTAATTTGCGTTAGACGATGAACTCTCTCGGCATTGTTTTCATCAAATGTCGTTTCATCGGGAAAGTCAAACACCAGTCTGTTTCCGTCCTCTGAAATACGGCTTATTTTTTCAATTGTCTGTTCAAAGACAGGAAGCGTCAGATAATAAGTCACCCCGAGAATGGCAAAGAATGCGGGAATATTTTTGTCAAACCCGGCGTTTTTAAGAACTTCGATCATATCGTCCGCCGCAAAATCAATAGAAACATACTGCACATTTTGGGGTATGATCCACTCAAGTTTTTTTATTCGTTCAAGTTTGTATCGCTGTGTATCCGGGTGATCCAACTCAAATATCTGAATATCGGGGTTTTCATTACGGAATGCAAAAGTATCCATACCCGCTCCGCAAATCACATACTGACATTTTCCGTTCTCCTTTGCAAAACGATCCAGTTCATTTTCTGCAAATGCAATACGGGAGAGCGGGATCGGCGTGATATATCTGTTCAATTTGGGATATACCAACGAACCGTTAAATACGCGGTTTGTATCAAAAGCTGCTATTTCAAAATCATTTTCAATAAGCTGACCGACCTCTTCGTATTCTTCCTTTCCCATCAGATCATAAGCAAGGAAGTCGTCAAATATTTTCTGCCTTCCGAAATTAGAATGGTAAGCCCTTGCAAAAGAGCATAGCTTTGCTGTAATACTTTCCTGTGTATCTATCATATATTAACCTCATTTCTGTCTGAAAACATAAAAAGACTCCGCCTGATTTTTCTCAGTTTCTTTCATGATCTGAAAGTTGTGAGAACAGGCGGAGTCGCTATTTATAAAGCTGTTTCTGCTTATTTACAGAACCAATCGCCGCCTGTGACGCTGCAACAGCACAGACAACATGCGTTCATAGACATAACGAGGTAGCCGGAGAGACGGCGTGTCTCTTCGGCATATTCTATTTCCTTTTTCAAACTGTTGACCATTTGAATTTTCATGACAGATCCCTCGTTTTTTTTTCGTTCTTATTCAGCAAACATAGGTGTGGAAAGATAACGTTCACCGGTATCGGGGAGAAGGGCGACGATAATCTTGCCCTTGTTCTCCGGACGCTTTGCAAGCTCGGTCGCCGCATAAACCGCAGCGCCGGATGAGATACCCACAAGCAGTCCCTCGCGTCTGGCAAGCGTTCTTCCCGTTTCAAATGCGTCTTCATTCTCGACAGTGATAATCTCATCGTAGATATCAGTATTCAATGTATCGGGAACAAAGCCCGCGCCAATGCCCTGAATTTTGTGGGGACCGGGCGTTCCTTTGGAGAGAACAGGCGATCCGGCAGGCTCAACGGCAACAACTTTGACATCTGGATTCTGACTCTTGAGATACTCACCTACTCCCGAAATCGTTCCGCCTGTTCCTATGCCCGCAACAAAGATATCAACCTTGCCGTCCGTGTCCTCCCATATTTCGGGACCGGTCGTACTGCGGTGCGCCGCAGGATTGGCGGCATTGGTAAACTGGCTGGGAATAAAGCTGTTCGGCGTCTCTGCAGCAAGTTCCTGCGCTTTTGCGATGGCGCCTTTCATACCTTTGGCTCCCTCGGTAAGCACCAGTTCCGCGCCGTAAGCCTTCAACAAATTGCGGCGCTCTACGCTCATGGTTTCCGGCATAGTGAGGATGATCTTATATCCTCTGGAAGCTGCGACAGCCGCAAGTCCGATTCCCGTATTGCCGCTGGTCGGCTCAATAATAACGGAATCCGGCTTCAAAATACCTTTTGCCTCCGCTTCATCGATCATGGCTTTGGCAATTCTGTCCTTGACGCTTCCGGCAGGATTGAAGTATTCAAGCTTACCGTAAACAGTCGCCCCGAGTTTCTTATCGGAGATATAGTTTGTGAGCTTCAAAAGCGGTGTGCCGCCAATCAAATCTGTTATTCTGTCAAATGTTTTCATTAGAAATTTCTCCTTTCGGTTTTGTAATGGTACAGTTTTTATTTTAATACACTGCCGGTATTTCTACATCGTTTTACTTTTATCATATGCAAACTCTTTCTTATTACCTATCATTCCTATCGGTTTTAGTGTTTAAAATACCACCACTCTTGCTTTTTGTCAAGACCCTTTCAAAAAAATTTTTTAAGTTCACAAAAAAGTCGAATACTGAATGTTTACACTTCCCTTGACAAAATATAAAAACGCGCTTATAATATAACATATTAAGTAGATAGGTTTTATATGATAACCTGCAAAAATTCAGAGAATAATCCGATGCTGTTTTTACGCGGCGTCGGATTTTTAACTAAACGGAGGCTATTATGCAGTCATTTGATTTTGATACCGTCCACAGTCGTGTTGGAACAGGCTCGGTAAAATACGAACAGAATTTGAAGGAATCATATAAAGACATTATTCCCATGTGGATTGCTGATATGGATTTTATGGTTCCCTCATCTGTCGAAGAAGCACTTCATTCGGCAGCTACCCACGGTATATTTGGATATTCGCTTACGGATAGCGAGTATGACAATTCGATTGTTACTTGGTATAAAAATAGAATGTCATGGCAGGTTCGTCCTGAATGGATTTTAAAGACGCCCGGCGTCATGTTCGCTATCGCCGCTTCCATACAGGCGTTAACAGAGCCGGATGAGGCTGTACTGATTTGCCAGCCGGTTTATTATCCGTTTGCAAGCATTATATCGGCAAATCATCGCAAACTCGTTGTATCCGAACTCGCATTAAAAGAAGGGAAATATGAGATCGATTTTGCCGATTTGGAAGAAAAGATCGTAAAAAATTCCGTGAAGATTTTCTTGCTATGCTCTCCGCATAATCCGGTAGGACGGGTGTGGACAAAAGAGGAACTTCTTCGTATAGGAGAGATATGCTTACGGCACAATGTTACGATCATTTCTGATGAAATACATTCCGATTTTATATTTGACGGGCGTCACATTCCGATTGCTTCACTTTCAAAGAAGATTGCAGACAGAACCATTACCTGTACTTCACCGACAAAGACATTCAATCTTGCAGGACTTCAAGTCGCTAACATCATTATTGCAAATGAAAATATACGCCATAAGGTACGAAAAGCATGCCTTGCCACAGGATACAGCAATCTAAACACGATGGCGATTGCCGCCACCAAAGCGGCATACCGCGACGGCGAGGAATGGCTGGACGAACTGCTTTCCTACCTGAAAGCAAATTACCATATACTGAAAGGCGCTTTTCCGAAGGACGGAATCATATCTCTGATTCATCCGGAAGGAACCTATCTTGCCTGGCTTGATTGTAGAAAGTTAGGTCTGAAGGACAGTGAACTTGACGATTTCTTCATAAACAAGGCAGGGGTGCGTCTCCACCTCGGCTCTACTTTCGGATCAGGCGGCAGCGGATTTGCTCGTATGAATATCGCCTGCCCGCGCTCTGTTCTATTGAGTGCAATTGCTCGTATCGGAAATGCAGTTCAAAAAGGAGGAAAATAAATGAATATCTATGCGATAACGCAGCGACAACGAAAATGAGCAAAGCCGCCATCGACGCGATGCTGCCATATATGGATCAAATATACGGAAACCCGTCCAGCCTGCACAGCACAGGGCAGCAGGCGGCGGAGGCGCTGTATTCGGCGCGGGAAACCATCGCAAGCATCTTGGGATGCAGCGCAAAAGAGATCACTTTTACATCCGGCGGCAGTGAGGCGGATAATCAGGAGATTCTGTCCGCGGCGGCAATCGGCGCGAAGAAGGGCAAGAAGCACATCATTTCAAGCACCATCGAGCATCACGCCGTGCTTCACACGCTGGAAAAGCTGAAAAAACAGGACTTTGAAATCACCTTGCTCCCCGCCCATGAAAACGGAATCGTCCGCCCGGAGGAGCTTTCGGCGGCGATTCGCGAGGACACGGCGCTTGTGACTATCATGTACGCCAATAACGAGATCGGCTCCGTTCAGCCGATTGCACAGTTCGGACGGCGGCTGTGAGTGAGGAGGTTTTTATGGCAAACGAGCTGACGAGAGACGAAGCCTGGGCGCTGCTGACCGAATTTAATAAAGAACCCTTTCATCTCAAACACGCCTTGACGGTGGAAGGCGTGATGCGCTATTTCGCCAAAGAACTCGGCTACGGTGACGAAGAAGAATTTTGGGGAGTCGTCGGACTGCTGCACGATCTTGATTTTGAACAGTTCCCGGAGCAACACTGCGTCAAGGAACAGGAAATCCTGCGGGAGCGCGGCATTGACGAGCGCATTATTCACGCCACGGCGAGTCACGGCTATGCTCTGACGGTGGATGTTGAGCCGGAGCATGAGATGGAAAAGGTCCTGTATACTGTGGACGAGTTGACTGGACTGATAGGCGCCGTCGCGCTGATGCGTCCGTCCAAAAGCGTATCCGATCTGGAACTGAAATCGGTCAAGAAAAAATACAAGAACTTGAATTTTGCCGCCGGCTGCTCCAGAGAGGTCATTGAACGGGGTGCGGCAATGCTCGGCTGGGAGCTGGATGATTTGATAACGAAAACAATTCTTGCGATGAGAACCGTCGAAGCAGTTGATTAAGGAGCAAATACAATGGAATACAAAAAAATACTAACAATACAGGACATTTCCTGCGTGGGACAGTGCTCGCTGACGATGGCGCTTCCGATTTTATCCGCCTGCGGAATGGAAACCTGCGTGCTGCCTTCCGCAGTTTTATCGACGCACACGGCAGGATTCAGCGGGTTCACCTTCCGAGACCTTACGGATGATATGCCTGCGATCCAACAGCATTGGCAAAAGGAAGGAATTGCCTTTGACGGCATCTATACCGGATATCTCGGCAGCACAAAGCAGGTCGGATATGTCAAAAATATATTAGATACCATGGGCAAAGACACTTGCGTAAAAGTCGTTGACCCTGCTTTTGCCGACAACGGCAAGCTGTATCCGATTTTCGACAGCGTATATGTGGATGCGATGAAGACCCTTTGCCCCTCTGCGGATATACTGCTGCCAAATATTACGGAAGCGTGTTTCCTTGCCGGAGTAGAATACAAAGAAGTATACGACGAAGATTATGTAAAAGAACTGCTTTCCGAACTCGGTAAGCTGGGCTGTCCCACGCAGGAAATATGGGAAGTAGCAGATTACATAGGCGATTCTTTCGGACTTAGCAAAAAGGCGGCTGAAGTCAAAGAACAGACCGTTCTCATGTGCGGCGTTCATTTTATGGCAGAAACAGTGAAAATGCTGTCACCCCAGAAAAAAATTTTGCTTGCAAATCCGATTGCAGGCTGTCCAATGGCGGATCAAATGGATGCAGACCTTATCACCCAGATGAAAGCCTCTATGTCGGATTATACCGTCGTTGCCTATATCAACACAACTGCGGAGCTGAAAACCGTTTGCGATGTTTGCGTGACTTCGTCCTCTGCGGTTAAGATCATCCGCAGCATCCCAAACGATAAAATTTTGTTCATACCCGACTGCAATTTGGGCGACTATATTGCAAAGCAAGTGCCGGAAAAGGAAATCAAACTCGTCCGCGGAGGATGTCCGACGCATTTGAGAATCACAAAGACAGATATAGAGCGTGCAAGAAAAAATCATCCCGCTGCTGAAATATTGATGCACCCCGAATGTCACCCCGACATTGTAAAAGAAGCGGATTTTGTCGGCAGTACGACCGAGATTATGGACTATGCCGAAAAAGGCATTGGGAGCGAATATATCATCGGTACAGAAAACAGTATTGTAGAGCATTTGCAATATAAATGTCCCAAAAAGAGCTTTTATCCTCTTTCCAAAGACTGCGTGTGCCACAATATGCAGGCGACCACCCTGACGGATGTTTACCGTGCAGTAATAGGATTAGGAGGAGAAGAAATCGTCATGAGCGATGAACTTATCGCATCCTCACGGAAATGTATTGATGAAATGTTGAGGCTTGGAGAATGAAGAAAGCGCTTATTGCCATGAGCGGCGGCGTGGATTCCAGCGTCGCTGCATATTTGATGAAATCGCAGGGCTACGACTGCATGGGCGTAACCATGAAGCTGTTTCACAACGAGGATATCGGCATTTCTCGGGAGCATTCCTGTTGCTCGCTTGACGATGTGGAGGACGCGCGAAGCGTTGCCTATGCGCTGGGTATTCCGTATCATGTCTTTAATTTTTCGGATCGGTTTGAAGAATCGGTTATAAGTCGCTTCATCTCCGCCTATGAAAACGGTGTTACGCCGAATCCCTGCATCGACTGCAACCGCTATCTGAAATTTGACAAGCTGTATCTGCGTGCAAAGGAACTCAGCTATGATTATGTAGTGACGGGGCATTACGCCCGCATCGAAAAGGACGATTCCTCCGGCAGATATCTGCTGAAAAAGGCGCTTGACGCGGATAAGGATCAAAGCTATGTATTGTATGCACTAACGCAGGAGCAGCTTGCCCATACCATATTTCCGCTCGGCGGCCTGACAAAACCGGAGGTGCGTGAGATTGCCGAAGCGCATGGCTTTATCAATGCACACAAGCAAGACAGCCAGGATATCTGCTTTGTGCAAAACGGCAGCTATGCGGATTTTATCGAAGAGCACACGGGCAAAAGCTATCCGTGCGGCGACTTTATAGACAGAGACGGAAATATTCTCGGCTGCCACCGCGGTGTAATCCGTTATACCGTCGGTCAGCGTAAGGGGCTTGGGATTTCCTTTTCCAAACCCATGTATGTGTGTGCGGTTGATCCGACTGAAAACACTGTAACACTTGGAAAAGAGTCGGAACTGTATTCACAGGCGCTGACGGCGAAGGATATCAACCTGATTTCCGTTCCGACAATTGACAAACCGCTGCGGTTGAAAGCCAAAGTACGCTATCGGCAGCCGGAACAGTGGGCGACGGTCACGCAAACGGATGCAGATACACTAAAAATCGAATTTGACGAACCGCAGCGCGCTGTCACAAAGGGACAGGCTGTCGTGCTGTATGACGGCGATACCGTTGTTGGTGGCGCAACGATTTGTGAAACAAAATAATTTATCAATAAGGAGAATCCGAAAAATGGAAAACAACAGATTGGAACTGAACAAGAACCTTGCACAAATGCTCAAAGGCGGTGTTATCATGGATGTTACCACCCCCGAACAGGCAAAAATCGCCGAGTCGGCAGGAGCCTGCGCCGTTATGGCGTTGGAGCGTATTCCGGCAGATATTCGCGCAGCCGGCGGCGTTCCAGCATTTGAAATCCGTCAAAAGGCTGATCTCAAACAGCCTTTTGACGGTCTGGTTATCCCCGGAGGAGAGAGCACCGTGCAAGGCAAGCTTGTGCGGGAGTTGGGTCTATTTGAAGATCTAAAAGCAAGAATCAAAGAGGGACTTCCTGTTTTCGGAACCTGTGCGGCCTGCTTTTGCTTGCGAAGAAAATACAGAACGATGACCGGGTACACTTTGCCACTATGAACATCTCGGCAGTACGAAACGCATACGGCCGACAACTTGGCAGCTTTTATACCGAAACAGAATTGGAAGGTATCGGCAAGGTACCAATGACCTTTATCCGCGCGCCGTATATTGAAGCTGTAACCGGTTCGGCAAAGGCGCTGGCGTCGGTCGATGGACATATCGTTGCCGCCCGCGAGGGGAATCAGTTGGTAACGGCGTTTCATCCGGAATTAAATGAGGATCTGTCGGTTCATAAATATTTTCTTGAAATGGTTAAACAAGGGAGAAATTAAGGATGGACAATCATAATGACAATCGCATCGTACGGCGCAAGCCTAAACCTGAATGGCTGAAATCAGAATATGACCGTAATACTGTGGCTGAGGTGTCGGGTCTGTTGCGGGAACTGCATTTGAACACGGTGTGTGAGGAAGCTAACTGCCCGAATTTGGGTGAATGCTTTCGTAAGCATACCGCTACTTTTATGATTTTAGGGAATATCTGTACGAGGAATTGCCGATTCTGCAATGTTACATCGGGACATCCTTTGCCTCCCGATCCCAATGAACCGATAAATGTAGCGCATGCCGCCAAAAATTTGGGACTGCACCATGTAGTGCTTACCTGCGTTACCCGAGATGACCTGGAAAGCGGAGGAGCCGAGCAGTTCGCAAAAACGGTTTATGCGATCCATGAGATTTGTCCGGGGACTACGGTGGAAACTCTTATTTCGGACATGAAGATGAATACGGACGCCGTGGATATCGTTATTGATTCTCATCCCGATATTCTGAATCACAATATAGAAACCGTAAAGGAATTGCAGACTGTTTTACGTCCGCAGGCGCAGTATGAACGTTCCCTAAATGTTTTACACTATTGCAAGAAAAAAGACGCTACTATTTTTACAAAAACTGGTTTTATGGTAGGGTTGGGAGAAACAGACGAGCAAATCGATCAGCTGATGGACGATATTTTGGAAATGGGCTGCGATATTTTAACGATCGGGCAGTATCTTCAGCCGTCTCCCCGTCACTATCCTTTAGCCAAATATGTCACACCGGAGACTTTTGCCCGATACAAGGAGTTGGCGCTTTCAAAGGGATTTCGATATGTGGCATCGGCCCCGTTGGTACGAAGTTCTTACAGAGCATGGGAAGTAATGGAAGGCGCGCACAGCTTATATTGAGGGAAATGGAACAGAAAACCGCATTCTAATCAATAATGCCTTTAAAGAGGAGAAAAGAAATGTTTTCAGAGGAACAACTGGAGAGATATTCCAGACATTTTGTATTGCGTAAAATCGGTTTGTCAGGGCAAAAGAAACTTCTTGCGTCAAAAGTATTGGTAATAGGCGCAGGGGCTTTGGGTTCATCCGCTCTTTTGTATTTAGCCGCTGCCGGAATCGGAACTATCGGTATCGCGGACTATGATCGAGTGGAACGCTCCAATTTACAGCGTCAGATCATTCACCGTACCGAAAATATAGGTGTGGCAAAAACAGAGTCCGCCCAGAAGACGCTAAAAGAAATCAACCCGGATGTTTCTGTCATTCTCCATTTCACGCAGATAACTGCCGACAATATTGAAGAAGTCATACGACCTTATAATTTTATTATTGACGGCACGGATCGGTTTGAGACAAAATTTTTAATCAACGACGCCTGCGTTCTTTTGGGCAAGCCATACTCGCATGCAGGCGCCGTCCGTTTCGGCGGTCAAACGATGACTTATGTTCCCGGAAAAGGACCGTGTCTTCGCTGTCTGCTTGGCGATATTCCTCCCCACGAGCAAAATGTATCTTGTTCGGAAGCGGGTGTCCTCGGCGCTGTTACGGGGATAATCGGGAGTATTCAGGCTGCGGAAGCAATCAAATATCTGCTCGGTATCGGGGAGCTTTTGACGGGCAGGGTTTTGTCTATCGACACTCTTTCTATGGAATTTCGTATTGTCAAAATGGCGAAAGCCGATCCTCATTGCCGGGTATGCGGAAAAAACGCTGATATTTTGTCTTTGTCTGAGAACCGTGAGGATTATGAATTACACGGATGCGATGCTTGTAACGGTGAAAACAAATGATCAATGAAATCAATATATGCGAGTATATGAAAAGCCGAACTGACGGCGATGTTTTAGTAGACATACGGGAAAAGAGGCTGTACGAATTCGGTTCTCTCCCCAGAGCGGTCAATATTCCCATAGATGAAATCCGTCTTCTTTACAGCCTGCCGAAAGACAAAGCCATCTATGTCTTCTGCCAAGCGGGAGAGGTCAGCGGTGAAATCGTCGAAATTTTGTCTGACGCGGGCTATACCGCTTATAACTTAACGGGAGGATACCGTGAGTATCTGAGAAATCATATTATGTCAAAGGAAAATCAGGAATGCTAAATCAATTTTCAAGAACAGAGCTGCTATTCGGCAAGGAAGCCATGGAAAAACTGGCAAGCTCTCGCGTTGCCGTTTTTGGGATCGGCGTCGTCGGCGGCTATACCGTAGAAGCATTGGTCCGCTCAGGCGTCGGAACGGTCGATCTGATCGACGATGACAAAGTATGTCTCACCAACATAAACCGCCAGATCTATGCGACACGAAAAACAGTCGGGAAATATAAGGTGGATGTTGCTTCCGAACGAATTCACGAAATTAATCCCGATGCAGTAGTAAATACCTATAAAACCTTCTATATGCCTGAAACAGCACAGCAATTCGATTTCACGCAGTACGATTCTTTTAACGATTACAAAGCCGATTTCAGCATAATTTATCCCCAAAAAGCAGAAAAAGCCGCCACAGCAGACTGCTGCGACGGCTTTTTCTTATGCTGAAAAGTTTAGAAATGCCCGTAAATACAAGGCTTCGATAAGGATGGTTGTAAAAAACAAGTAAAATCAAGGCTTTGTGGACAGCAACAGACAATGCAACCATCAAAAACTGAATAAGTTTACAGAGCAGGGATACCGTTTTTACGAATGGTATCCCTTTTCTGTTGCTAAATCCTTCAAAGCACCGCCATAGGTACAAAAGCCTGTGGCGTTTTTTTACGCCCATTTTTGGAAAGGAGCCGGATAGATGAAGCTGAATGAAGCGGAAATGAGGATGGCGTACCAGATTGAAAGCACCAATCAGGCGTCCGCCCTGAATGAGATTTACATGACC
>CAZWWH010000012.1:0-65298 GCA_964637365.1 uncultured Peptococcaceae bacterium
AGTATACCACACTGTCTAACAAATGGGGTGCAGTTCAATATTTGGTCTGCGTTTTGCTTTGTCATTCTAAATTGTCATTGTCCCTTGGCGCGGCTAAAAATGCCGCCACCGCCTCGTTAAAGGCCTTGGGATTTTTGTGGGCCACAAAGTGGTCGCCGGGCAGCAGAATCATTTGGGCCTGGGGTAAATGGTCAAAGATCCGCTGGGTGTGACTTTTTTTGATCATGTCCTTGTCTCCTGCGATGACCAGGGTTTTTGCCTTAACCTTGGCTAATGCCTCCACCGGAATTTTGGGGTCATCGACCATGAGCCCCAGCATCTCCGCGTTTTGTTTTGCCCGGGCGCTCTTTTTGGCGAAGTGCGACGCCATATGATAGCCCAGAATAATGGGAAGCTGCACCGAAGGTTTGACTCCCTTGCCGTCAAGATTGGCGCCATTTAAGATGAGGCGGTCCACACGCTCCGGATAAGTCATGGCGAACACCAGAGCAGTGTTGCCGCCATCGGAGAATCCCAGGATATGAGCTTTTGCTAAGCCCATTTGGTCCATGAAGCAGCGCAAATCCTCGGCAAATTGCCGAATCGTAAAGGGCTCCGTTCCCCTGGGGGATTTTCCATGTCCCCTGGTATCCACGGCAATGACCCGATAATATTTAGAAAAATATGCCATTTGATGGACGAAGTAGGTACTGTCCTCTCCATTTCCATGAAGCAGCAGCAGAGGCTGCCCTTGGCCTTGTTCCTCATAATAAAGCTGGATATCCATGGTGTGCGCTCCTGTTTCGCAAGCTCCATCTTCTCGCTGAAACCTTAGAGAAGGGAGCGTAAGCTCAAATCTTAACTTTGTTGCCGCGGCTCTTCTTTGATACCAAGGGCTTTGAGGGTATCTTGAACCACGATTTCCTTCCGAAATTCCATTGCCATCTTTTGATGTCCCTTCTGTCCCATCTGCTCACGCAGGGACGGTTTGAGATCAAGGAATGCTTTCAAGGCCTTGTAAAGGCTTTCCGCCTCCTTGGCATTTACCAGATAACCATTCTCTCCCTCATCCACCGCTTCCCGGCAGCCAGGAATATCGCTGGCAATCAGCGCTCGGCCCATTGCCGCCGCCTCCAAAAGAACATTGCTCATGCCCTCATGGTAGCTGGGTAAAACAATACAGTCGGCAGCCGCATAAAAGGGTCTCGGGTCCTCCTGAAATCCATGAAACGCGGCGATACCGTCCTTTTCCAGCTGTTCCACTTGCTCCTTATATTCATCTTCAAAAAAACCAACCAAATCCAAGACGAAGGCAGCGTTGTCCTTATGGAGCCTTTGGGCCGCGGAAAACAGCTCATCCATGCCTTTTTCCTTCATGATCCTTCCCAAGTACAGAAAATGGACTTTGTCATTGTTCGGATACGGCTGTAAGGAATAATGCTCTAAATTGACGCCTGCCCCCCGCAGAACCCGTTGCTTTTTGATAGGAATGATATGTCGTTTCTGAAATTCCGCGGCATTGGCTTCATTTTCAAAAAAAACCGTGCGTACCTTGAGGAACGCCGCTTTATATAAGAGTGTTACAAACTGGGCAAGTCCAGGCTTTTGAAACGCCGTCCCAAGCCCCTGGACGTTGGCGCAGAAGGGGATGCCCAAGCTTCCGCACATCAGGCCGGCGTAGATGTTGGGTTTGATGGAGTAAGTAATTACCAGATCCGGACGCTCTTTTTTCAGCAACTTTCGGTAAAAGCGCATCAACCTCATATCTGTTGCGGGGTTAATACTCCTGCGGTTAATTTCTGTTTCAATACAGCGCAGCCCCATCTTTTTAAAATCTTTTTCGTGTCCCACAAAGGGCATACTCAGAACCACTTCGTGTTCTTTCATCAGTTCTTCGATTAATTCTCTACGGAACTGCCACAGCATATAGGAATGGTTGGTCGCGATAAGGATTTTTTTGTTTTTCATGATGGTTCCTCAATCAAGATAAGTCTGTTCCTTTTGAGAAGAACTCGTGCCCGTTCCGCCTTCTACGACCCCCTCGCCGCGAAGTACCGGTAGGATTGTGCCAAATAGACAGCGGATATCCATCCGGAGGCCTATGTGTTTCACATAATATCCATCTAGTTTTGCTTTTTCTTCAATTTCCAGCTCGTCCCTGCCATGGATCTGAGCCCAGCCGGTTACCCCTGGCAACACGTCATTGGCGCCATACTTGTCCCGTTTTTCGATAAGATCGTATTGATTCCAGAGCGCCGGTCTTGGACCGACTAACGCCATATCTCCCCGCAGGACATTGAATAACTGCGGAATTTCATCTAATGAGGTTCGCCGCAAAAATCTACCCACTCTCGTGATGTATTGGTCTGGATTTATGAGCATATGGGTAGGCATGTCGTGGGGCGTATCTTTCCTCATAGTACGAAATTTTAGAATCATAAAATGTTTCTTGTTTTTGCCGATCCGTTTTTGCCGAAAAAACACCTTCCCCGGTGAATCCAGCTTGATAGCCAAAATAATCATCAGATATAGCCACCACAGCAATGCAATGCCGCATAAGCAACACAGGATTGAAAGAAAACGTTTGATTTTGTTACGATACAAAATGCCTATCCTCCCATATGATCCGGATCTTTATACCAATACTTTTACCGAGCATATTTTCTCTAATCGGTGACGCTTGATACGTCCTGACGGAACTGATTTTCCATGTATGCCCGTAGTTCGATTTTCGTTGGTTCCTAAATTTGCGGTTGATCGCCTAACAGACACTCCAAATAGATATTTGGTTTCGAGCAGTTTTGCCCCCATCACCGTATCATTTGATATAAAAATGGTATCATATTTTCACAGGGAAATCAATATGCGCCCTGCTTGGAATGTGTATTATGGCAATATGCCACGTCTTAAAGAAAGCTCCTTCGCAAAATACCGAGCTTTCATGGGCATTGGAGTCTCGTATTGTTTGCGTTTTTGGAAATAAGCTGTTGGTTATAGTAAAAAGCAGCGAAAAAAGAAAGACCAGGGAAGCATAGAAATAAAATTCTCAAGGCCATTGATCGGACAGAACATAGGAACAACTGTCTTTGTTAATGCTTTTGCATTTCTTTTAAAGAATTGTTGCGGCTGCGAAAGCAATAAAAAACCACCGTTTGTAAGCAAAATGCCTGTTAAACGGTGGTTTTATATGTGGTGGACCTGAACGGGATCGAACCGTCGACCTCTCGGATGCGAACCGAACGCTCTCCCAGCTGAGCTACAGGCCCATAATTTGTAAATATTGTATCACTTTTTTTTATCGGTTGCAACTAATTTTCATTGAAGATTTTTGTTGCAACGGAAGAAATTGGCGCGGTTTTCCCTTATAAAAAACAATGCGCTGGAGAACCTAACAATCAACAACGCAAAAGGAGGACAACATGGATTCATTTGTTTCTGTATTTGCGGAGATTACGATTCGCTCCATCTTTTCAGTTCTCGGCCTTTTTTTGTTGGCGAAGGTGATTGGTCCCCGGCAAATTGCCCAGCTCACCTTTTACGATTATGTGGTGGGCATCACCATTGGCTCCATTGCCGCCACTGTGGCCATTGACGAAGCCAAGCCCCTTTGGATTGGCCTGTGGGCCATGGCGGTTTACGTCATCGTTTCGGTGTTGATGGCTTGGGCTGGCAATAAAAGCATTAAGGCCCGACGGTTCTTTTCCGGCACACCAAAAATTTTACTATACAAAGGAAAAATCATCGAGAAAAACCTGGCCAGTGAAAAGCTGGATCTCAACGATCTGTTAGGCGCTTGCCGCATCCACGGCTATTTTTCCCTAGATGAACTGGAAACAATCATCATGGAAATCAACGGCAGCTTGAGCTTTCAGCCGAAAAAGGAATTCGCGCCTCTGACGCCCTCGGATATGGAACGTCCGGTGGGGCCCACAAACCTGATGGCCAATGTTATCATCGACGGTGTTATCATGGAAAACCACCTGAAATCCATTGGCAAAGACAAAGCCTGGCTCCAAAAGCAGTTGGAACAAGACGGCTTTCATAAGGCCGATGAGGTATTTTTAGCCCTGGCCAACCATGAAGGGAATTGGATATCGTATAAAAAAGACCCGGACCGTCCCATGCTAGATTTCTTCGATTAATGTAAGGTCGTAAAATTCCAAAGCGCCGCCACCGCTATTTCTGGCGGTTTGATATAGATAAAAGGAGAGGGTGCCTTTTGGGGTGCTCTTTCCTTTTGTTGTAAGGAAATAAAGACAAAAAAAGACGCACCGGAAAGAAATTTCTTTCCGGTGCGTTAAGTTATTTAGTTATATTAATGAGGTTTTAGTGAATACAAACGCAAATTTGGCTTATTTCAAGGTGAGGAAGCGATGGAGCACAGCAGCGACTTCGCTTCGTTTCGATTCACCCTGAGGATTAAAGGTGTTGTCGGGATTGCCCCGGAGGATGTTGGCTGCTTTCATGCTGTAAACAGCGTCTTTGGCATAGGAGCGGATTTTGCCGTCGTCAGCAAATTTGGTTTTGTCGGCTTCAGGCAGGTCAATCTTCATCACTTCGGCAAAGCGCTGCATAAATGCGGCCATCTGTTCACGGGTTACAGGTTCGTCAGGAGCGAATTCCTTTTCGGTAACGCCCTTGGTGATGTTATTTTCCACGGCCCATTTCACATGCGAGGCATAGTAAGCGCTGCTTTTCACATCGCTAAATTGAGTTTTGTCAGCGGGATTGGACTTAGAGCTGTCTTCAATGCCAGCGTAGCGGCCCAAAACAGTGACGAAATGGGCACGAGTCATGGAGGTGTTGGGGCCGAAGGTGGTTTCGGTCATGCCTTTGAACAAGTCATTGTAGAGGCAGAAGGCTACGTCGTTGTAGAACCAATCCTTGGCTTTCACGTCGGTCATCGCGGCGACACCCAATTCCATGACTTTTTCTTCGGCGGCAGTGAGTTTCTTCACAGCGTCTTCGCCGACCTGGGCTTTGGCGTCGTCGCTCAAAGCGTCGTAGGCTTTGCGGGCAGCCTGCACGTCAGCTTTGTCCTTCAAGGTCGCGTCCTTGGGCAAGGCGTTGAGCTGCTCTTCCACTGCTTTGGCTCCAGCGTAGCCGTCGCTGTATTGGGGATAATTTTTCATGTAGGTTTCATGAGCGATTTCAAAGCAGGTTTTGCCATTGAGAATGTCCGTCAGCCCCTGCAAGACTTCGTAAATAGCCATGCGGGTGTCATATCCCCCGATGCCGCCGCCGACATTTTGGTCGGCCAGCAGTCTGGAAATCTCGCTTTGGCCGTTGGCGTCAGTCCAAGCGGGGTCCGTGGCGTATTCTTCAAAGGTAAGCCCGCCGGTGGCCAGGGCGCTGTGGGCCACGGCAATGGAGAAGACATTCATTTTGCTGCCGTTTTTGATCACGGTCTGGTAGTTTTTCTTAAACTGGTCGAGAATTTTTTGGGCTTCGCCCTCCATGCCCTTGACGTCATTCAAAAAGCACAGGGGATAGAGACTCATGGAATAGTAGTCCGAAAGTGCATGGTGTCCAGTGGAGGTAAAGTCGCCGTCTTCACCGTCGCTTCCTTCTTCAACGACGACGGAACCGCAGGCATTTTTAAGGGTTTTGAGACCGGCGGCGCGGATTTCTTCGGTATAGCCTTCTTCCGGGGTGGCGTTGCAAACTTCCAAAGCCAGAAGGAAATAACCTTCGCAAATGGTGTCATTGTCAGCAACACGGACATGAAGGCTGCCGTCTTCGTCCAGGTTCAGTTCGCCGCCTTCAATATCATGGTCCTTGTAGGCCAGGGAGATCAGGGCTTTGACAAGGTCTTTGCCGCCGATGTCACGAGGATCACCGCCGAGTCCGGCAATGCCCAGAATCTGACGGCCCAAAATTTTCGCCGCCGGGGCGGAACCCTGGTTTTGTACCAGCTGCTCTTCTGTCATCCTGGAAAAATTGGTGGCTTTTAAGTCGAGATAGGTTTTGTTGCCCTTATTGGGAGGTGTGGTCAAAAGACGGTCGTCAGCGCTGTAGCCCATTGCGCCAAAAATGTAAGCCTCCCAGTCGATGCCGGTGCCATTACCGGAATCCTGGGATAGGCCCACGTATTCCCCGGAGCTTACAAAGCCCTTGGTTTGATACCATTTTACAAAAAGCTTCTGTGCGGCTTCTGCGTATTCTCTGGCAGTGGCATAGATGGTGAAGGGTTGATAAGCGCGGCTTTCGCCGGTCTCCACGGCCACATAATATTGCCCTGCGGCCAAATCCTTAGTCGGCACGCTTACAGCGCCCGCTTCATAGCAGCTGGATTTCATTTCGGCGGCGGTGGTTTTCACCAAGGTTCCCTCTAGGGCGTCGGCCGAGGTTCCATCCTGCTTATCAGTAATGTATACGTTTACAGCTGTATCATCGGCGACATGACTAAAGACGGCACCAACGGTACAATTCAGATTGTTTCCGGCATGATTATGAACGGTGCTTGTATTGATTGATTTTACAGTAGGTACGGGAGTTGCTACGTATAAATAATAGTTGCCTTTGATGTCGGCGGTTAAAGGTACTACAAGATAACGGGTATCGCCAACATTATACTCCGTTTTTAAGAGACTGGTATCAATGGTCTGAGACTTGTTCGCAGCCATCATGACCGATGTAGACTGTGTCCAAGCGCCCTGAGCATCAAAAGTTCCTGACCGTAACCATCCTGAAGTGGCTGCTCCTCCAGACTTATGGAGAAAAACGGAGATTTCTTTATTAGAAAATTCTTCCGGTAACTGCAAATAAATATGATGAGTCACGGTACCATCTTCCGCCGTGACCGGTTCATCGTAGCACGGAATTGCTTCCCCGGATTCCTGCTCCACCAGTTCAATGGGAGATTCCGCCGCCAGGGCCCCAAAACTAAAAGCAAAAATAAGCAGCAGAGCCAGAAGAGGAACCATCACCAGGCTTTGTCTTTTTGCTGTTAAACTCATAGTGCATCTCCTTTCTTACATAGAAAAAGCCCAGCTTCTCCTCCCCCATAGGGGGAGGAGAAGCTGAACATCATTCTTACTGTTTGAAAACAGTATTGTCAACAGTATGGCTTACTGAACCGCAAAGGTAGCAGTGGAAGTGGTTTTGGTGATGTTGGAGCCGTCGTTGGAACCAACCGCTTTCACGGTGTAGGTGCCGGCAGCCAAGGTACCGGTGGAGATGGAAACCGCGCCGTCAGAACCGGTGGTGCCGCTGGCAACAACGGAGCCGGAGGCGTTCAGAACCTGTACGGTGACGCCGCTCAGAGCGGCGAAGTCATTGATGATCCAATCCCAGTTTGCGCCCTGGAAGTACTGATTGGAGCCTTTGACGGTAGCAGTAACAACACCGTTGGCATAGGAGACGCCATTGGTTCTGGTGAACTGAGCAGCAGCAGTGGAGGTGATGGGGTTGTCAAGATAGAAGGAAATTACATCGCCGTCTTTGATGGTGGCAGTGGCAATGGAAGCGCCCCAGCCTGCGGATTCCATGGGGAAGCCGCCGTTGATGCGGAAGCACCAGCCGCTGTAACCGGTGCCGTTGCCGGTTTCATCGTTTACATAAGTGAAATAGGTAGTGTTTTCATTAATAAGATTTTCTGTATCTTCAAGGAAATATACACTACCGCCAAGGTTGTTGACTGCTAACATTGCGTCGAGAACCTTCTGAGTGCCGCTGGCTTTTGCATCAAGAGATACGGGGATTTCAGTGTAAGGAGTGGAAACGCCTTCTACAGTAACGGTAACATCAATGGCAGCAGAGGTTGCATGACTGGAATTCTGAACGTAGGATACGGGGTATTCTGTGGCGAATGCGCCAAAGCTGAGGCAAAGCACCATAACCAGGGCCAATGCCATAACCATCATGGGTTTTGATTTAAATAATTTCTTTGTCATAATCATTTACTCCTTTTTTCATTTTTGGGAAAGCGAGTGATCGTCTCACTTTCTGTGATTCGTTGCTGTAAAGCAACAAGCGCCGTTGTGATAAAAAAAGTTCGCCTCCTTCCTGATAAAAGTAAAATTTATGGATTTTGCAAATCCAAATTTTTCGCCAAATAACAAATGTTATTGGCGGAAACATAAGCAAAATAAGTTTGATTGATTCAGGGTGCATGTGAGCCTCTGTGGATGGACGCAGAAGAAGGGCCCGATTTTAACTTGTCAAAGAACGGTGTGTAAAGCTTCGTATAGAACTCCCAAACTTGGGACGGAGTGTGCATGGTTTGCGGAATGCACCGATCACGAAAAGTCTCCGCAAACCAAAAGAAAGGAAAAATGCAAAAATGCACGCCAACGGGGAGAGGGAACTCCTCACAAGGGCGTGCAAAGGTAATAACAAAGTGTTTGGAATTTGTTGAATTAATACGATTATACCAATTTTAGGTATTCCAAATTTGAATCACCTGAATTTTTGTTTTTCTGTGAAAAAGTTGCTTTTTCTGTTTTTATAAGGATAATTGTCCTTTTTGTGAAACAAATTGTCGCTGATATTTGGATTGATTCACCATTTACAAAAAGAGCCTTTCACAGTAAAATAAAGGTGCCCTTGTGGTGGCGCACCTTGGGCGGGCTGTGGTATCCGGCAAGATTTCATTTCCCGCTCCCGGTGCGTACTTTATTTTGTTGTGGTGGCGTTATCTTGTCTGTAAAAAAGAAGCGCCGTGTTTTTTCCCCTTGGAATCAACACGGACGAATAAAGAAGCCGCCACCAAGAGGAAACCCCGCCGTAGCTCGTGTTCTGACTTTGCTTCATCGCATTTCCCTGCCTTCCCGATTGCTCAGTGGCAGATAGGGGATTGCTCCGCATCACAGCACCTTGGTAGTGTTCGGGAATTTCACCCGATTCCGTTGTCTACGACGTTTATGAACCTATGACTCCATTATAACATACTTTTTTGAAAATGTAGTTGTCCATTTTTACGGACTTTCGGATAAGTTCTGCTTTTTTTTATGATTGGAATGAAAATTTCCACCGGCCGCACCTTGGCATCTTGCTCCACATTGGCGGAAGGATAGTATTCAAAAGAAGGTTTTTCCTGGTCCAAAAAGAGGTTTGTTTCCTTATGAAACCATTCCAAAAGGATGAAGGCCCATAGATCATCCAGGGCTTTTCGGAAACTCTCCCTGCCCTTGGCGATGTTTGGCGGCACAGTGGTAAACACTGCGTAATCCGAAGGGGTCAGTTCCAGACAGACCATATCCTGGGGAATTGGGGGAAACTCGCTCACCACAGGACCGAAAAAATAGGTGCGGCTGCCATTTCTCTCTTCAGGATGGTGCCAAAGGCTGATTTCTCCCCGGCCTTCGGCAGCCAGCTTTTGATAAACCGCTGCCGCGGCCCGGTGAAAGCTAACATTGTGCCATTCCCTTAGGTGGCTGTAAGGATCCCACTCACGGCCTTCCATGGGGGAAAGGTTATAGCCCACCGCCCGAATGGCTTCACAATGAATGAATCTGGGCGGCATCACCATGCGGTTTTCCTTGCTATAATCGCTGGGGCTCATGAGGTATTCCCGCTTAAAGGCCTTGTTAAAGCCGGAAAGGGTCTGGAAACCATTGGCCTTGGCCACCTCGGAGATGGGCTTGCCATGGGCAATGGAGGCCGCCGCTTGATCCAAGCGCAGCTTGCGGATGTATTCCGCCAGAGGGATTCCCACGGTAAGCGAAAAAAGATTGCAAAAGTAATGATAGGAATAGCCCATTTCCTCGGCCAGCTCTCGTAAGGAAAATTCTTCGTCGAGGTGTTCCGTGATATAATTGAGACAGTATAGAATATCTTCTTTAATGTTCATAAGGATTCTCTCTCAGTATCGTCAATCATTGGTTGCATTTATATATATAGATACGATTAGTATAATATTCTGGGATTTGAGTGTCAATTATTCTCGCCCCAGGTACGATTCCAATTTTGCATCCAAAAAAATCTACGGATTTCGACAAGAATGGCATAAAAAAACCGCTGTTTTCAGAGACGGAAAACAACGGCTTTTTTTATTTCATAGTTCCAAAACAGTGAGGGGGTTGCCTTGGTGCTCCACGAAACGCACCAAATCAACGTAGGATAACCAGACCGTGGCGGTGTTTTCGTTGGGGTGAACACCGATGCTGGCTGACTGTTCCAGCTCCTTATCGAAAATAACCTCAACGTCGTGAGCGGTATTGTTGATAATGCCCAAGGGCGTCACCGCCCCTTTGGTTAGGTTCAAATAGTCCCAAAGCCGACCTTCCGAAGCAAAGGATAATCCTGAGACCTGAAGCAGGCCTTTTAATGACTTTAAATCTACTTTTTTATCTCCCGGCAGTACTACCAAAAAATGGCGTTTGCCCTTGTTATCTTTTAAAAAAAGATTTTTGGCCACAGTACCTTGACTTTGGAGTCCCAGCTGTTCCATTTCCCCAATGGTGAACACTGCCTTGTGTTCCTCCAAACGGAAGGCAATGCCAAGCTCCTTTAATACTGTGATAACTTTTTCCCGTTCAGTCATGAGTTTTCCTTTCCGTCGGCAGAGCATATCCTTGGGGATTTAGCTCTTTATAATGATTCAATAGCATTTCCAGGGTATACTGTTCCAATTCTTGGTGAACTGCCGTGCCGACTCGTTGATAGGGGACTGCCAATAATTCGTAAATATGTTTCCCTACGGGACATTGCTCATAGGGAGCGGGATGTCTTCCGATGAGGGATTGGGCTTCTTCCGGTTCCACTGCGGTGTAAATTTCCCACAAGGTGATCTCCGAAGGAGGACGGTTCAGCAAGGTGCCGCCGGTACCCCGCTTTACGGTGATAATCCCCTGCTCCCGAAGGCCGTGAAAAATATTGCGAATGGTACGGCATTAGAGCCGGTACTGCGGGCGATTAGGTCGCTGGTTACTTTGGTTTCTTCCCCAAACAGGGCAATTACCAGCAGGCTGTGAATAGCAATGGAACATTTGGCGCTGCGCTTCATGAAATCTCCTCCTTTTTTTATCATATCATTTTTTTGCTGAAAAGTAAAAATAATTGTAGCTACTGACACTACAATTCCCGAGGGGTATAATTATTGTAATGAATCATACTACAACAGATGAAGGAGAACGTTATGTCCCATACTGCGATACCCCCAACACGATGTCCCGATCATACGGTGATTTTGTCCTGTTCCGCCATGACGCTTCACGTAGTGGCAGCTCAACAAAAGATGGGAACCAATTATTCTGTGGTGGAACTGGACAGCGAGCTCCATATGAAACCGAAGGAAATGCGGCAGAGAATCATCGAAACTCTGGAGGAAATTCCTGATAGGGTCGATACTGTCCTAGTTGCTATGGGCTTTTGCGGTGGTTCGTGGGAATCAATTCCCTCGAAAAAACGTGTGGTGATTCCAAAGGTAGATGACTGCATCACTTTGCTGCTGCATACCGATGACACTTGGCACCCGAATTTGAAGGAATGCGGCCATCTCTACCTGCGGGACAGTATTGATGGCAAATTTTCGCCAATGTCCATTAAGGAGCGGCTGGAAAAGGAATATGGAGACGAGGGAAAATATATTTTCCGCTCCTGGTTCGCTTCTTATACCAACGCCGATATCATCGATACTGGAGTATATGACTGCCATTCTGAGGAATATATATTGGCGGCCATGGAAAACGCCGATTTGATGGAGGCCACCCTGGATTATGTCCCCGGCAGCAATTTGATTTTGGAAAAGCTGGTGTCTGGTCGATGGGACCAACAATTTCTTATCATAGAGCCGGGAACGTCCGTTACCAATATGGACTTTTTGATGTGATACTATATTGGGTTACTATAAATACAATGTGCCCTGTTTTACCAACAGGGCACATTCGCTTTTTTGCTTTAAGGTGTGGCTAAATCTTTGGAAATATCCTCCCTTGTTAGGGAGTTCAGCCATTTCCCGCCGTGGAGTCGTACCATGCTGGCAATCATTTTCAATGGCTCGTCCACCTTCATTACCATCAGCACCACAGGTACCGGCAGAGCAAAGAAGAACACCGCTGCCGCAGCCAGGGGCGTAGCCACAGCCCAAAGTGAGGCCAGCTCCGCCACAAGGCAAAAACGGGTGTCGCCAGCGCCTCGTAAGATACCGATAAAGCAAATGGCCGAAGAGGACATAAAAATGGTAACAAAGGCAATCACTACAATTAACTGCCTGGTCAAGGCTTTGGTGGCCTCGGGAATGTCGTAGAAATCCACAATGACATCCTTTAGCAGCAAAATTACGCCGCAGGCAATGATTCCCACTGCGATACTGAGCCATTTGATGCGGTTGGCCCGAATCTTGGCAATTTCGTGATCGCCGCTGCCAATGGCTTTCCCCACCAGCACTGCGCCGGCGTTGGCAATGCCGAAAATAAAAATGGTGGAAAGCTGTTGAATCATGGAGGCAATAGCGTTGGCTGCTACCGGATCTCCCTGGGAATAGGTAATGTGACCCAATATCGCCGCTTGAACCGAAACCCCCAGGCCCCAGCAAACCTCATTGAAAAAAACCGGCGCGCCGTAAATCAGCATATCCTTGGCCAGGGTTTTGTTAAAAAGACGTAAATCTTTGGGACGCAGCGCCAAACGACGGTCAACAGCAAAGACGTAAATCAGCACAACTGTCAGTTCGATCAGCCGTGTGAACAAGGTGGCCACCGCCGCCCCGCAAATCCCCATGGCGGGAAATCCCATGTGACCGAAAATCAAAAGATAATTTAAAATCAAATTGGTGAAAAAACCGCAAAGGTTGGCCACCACCACCAGGCGTATCAGCTCCACACCGCGAAGACAGCAGCTCAACGTATTGCAGATACCATAAGCGATATATGCAAAACCGGCAATGCGGAGATATTTGACCCCTTCGGTAATGACCTCGGGACGGTTGGTGAAAATAGACATGATCTCCCGCGGGAAAAGGAGCACCGACAACCCCAAAAGTAAAGCTGCGCCTGCCGCTAATTTTAAAATCATGGCAAATATGCAGCGGATGGGAGCGGTTTCGCCTTTGCCCCAGTACTGAGCTGTCAGCGTCACCGTGGCTCCCGCTAAGCCGAAACAGATCAGGGATAAAATGAAAAAGGGCTGGTTTGCCAGGGACGCTGCCGAAAGAAGCACACCGGTGTCATCGGCTAAACCCATCATGACGGTATCCGTCATGTTTACCCCAAAGGTAATGAGGTTCTGCATGGCAACGGGAATGGCCAGAGTGAGAATTTGCTTATAAAAATTTCGCTGATTTTCGCCAATGGCTTGTGCCATAATGTGTCTCCTTTGTGGCAATTTTCAAAAGTCCTAATTGTTTATTATAATAAAATAAAGTGCTATTTGTCAATCATTGTGGTATGCTTTATCCAGGTATTTCATTTCAGACGGCAAGAATGCGATTTTTCTTGTCCTTCCCTTGGAGATATGGTATCATGACCCCAGAGAAAAGATGGAACAGGCAATGGCCCAAAATGATGGAACCAATGCCTACGAGCTGGTTTATGAACACGACCGCAAGGTTTTTCTGCAAAAGGATCCTGCTAAAATAGCGGAAATCACCGGCACAGAGCTGAAAAACGGCAAAACCATCGTGCCCTATTTCAACCGGGTTCTGGCCGTTGATATCTCAGATGGCAGCATTACCTATGCCGACCGGCCTCAAGAAGACGTTCCCGTTTATCCCAGAATGATAACGCTCCACCATTTAAACGGCGCGAAAAACGGCGCAAGAGTCAGCGGCGTGGAGATTCCCTTTCGCCAAATTCCCATGGCCGCTGTGTTCGACTCTGCGTTCGAAGCCATGGCCCTCACTCCCATGGCGGAAGGCTTCAGCGTCGATAAAGAAATAAATTTTTTTGACTGGATGAAGGAAATGCCAAAGTTTTCAAGAAGTATATATGATTAATGTATTTATGATTCTTATTTCAGGAGGATTCACATATGAGCAAAATACCATTGGAAGATATCTTGAGAGCAGGCCACGATTTGAAGGGCATTGCCAAAAATCATCCCTTGGAGCTGAACTCCGTCCTTTCAGAGCGGTACCAGTGCCAGGTCTATTTAAAACGGGAGGACCTCCAAACCGTTCGTTCCTTCAAAATTCGCGGCGCTTATAATAAAATGTGCCAGCTCACTGAGGAAGAAAGAGACCGCGGCGTCGTCTGCGCCAGCGCCGGCAACCATGCCCAGGGCGTGGCCTTTTCCTGCAAGGCCATGGGCTGCCACGGCAAAATTTTTATGCCCGTCACCACGCCAAAGCAAAAGGTCTCCCAGGTAGCGCGGTTCGGCGGTGAATTTGTGGACATCATTCTGGTGGGCGATACCTTCGACGATTCCAACGAAGCCGCCACCAAGCTTTCGGAAGAACAGAATATGCCCTTTATCCATCCCTTTAACGATCCCCTGGTCATCGCCGGTCAGGGTACCATTGGGCTGGAAATTATGAACGACGACGCAGGCCATATGGATTACGTTTTCGCTACCATCGGCGGCGGCGGCCTGGCCTCAGGGGTTGGTTCCTATATCAAACACATTCGCCCCGCCACCAAGGTCATCGGCGTGGAACCCACCGGCGCTGCGGATATGAACTTTTCCATAGAACATGGCGGCGTCGTGGCCCTGGACACCATCGACCACTTTGCCGATGGAGCAGCTGTTAAACGGGTCGGAGAGCTGACCTACGACATCTGCCAGGAGGTTCTCGACGATATCGTGGTGGTGCCCGAAGGAAAAATCTGCACCACCATTCTGGAACTGTACAATAACAGCGCCATTGTAACGGAACCCGCCGGCGCCTTGACCATCGCCGCCCTGGACTTCTACAAAGATAAAATCAAAGGAAAGAAAGTTGCCTGCATCATCAGCGGCGGCAACAATGACATTGCCCGTATGCAAGAAATCAAAGAACGCTCCCTTCTTTACGAAGGCTTGCAGCACTATTTCATTATCAATTTCCCCCAACGCCCCGGCGCATTGCGGGAATTCCTCACCGACGTTCTTGGTCCCAACGACGATATTATCCGTTTCAACTACTCCAAGAGCAACGACAAGGAAAACGGCCCCTCCCTGCTGGGTGTGGAGCTCTCAGACCCCAAGGATTACGAACCTCTGATTCAGCGGATGGAAGCCAAAGGGTTCCGTTATACGCCGGTGAACCAGAGCGAACAGCTCTTTAACCTCTTCTGCTTCTAATTACAAAAACCGTACCGCCGTAAAAAAGCGGTGCGGTTTTTTGATGGTTCTGTTTTTGTTGCACAATCATATTTTTTTGCCTTTGCATTGTTCCGTACGGAAGGACTTTAAAGAATATTATAGAATTCATATTATGCAACGACAAAATTCTATAAAGTCTACAGAAGGAGAACGAAATCAATGACTATGACGAAAAAGAAGAAAATCGTGATAGGAATCTTGGCCTTGGCCGTGGTTGCGGTCATTGCCTTTTTCACTGTCCAGACCATTGCCATCAAGCACACCATCAGCAATGCCGAAAATATCGTTTTCGATCATTGCGCGGGGGAAGCGGGACTCCTGGGAGAGGTGCCCGAAGCGGAGCGCCGGCAATACGCCGATAAGGTTGAAGCCGAAATGGAGAAATGCTACGCCGAACCCCTGCTGACCACCAACAAATCCAATTGTGAAAATTATCTTTTCTATGGCACTGAGGAACGGTACGACGTATCCTATACCGTAAATCACGACGTGGAACGCTGCTTCATTGGCTTCCTGGGGTTCAGCAAAGGACTTCACGAAGCAAAAGCCGAGGCCAAGGTGACGACCTGGAATGTCATAGTAGATTCCTCCGAGGAAGGCCAATATACCATAGACCTGCGGAAGAGCAAAACCGCCGCCATCTACTACCTGAAAAAGGACGATGGCCAGTGGAAAATTTATAAAACCCGTGATATGATCGCGCTGGATAATTTAATCACTGAGCAGAAAGAGGAAATTCTCGGTTCCAATAAGGTCTACGATACGTTCCAGGACGCCTGCAAGGCTGCCGAAAAAATCGACCTTTCCAAAGTAAAGCTTACAGGGAAAAACTCTGGTAACGTGTAAAACAATGAGAGCCAAAAGGCTCTCATTTTATTTCGGCGCAAGGAGACATGGTTGCGTCCAAAGTCCCATTGCTCAACGTACGACGCATGACGACACTTTGCGACAGTAATAAGGGGAAATTTCATGGTAAAGTCCCATTGCTCAACGTACGACGCATGACGACACTTTGCGACAGTAATAAGGGGAAATTTCATGGTAAAGTCCCATTGCCCAACGTACGACGCATGACGACACTTTGCGACAAAAAAAGAATGCTGCCAATATACTAGCAGTAGAGAGAAAGACGAGCGGTTCCATAGATTGAAAACGATCTGTGGTACTTGTCACCCTGAAAAACGTACTCGAGAGTTTCCCTTTTGGGCTTTTTCACAGTTATCAGTCGTTGTGTGCGACCAAACTGTCGGGTTCGTGGGGTAACGTACAACAATCAGATAACTTCGGCGGGCTTTTCATTGTGGCTTAGAGCTAGGCGGAAGGAAAAGCCTAGGCACGCCGCGTACCAAAACGTACTCAAGTGTCTAGGCTTTTCCGACAACAACGCTATCAGCCACAATGGAAAGCCCAAGAAAAAATATATTTACAATGGAAGATATTTCTGCTATACTTATCTCAGAACTACTTCACCCCTAATTGAAGCGGTTAGGGGAAAATAAAAAAGAACGGCAGCCCCAAGGTGCGGGAACACCTTGAGGCCTGCACCGGTGAAAAGACCACCGACACAGCGGACATGAAGTCCGCGCCGCATTAACATTATAAACGATTTAGGCGAACAACGCAAGCCCCCAAAGGCTTGTTGGTGTTTGTTTAGACACGCATAGTGTGGGGAGTGCGGGTTGTGTTTCCAATGAAATTGGCTGTGGTTGAGGTTTCACCTTGACCACAGTTTTTTATTTTCCCCGCCCTTTTTGCTTTTTGCGCTGTGTAAGTGCGGCGGAAGAAGCGCGCCGGGGACGAGGTTATTTTCAATTAAATCAAAAATTTAAAAAATAATAAAGATACTATCCTTAAAAATATTTTTAACCTCCTCCCTTGGCGTATCCATATTTTGCTTTTTTGTGCGGTCCCACAGAAACCGCCGAAAAAGAGCGCCAAGGATGAGATTTTTCGGTCAAGCAAGCAACAAAGATCAAAGGTTCGCCAACATAGAATAACAACTTCCCAAATAGATTTCAATAGCTTTTTTGTCTAGTGCTCCTTTTTGCTCATCCTTTGGTGTATATAAAGATTTCTTATGGAATTGTGGCCACCCATAAGAAGCAATCATACGCCGGGAATGAGTTTGATTCTTTTTTATTCAGAGAAGGATCGTTTGGTGTGATGCGAATCCATATCATATAAGAGAAGCGAACGACAACCATAAAAGCGAAAAGAATGGTGTTTTCTCTATTTTTCTTTCTCATGCTGTGGCGTATACAAAGTTTTTCTTATGGAATTGTGGTAACCCATAAGAAATGGTACGTTTGGGGAAGGAACGCGGCTTGGAACTGTCACATGAATATAGTCTTTGTTCTCCTCCCGCGACAAGGGCAGTGCCGCGGGGAGCAGGTCCGGATGACACGATGCCCATTTGAATTCGTGGACAGGTCCGTTTTTTGGAAATCATGATAAAAGGTTCCGGCTGCTTTTTCTTCCCCTGCGTATGCATACATAACGAAAGGAGTTACGTTATGAATTTTAATAAGGAACAAGCATCTGCCAGTGCTTTTAACGATGCATACGAGAATTTTTTTCACAGCCATCAGCACCAGGAATTGCACCGTGAAATGGACGAACTTGTTCGTGCCCTTTTTCAGGCGGGATGGGATGCATTTCAAACCGCCCAGAGGGAAGAAGAACGTTGAATTACGCAAAAAAAGTCCGATGAATTTTTCATCGGACTTTTTTTATGTTAGTTTTCCCGTGTTTTTAAGGCTTGGGCCAGCTGATCCGGGCAGGAGGTTCCTTTATAGCCGCAGCGGATTCCCTCCAGTCGCTCGATAATTTCATCGGCGGTCATGCCTTCTACCAGGCGGCTGATGCCCTGGGCATTACCGTGGCAGCCGCCGACAAATTCCACCTTTGTGACGATGTTGCCGTCCATTTCAAAACGGATTTCTTTGGAACAGGTCCCTTTGGTTTTGTAAACATGTGTCATGGTGTTTCCTCCTTGATGGTCAGTTTGATTTGATGTTCACTGTTGGCGATGGTTTCCAGCATCTCCAGGCACGATACCCCCCAATCGCCCAGGTTTAGAGAGAAGGCCCCGGGGCAGACAATGGTAACGGCGATGGGAGTCGCCTCGGTGATAACGTCGGCCAAGGCGTCTAATGTGCGGCCACAGTGGGCCGGCAGAGTCATTTGCGCGCCAAAGGCGGCGAAAAGATCCTCCTTGGTGCGAATTTTTTGCCCGTGAATTGTCACTTCTGTCATATCGCAGACGCCTCCTTTATTCCAAATCCTCGTCGCCGTAAAGCAGGGTAAAGGATTCATAGTGGTCGTCGGTATAGTAAATCAGGCCGTCGCTGGACCAGACAATGCGCTCTTCGCCCCGATAACCGCCGCTGTAATTGACGTCGCATTCATAGTAGGAACGCCCTTCTTTTTTAGGCAGCAGACCTTCGTAATTGCCAAAGCGGTCGCCGCCGATGCTTTTGCCCGGCGCTACTTCGTCCAAATTCCCCTGGCTGCTAACCCAGCCCAGGTCCTTGGCCGTGCTTTTCGTAATGAAGTTTTGGGGCAATTTACCAAAGGTATTCAGGTATAATGCCACCTCATCGGGAGAGGTATAGGAGCCATCCTCTGCAATGGAGGGGGCGTTATGACTACAGCCACCGAAGGCCAGGGCCAAGGCAACAGTCAGAATAAGAAGCAAGGGAAGGAGCAATCCTTTGGAGCGAATACGATTGAAAACCATGGTAAAGCCGCCTCCTTTCTCATGTGCTCTATAATACCATATTTAAAATAGAATATGAAGCGAAAAAATAAAATCTTTACGAATTGCCTTGGATATACTATAATTATGAATGGAAAATGTAAAACGAATGTAAAAGAAAGGTAAGCGGCTGCCGAGAGTGCGCCGCAAACAGGTAGAAAAAATGATTGGCGTAAAGAAAAAGGAGAATGTTTTTTTCGACCTCTTCTGCGAGCAGATGACAAAAATCGTCAAAGTCGGTGAAACCTTTTACGAATTGACCCGCAATTATGAGGATGTGGAAGAAAAAGCTCATTCTCTGATTTGGATGGAATCCGACTGCGATCAGGAAACCCATAAGATTATGCAGATTCTTAACGGCACCTTGATTACTCCTTTTGATCGGGAAGATATCTACATGATTGCAAAAAACCTCGACCGCATTGTGGACGTGCTGGAAAAAACCGCCAATTACTTTGTGATTTTTGACATCAAGGCGCTGCGAACCCCGGCCTGCCGCTTGGCAGAATCCATCCTCCAAAGTATCCGCGAATTGGATGTGATGTTCCAAAATCTCAAAGATTTTAAGAAAACCGATCGGGTTTTGAAACAGATTATCGAAGTGAACCGTCTGGAAAACGAAGGGGACGGCCTTTACCGTCAAGCCATCCGGGATTTGTTCCGGGAGGAAAAGGACCCCATTGAAATCATTAAATGGCAGCAAATTTACGACCGCTTGGAAAAGGCCTTGGACACCTGTGAAGCCATTGCCGACACCGTAGAAGGAGTGGTCATGAAGCATGCTTGATATTGTATTGATTTTAGTCGTCGCGGCGGCGCTGCTCTTTGAATTCATCAATGGCTTCCACGACACCGCCAATGCCATCGCTACCTCGGTCTATACGCGGGCTCTCACTGCCAAACAGGCCATTTTGCTGGCGGCAGTGATGAACTTTGTGGGCGCTCTCGTCAGTGAAAAAGTTGCCATGACCATTTCCAAAGGTCTTGTTTCTGTGGAATTGGAGCAATATGTGATTCTGGCGGCCCTCCTCGGCGCCATTCTCTGGAACCTTATTACCTGGTATCTGGGGATTCCCAGCAGCTCCTCCCATGCCCTTATCGGCAGCCTTTTGGGGGCTACCATTGTATCCACCATGTCCACTCAAGGGGTGCTCTGGGACGGTGTGGTGCATAAAATTGTGATTCCCCTCTTTACCTCGCCGTTAATTGGTTTTTTGGTGGGCTTTACCTTAATGACCATTTTGTTTAACGCCCTAAAGAACGTGAGGCCGGCCAAGGCCAACCGATTTTTCTCCAAGCTGCAAATTTTTTCCGCAGCTTTCGTGGCCTATTCCCACGGCAATAACGACGCTCAAAAGACCATGGGGATCATCACCATGGCTCTGATCAGCGGCAATATTCTCGCTGCCGACAGCGGCGTACCTCTTTGGGTAAAAATATCCTGCGCCTTTATGATGGCTCTGGGCACCTCTCTGGGGGGCTGGAAAATCATGAAAACCATGGGGAACAACGTTACGAAGCTGGACCCCATCAACGGCTTTGCCGCCCAAGCAGCCTCGGCCATCGTTATTGAGTCCGCTTCTTTTTTGGGAGCGCCTGTCAGCACCACTCAGGTCATTACCACCTCCATTATGGGGGTCGGCGCGGCCAAACGCTTTTCCGCCGTGAAGTGGGGTGTTGCTCAAAACATCGTCATTGCTTGGTTCGTCACACTGCCCATTACCATGTGTTTTGGCGGGGGGATGGTGTTTATCCTTGAACATATCTTTTAACGCCCTATAAAATTGTTGATAACGATATTCGCCGCTCCATACTGGATTCTCTGGGGCCTGTTTTGAAGCGGCTGTTTCATTTGAACCGATTTGATGATTCTAAAAAGTCCTGATAGAAGCTGCCTCGTTTCTATCAGGACTTATCTTTTTTCGTTACATGATGTTCAATATTTACTTCACATAAAGTGCCAAGATTGAACCGTCACGCTCCCCAATTGGCATGGAGCTGCTTTTGGATGGCGGCATGTTCTTCAAAGGTTTCGGCGAAATGGAGCTTTCCTTGGTCATCGGACTGAAAATAGTAGTAGTTATTTTCCGTAGGCCACAGTGCCGCCTCCATGGACTCCAGAGAGGGACAGCAAATGGGGCCATAGGGCAGGCCCTCGTTTTGGTAGGTATTGTAGGGAGAGTCAAACTTGGTATCCTCCAGGGACAGCACCTGCTTTTTGATACCCATGGCGTATTCCACCGTAACGCAGGATTGAAGCCTTGGAAACAGCTCCGGATGATTCAAACGGTTCCAAAACACCCCTGCCACCAGCTTGCGGTCCTCGGCAGTGGTGGCCTCGCTTTCCACCATGGAGCCTAAAATCACAATTTCGTCAAAGGAACGGCCCATGGCTTCGGCTCGGGCCATATTTTCTTCGGTGGCCACCACCTCTTGGAACCGCTGAAGCATGGCGTTGACCACGGTTTCAGCAGCTGTATCCGCCTCGAAAAAGTAGGTATCAGGGAAGAGGTACCCCTCCAAACCGCTGATGCGATCACGATAGGACACATTTTTCAGGAAATCGTAGTCATAGGCGCCGTAGGTAGATGCGTTGAGAAAATCCTGAGCCGAGCAGACGCCGGCTTTCTCAAAGATGGCGGCGACTTCCTTGGCTTGTTTGCCTTCGGGAATGGTCACTTTGATGGAGGCTGTTTGGGGCGTGGTCAACTGCCGGAACAGGTCATGATAGCCTTGGCCACACTCCACCGTGAAGGTGCCCCGCTGCCATTGGCCGTCAACCTCCTCGATCTTGGCAAAAAGGCGGAACAGCCGGGGATGGGAGATCACACCCTCTTGGGCCAGGGTTTCCGCTACGGTCCTGGTTCCGTCCCCTTGGTCAATGGTAATCGATACGCTGTCTTCCTTCATGGAGCCTCGGGCAACATCAATGCCGAGCCAGAAACAAAGCCCCAGAAGAATTACGCATAAAATTACAGCCACGGCCAAGCTCACTTTCGTTTTTTTCTTCATGAATGGCGGCTCCTTTGCTTTTTCGATTGGGAAGTTTCTTCGTGCTTGGGAGGATTTAAGACAAAAGACACGGCGGTAATAGATGCCAACACCACAGTACCCAGGACAAAGACCAGCGCCAATGTGGCGCTGGACACGGGGAACCAGGCTTTGATTCCCATAAAGGTAATAAAGCCCATCAAAACGGCTTCTAAAACTACCATAATAAGAAAGGACTTTTTATCAAAGGATTGTTTTTTTGACTGCTGCTTTTTACTCATAAATATACCTTATTCCGTAATAATATCCTCAAATTTTCCTTGAATCACTTCCACCAGTTGGCGGGGATTCACTTTGATTTGAGATCCGATGCGTCCACCGCTGACGTAAAATTCCGCCAGCGTTTCGGCAGCGTCATGCACTACTGTGGGAAACTGTTTTTTCATCCCCAGGGGACTGCATCCGCCGCGGACATAGCCGGTAAGGGCGGTGATATCCTTCACGTGGATCATCTCAATGGATTTTTCCCCTACAGCTTTGGCTGCTTTTTTTAAGTGCAGTTCTGCCGCCACCGGAAGTACAAAAACAAAATGATTTTTGCTTTTTCCCACAGTAACCAGGGTTTTGTATGTGATATTGGGATCGATACCCAGTTTTTTCGCCAGATGAACACCGTCGGTAAAACCATCGGCCTCATAGGTGACGGTTTCATAGTCGATACCATGAGTATCCAAAAACCGCATGGCATTTGTTTTTATATCTTTTTCTTTTTTCGCTTTGGACATGGCAACACGCTTCCTTTAAAACTTCAAGTAAAATGGGCTTGTTTCTAATTTAACATAAAATGGCGTCCTTCGCAACCTTGACAATGGGAAGATCCTGTGTTATATATTAGTATATTAGAATATTAGAATATTAGAATATACTAATATGCTAGAGAGGAGTTCACAATGAAAAAGTCACCTGTCATTTCCAAACAATGCGTGGCCTGCGGCACCTGCGTCAAGGTATGTCCCGCCGGAGCCATAAAAATACACCGCGGCCTTTACGCCTTGGCGGACCTGGACAAATGCCTGGGCTGCGGCGTTTGCGCCAAGGCATGTCCCGCTTCAGTCATTGCAATGGAGGCGGTATCATGAAGGAAAAAATCAGACAGCATTGCCCCAACTACAAAAAGCATTGGTACGATTATATTTGGATATTTTCCGCAGGTTATTTGATTCTGGGATTTTTCAATATCCTCTTCGCCTGGCTGGGAATGATTTGCTTTATCACGCCCCTGATCATTGCCATAGCAGGCGGCGGCAAAACCTGGTGCAACCGTTTTTGCGGGCGGGGCCAGCTTTTTTCTCTGTTGGGAGGGAAGTTCGGCCTTTCCCGCAATAAGCCCATTCCAAAGTTTCTCCGCTCCAATTGGTTCCGTTACGGATTTTTGACCTTTTTTATGACCATGTTTGGCCTGATGGTTTACAATACCTATTTGGTTTTCGCGGGAGCTTCTTCCCTCCATGAGATCATCACCCTGCTTTGGGCCTTCAAGGTGCCGTGGCACTGGGCTTACAGCGCCGATGTCACCCCATGGATCGCTCAATACGCCTTTGGTTTTTACGGCGTGTTGATGACCTCCACCATCTTAGGGCTCATCACTATGGCGCTGTTCCGTCCCCGTTCCTGGTGCGTGTACTGTCCCATGGGCACCATGACCCAAGGTATCTGCAAGCTGAAAAATTTAGGAAACAAAGGAGAGCATCATGGAAGAACAAGCCAGGGAAGTGGCTGCCCTGTTAAAAGTGCTGGCCAATGAAAACCGCCTTTTGATTCTCTGCACCCTGCTGGAATCCGCCGCCACCGTAACGGAGCTGCAAAAAGCCGTGCCTAATATCGGGCAGTCGGCCTTATCCCAGCATTTGGCACAGCTCCGCAGTCACGGATTGGTCGACAGCGAAAAGCAAGGCCAGAATGTCCGCTATCACCTGGCTGATGAAGGGATCGCCGCTGTTATGGCGGTGCTGCGGGAACATTACTGTCAGGGACATTAAAACTTTATCATAACGTGACAAAATCGTCGTAGCCTTTCTGAGAAAAAAGAGGTATAATAAAAATATACCGAAAACGTCAAAGGAGACGATTCCATGAAAGTAGAAATTACCAACGGCACCTTAGACCAAAAAGAAATCGACGCCTATATCGCCCACGCCGAGGCCAAATATCCCGACCGGGAAATCAAGACCCTGGGCATTGACTTAGACGGCGATTATGTGAACCTCCGCTATGAACTGGCTGCCGAACCCTTCCAGCGAATCCGCCGTATTACCGGCTATCTCGTCGGCGATATGAGACATTGGAACAACGCCAAACGGGCCGAAGAACACGACCGCGTCACCCACCAAGCATGATGTTTGGAATCCTTTTGTAATGACGTTGCGGAAACGAGCTGATACCTTTTCGTTCCATGCTTTGTTTGTAAAAAAGTTACGAATTTTGCATGATGCTTGGAATCGTAGTCATCCACGCTATCAGAATGCGTTTACAGCTTTTCGTTCCGCGCCTCATGGGAAGCGTAAAAACAGTTCATCGAATTTTTCAAGAAAAAACAGCCGCTATCGGTACGTTCCGGCAGCGGCTGTTGTGATATGCAACAGTTTTGGAGTTTTTTAGGTGAAGATTTGGGAAAAGCCTGGAAACCTGCCGACATTTGCGTTATGATTAAGAAAAGGATACAAGGAGGTGCCGCTATGAAGCTGACCTTTTCCGGCGCTGCCCACGAAGTCACTGGCAGCTGCCATTGTCTTGAGACGGGGAGCCTGAAGATTCTCATTGACTGCGGTATGGAACAGGGCCGTGATATTTATGAGAATCAGGAGATTCCCTTCCACGCTGATGAAGTGGACTTGGTTTTGCTGACCCACGCCCACATCGACCACTCGGGGCTGCTGCCGCTCCTTTGGGCAAAGGGGTTTCAGGGAAGAATTTACACTACGGAAGCCACGGCGGAGCTGTGCGGCATTATGCTCCGGGACAGCGCCCACATTCAGGAATTTGAAGCCGAGTGGCGCAACCGCAAGGCCAAACGGGCAGGGAAGGAGGAGTACATTCCCCTCTACACCACCGCTGACGCCGAAGGGGTGCTGGAGCATTTCGTGCCGGTAAAATATAACGAGATTGTAGCGGTTACACCCAGTCTCAAGCTGCGGTTTTCCGATATCGGCCATTTGCTGGGCTCCGCCTGCATCGAGGTTTGGATGACCGAAGGGGAAAAGGAAAAGAAAATTGTTTTCTCCGGTGACGTGGGCAACGTGAATCAGCCCATTGTGCGGGATCCCTCCATGGTGGCGGAGGCCGATTATCTGGTGGTGGAGTCCACCTATGGCGATCGTGTTCACAAAAGCCACCGTATCGACTACTGCAAAGAACTGGCGAGGATTTTCCGCTACACCTTCCAAGGCGGCGGCAATGTGGTGATTCCCTCCTTTGCCGTAGGACGCACCCAGGAAATTCTTTGGTTCATCCGTCAAATCAAGGCGGAAAACCTAGTGCCGGATTTCCCCAATTTTGAAGTATATATCGACAGTCCCCTGGCCATTGAGGCTACGGCGATTTTCCGCAAAAACACCGTGGAGTGCTATGACGACGAAACCATGGACTTGGTACGGCGGGGCATTGACCCCATCAGCTTCCCAGGGCTACGGTTAGCCCAAAGCGGTGATGAGTCCAAAGCCATCAATTTCAACACCAATCCAAAGGTCATCATTTCGTCTTCGGGAATGTGCGAAGCGGGCCGCATCCGCCACCATTTGAAGCACAATCTCTGGCGACCGGAATGCACGGTACTCTTCGTGGGCTACCAGGCCGAAGGCACTCTGGGCCGGGCCCTGGTGGAGGGAGAGAAGGAAGTAAAGCTTTTCGGTGAGACGGTTTCGGTACGGGCCAACATCGAAGTTCTGGAGGGAGTCAGCGGCCATGCAGACAAACCGGGTCTAATTCGTTGGATTCAAGGATTTAAAGCCAAGCCCAAACGCATATTTGTGGTTCACGGCGAGGATACGGTATGCGATTCCTTTGCCGCCTGCCTGCGGGAGGAATACGGCTACGACGCCACAGCGCCCTACAGCGGCGCCGTCTATGACCTTGCCAAAAATATCACCTTGAAGGAAGGAATCCCCGTTCCGGCGGCTCCCCGTCAAACAGCGTCCCATCATAAGGAAAAGCATG
The DNA here is from genome assembly GCA_964637365.1 of uncultured Peptococcaceae bacterium. Lineage (GTDB taxonomy): Bacteria > Bacillota > Dehalobacteriia > UBA7702 > UBA7702 > Cryptoclostridium. Next base: position 26,123 of record CAZWWH010000012.1, read on the forward strand.
CCGCCTTTGAACGGCTCCAGGCCATGGGCCGCCGCTTGATGGAGGTTATTGCCAAAAACGAAGGCACCGCCAATAAGCAGCTCGCGAAATTCGCCAGCGAAATTGAGCGCCTCTGCAACAAATGGGAACGCTAACATATCAAAAACCACCTTGCCAGCAGCAAGGTGGTTTTTATCATGAATTAAAAGCTATCCGGCACAAGGGCCAGTTTATTAATGGATTCATGGGCCCGAGACAAAGCGTCGTAAACTGCCAAAACATCATCGGAATCCCATATGCGGAGGGATTTTTCCTCAATAACGCCTTTGCTTTCCCTTTTTATTTTTATCAACTGGGCTTCATCGGCCACAGCGACAACGGCTTGAACCGCGGCGTTGTTCTGAGCTTTTTTCAGGTTTAAAATCAAACTGTCAATGGAACCTTTGGATTGTACTTCAAATATATAAATGGCTTTCCCCATATTGCCGATTTTTACTTCCCATACCGCGTCCACCACAGCGCCGGTAGCAATGGGCACTTCGGCACGGCTTTCAAAGCCAAGGAGCTCGCCGATAGCCACCAGCTTCTCCTTAATTTCGTCGTGCAGTGATTTCGATTCTTTCGGTGTGGCGTCATTTGGCGGCGCAGGCGCAGGGATATCCGAGGTCTGTTTCTCCGCAAATGGCAATACTTCATCCCAAAGGAAATAATCAACCGCCAGCAAATCAATATCTTTGATACCCGCTGCAGTCAACTCCTGGGCGATTTGCTTGGCAATGGCGCAAACCTCCAGATACTTCTTTCCCGTATACTGATAATTATATTTTGGCATATTGGGGATATTAAGAAAGGTAAAACAGAGAATGGTCGTTCGATTGAATATGACAAATTCTTGGGGGTTGGCATAGGAGAGCAGCTCGCTCATGGTGGCAGGCCCCAGACCTTTTACGGACCTCATAAAGGTATTCCACCGCTTCTCGATGGGAAGTTCGTCGTATAAAAGGTAGGCTAACTGCCGCTTTAATGTTTCAAAATCATTATCATCGATCAATTTGTCCACCACATATTTTTTATTTCCCCAGATCATCATGGACCATAATTTGCTGATGTATTCAAGAAAATCATCTTCCGTCATGGCCAGAAGTCGTTCCTTGTTGAAAGCCTGGTAATAGCGCTGCCTTTCCAGACGTTCCTTCCAGCTGTCCTCATCGTAATTCTCATCGGATTTTTTTCGAACAAAATCGGCAATCATCCTTTTTAATTTATCAATATTCATTGCAACACCCCATCATCATGGTTATTGAAATACGATTATCATGGATAACTCCATTATAAAGCATTTCATCAAACACAGCAACCATTTTATATCAGTCAAACGGCCGGCCCCGAAAATACGAGAGCGGGAAAACAAAAAATCGCAGGCTGCGCTGTGTGCAGTCTGCGATTTTATTTGTGATATCGCGATTAGACTTTATCGTAAACCAAAGTATCTTACATCGCGCCACGGGAAAGGGCGGTGATCCCTGTGCGGCAGACCTCCAGAATGGCGTATTCACTGAGGATGGAGAGGAACCCATCGAGCTTATTGGGCTCGCCGGTGAGTTCCATAATCATGGAGCCGATGGAAAGGTCAATGATTTTGGCTTTGTAGACATTGGCGATTTCCGTAAGAGAGCTGCGGTTGGATTCATCTGCCACGACTTTAACCATCAAGAGCTCACGGACAACGCTGTGGTCGTATTCAAGGGTAAAGATATCCTGAACCACCTCGAGTTTGGAGGTTTGGAAAATCATTTGGTCCAGCATATGCTCATTGCCTTCGATGACCAGGGTTATACGGGAAATATCGGGATTGTTGGTGGTGGACACCGTTAAGGAGGCGATGTTATAGCCACGGCGGCCAAAGAGGCTGGTAACTCTGGTGAGGACCCCCGGTTGGTTGTCCACCAATACGCTCACTACTTTTTTCTGCATCGTGATCCTCCTCCTTTAATCCATAATAATATCATCGATGGTGCCGCCTGCGGGAATCATGGGCAGCACTTTTTCATCTTTTTCAATGATACAGTCGATCCAGACGGGACCGTTCACCTTCAAGGCTTTTTCCATGGCCTCTTTAAATTCCGCTGGGTTGGTGGCGCGGAAGGCCGTGAGGCCGAAGGCTTCGCCCAATTTGACGAAATCAGTTTTCCGTTCGGGGTCGGTGTGGGAATAGCGTTTTTCATAGAAAGCGGTCTGCCATTGGCGCACCATACCGAGAACCGCGTTGTTCATAATCACAGTGATGATGGGCAAATTGTAGCTGACAGCGGTGCAGGCTTCATTGAGATTCATATGGAAAGAGCCGTCGCCTGTAATGTGAACCACCTGTTTGCCGGTGTCTCTTACCGCCATTTGAGCGCCGATGGCAGCGCCGTAGCCATAACCCATGGTTCCCAAACCTCCGCTGGTAAGGAAGGATTTGGGATTGACATGGTGGAGGAACTGGGCTGCCCACATTTGATGTTGGCCCACGTCGGTGGTGTAGACGGTTTCATCACCGCAGATTTCGCTGATCATCCGCATTACCTGATGGGGACGAAGTTTATCCGCACTGTCTTTGGGATGGTAGTCATGGCCTTGCCATTCCTTGATTTGTTCCACCCACTGAGGATGTTCGTTTTTCTCAATCATAGGCAAAAGGTCGGTGAGGACCTGCTTGACGTCGCCAACGAGGTAAGCGTCTACGAGGACGTTTTTATTTACCTCGCTGACGTCGATGTCGATTTGAATGATTTTGGCTTCGGTGGCGAAGCGTTTGGGGTTCAGAGCCACGCGGTCGCTGAACCGGGCGCCAATGGCCACCACCAAGTCCGCCTTATTGATGGCGTGGTTGGAGGTGCGGGTGCCGTGCATCCCGATAAGGCCGATGTTCAGGTCTTTATCGTCGTTCAAGGTTCCGGCGGCCATAATGGTGTAGGTGGCGGGGATGCCGGCCTTGTCCACCAATTCATTGAGCTCCGCCTCGGCATTGCTCAAACCGACGCCGCCTCCGTAGTAAATCACAGGGCGCTGAGCCTTATTAATCATATCGGCGGCCTGCTCCATGGCTTTCATATTCTTTTGATAGCGCTGGATGACCTCGATGGGAGTTTTGGATTCAAATTCACATTTATTGGCAGTGACGTCCTTGGGGATATCAATAAGGACGGGGCCTTTGCGGCCAGTATTGGCGATGCGGAAGGCGTCCCGAATAATATCCGCCAATTCTTCCACTTTATTGACTAAAAAATTATGCTTGGTAATGGGCATGGTAATGCCGGTGGTGTAAATTTCTTGGAAGGAGTCGCGGCCCAAAAGGCTGGTGCCGACATTGCCGGTAATGGCTACCATGGGAATACTGTCCATATAGGCGGTAGCGATACCAGTGACGAGATTGGTGGCGCCGGGGCCGCTGGTGGCCAGAACAACGCCGGTTTTTCCCGTAGCCCGGGCATAGCCGTCAGCAGCGTGAGACGCGCCTTGTTCGTGAGCGGTAAGGATATGGGTAATCCGGTCTTGGTATTTATACAGCGTGTCGTAAATATTGAGGACAGCGCCGCCGGGATACCCGAAAATGGTATCCACGCCTTGTTCGATCAGGACTTCCGTAAGAATTTCAGCCCCAGTAAGTATCATGATTCATTCCTCCTCGATACCATTTTTCTACCGAAAAAAGGGTAGATTGCATTTATTGTAACGGATTCTTTCTCCGCTGTAAAGTACCAAAATTAACTTTCTTTTGATTTTCTCCAAAGTCCCAACATTTTTCATCGTTTCACAGCTAAGGGGTCTTGCGTCTTTATTGTGAATATGTTAAAATATATAAAAATATGTTTTAACATATAAAAGGAGCCGTTATTTTGGAACATCTAAATATTGGAGAGCGGTTAAAAGCGACGCGTAGAAACAGAAATATGACCCTAGATGAGGTAGCGGCGGCCACCGGCGTCAGCAAGCCGATGCTGGGGCAAATTGAGCGGGGGCAATCCTCGCCTACGGTCAATACCTTATGGAAAATCGCCACCGGTTTGAAGCTTCCGCTTTCCGCCTTTCTACAGGAACAGAAGACGGAATATACAATTGTTGATTTGCGGGAACAGGATATGGTATCAGCGGAAAACGGCGCCATGAGGGCGTATTCTCTTTTCGCCTTTGACCCGCTTCGCGGTTTTGAGGTATTTTACATTGAATTCAATTCCGGCTGTCATCATCATTCAAACAAACATAATGATGGTGTTGAGGAATCCGTTTTCGTCTTACAGGGCAAGCTGGACATGCTTTTGAACGGTACCAAAATCACGTTAAAGGAAAAGCAGGCCCTGCGCTTTGCGGCCAATATTCCCCATTCCTATGAAAACCCTTATGAGGAAATTTGCAGCGTTTATAACACAATATTCTATCAGAAATGAAAGGAAGCGGCGCTATGTTTGAATTACATCAGGTGGGCGCAAGAAGCTATTACATCAACTGCCCCGCGAAAATCGGCATCTATCAGGCCAACGACAACGATGTTTATCTCATCGACAGCGGAAACGACAAAGACGCCGGCAGGAGGGTGCGCAAGATCTTAGAGGCAAATCGGTGGAACCTAAAGGGCATCATCAATACCCATTCCAATGCCGACCATATTGGGGGGAACCGATATTTACAGCAGCAGACCGGCTGCAAAATCTTCGCCAAGGGCATTGAGGCCGCTTTTACCAAGTACCCCATTTTAGAGCCCTCTTTTTTATATGGCGGCTATCCCTCCAAGGATCTAAGGCACAAATTTTTGCTGGCAGCGGAAAGCGACGTCGTTGAAATTGCAGACCCTGATTTCCCCAAGGAGTTGGAGGTGATACCACTGCCGGGGCATTTTTTCGATATGATAGGGATCCGCACCCCGGATCATGTTGTATTCCTTGCCGACTGCCTCAGCAGCAAAATTACTTTGGAAAAATATCAGATTTCCTTTATTTACGACGTGGAAGCCTATCTCAAGACCTTGGATATGGTGGAAACCATGGAGGCCCAGATGTTCGTCCCCGCCCATGCTGAAGCCGCCGATACCATAAAGGAGCTGACGAGGTTCAATCGGCAAAAGGTTTTTGACGTGGCTGATAAAATCTGTTCCCTCTTGGAAAATCCTATGTGCTTTGAAACCCTTTTGAAGCAGCTGTTTGATGCATATGGATTGACCATGAATTTTGAGCAGTACGTTTTGGTGGGCAGTACGGTGCGTTCTTATCTATCATGGCTGAAGGACAACGGAAAGGTGGAAGCAGCGTTTGAGGAAAACCGCCTTATATGGAGCAGTCTGTAAAGGTTCATGCCGCACAGATACATACGAAATCCCCTGGCGTTTCGATATCAACGACATATGGCAGGCAACGTGTCCCATCTTTTTACCAAAAAGCTATTGACAAACGGAACATTTTGATTTATGCTTTATAGAGTTTCATAATTTTTTAAATGCGATGATAGGGACCGGATCACGGCCAATGGCGTTTCAGAGAGCTGTCGCTTGGTGAAAGACAGCACCCATGCTTTGATCGACTCCCCCTTGAGCAGTCAGCTGAAAGATGTTTTGAGTAAGTGCGACCGGGTTTCTCACCGTTATGAATGAGATCGCATTCGCTGGGCCGTTGGGGTCACGCCGATGCGAAAGAGTGGGTATGATAATGCCAATTAGAGTGGTACCACGGAGTTGCTGAATGTCAGCCTTCGTCTCTTGGGGAGACGAAGGTTTTTTTATTTTCCGCCTCCCATGGCGCAGCCCACCCAATCCGAAAGCCAACGCCAAACTTTAGGCGACAAAAACACAACAGTGCCTTCGGGCAACAAAAAGAAATGGAGATTGTGATATGAAAAATTACGACAAGTACAAAATCGGTTACTTCCTGCCGCCTCACTGTGAAATGCGCTGGACCAAAAAGGACCACATTGAAAAAGCGCCCATCTGGTGCAGCGTGGATTTAAGAGACGGCAACCAAGCCTTAATCGTTCCTATGAGCCTTGAAGAAAAACTGGAATTTTTCACCTTTTTGGTAAAATTGGGCTTCAAAGAAATTGAAGTGGGCTTCCCCGCCGCTTCGGAAACAGAATACGAATTCCTCCGCACCTTGATTGAAAAGGATATGATTCCCGACGACGTCACCGTTCAGGTCTTAACCCAGTCCAGAGAACACATCATCAAAAAGACCTTCGAGGCCATCAAAGGCGTAAAACGGGCCGTGGTGCACCTCTATAATTCCACCTCCCTGGCTCAAAGAGAACAGGTCTTCAAAAAGAGTAAAGAAGAAATTATTGAAATCGCCGAATTCGGCGCCAAGATGTTCAACGATTTAAAGGCGGACTTCGCCAAGGAATCCCCAGAAACAAAGCTCTGGTTTGAGTATTCTCCCGAAAGCTTCACCGGTACGGAACCGGAATTCGCCTTGGAAATCTGCAACCGTGTCATCGACATTTGGGCGCCCACTCCCGACAGCAAGGTCATCATCAACCTCCCCGCCACGGTGTCCATGTCCATGCCGCACGTTTACGCCAATCAAATCGAATATATGAACGACAACCTCCACAACAGAGAAAACGTCATTATTTCTCTCCATCCCCACAATGACCGCGGCACTGGCGTGGCCGACGCGGAAATGGGCTTATTGGCCGGGGCCGATCGTATCGAAGGAACCCTCTTCGGCAACGGTGAACGCACCGGGAATGTGGACATCGTCACCTTGGCCATGAACATGTTTTCCCAAGGCGTGGATCCTGAACTGAATTTCGAGGACATGCCCTCTGTGGTGGAAATGTATGAAAAAGTTACCCGCATGAAGGTGGGTGACCGCCAGCCCTACGGCGGCAAACTGGTCTTCGCCGCTTTCTCCGGCTCCCACCAGGACGCCATTGCCAAAGGCATGAAATATCGGGAAGAGCGGAATGAATCCCATTGGACGGTTCCATATCTCCCCATCGACCCCCAGGATGTGGGCCGTGTTTACGAAACCGACGTCATCCGCATCAACAGCCAGTCGGGGAAAGGCGGCATCGGCTATTTGCTGGAACAGAATTCCGGTTACAAGCTCCCCGACTCCATGCGTGAAGAAGTGGGCTATCTGATGAAGCACATTTCCGACCAGGGCCACAAGGAATTGGCCCCCGATGAAGTACAGGACATCTTTGAAAAGGAATACGTCAACAACTTCGCTTCCATTGATATTACCAAGGTTTCCTTCAAACAGGTCAACGGCATTACCGCCACCATTTGGGTGACCATTGACGGCAAACACTTTGAGTCCACCGCCATGGGCAACGGCCGTTTGGATGCTGTGAGCAACGCATTAAAGGAATGCGACCTCGATTTGGATTACGCCATCACCACCTATACCGAACACGCCTTGGAAGTGGGATCCGACTCCCGGGCTTGCTCCTACGTAGCCATTACCGATAAGGACGGCAAAGTGTTCTGGGGTGTGGGGATTCATTCCGACATCATCAATTCCTCGGTCAACGCCCTGGTCAGCGCCATCAATCGGAAGCTGAAAGCGTAACTCCCAGGATTAATACACACTCAGACAAAAGCAGACGAGCTTGCGAGGACGCTTTCGATTCGTCAAAAGATTGACGGAAAGTCGTACACAAGCAGTCAGGATAGAAAGATTTTGGCGAATATCAAGGACCCTCGCAAGTTAAAATACAATAAAGGTAGGTATCAATCATCACTATGGGTATGACAATGACTCAAAAAATCCTGGCGGCCCACGCCGGGCTTCCTTCGGTCAAGGCGGGCCAGCTGATCCGGGCCAACCTTGATATGGTACTGGGGAACGACATTACCTCTCCGGTAGCCATCAACGAATTTGAAAAGGCTGGGTTCAACGGCATTTTCGACCGCTCCAAAATCTCTATGGTCATGGATCATTTCGCTCCCAATAAAGACATCAAAGCGGCCCAGCAATGCAAGCAGTGCCGCGCCTTCGCCAAACGCTTCGACATCGTGAACTTCTACGATGTGGGGGCAATGGGCATTGAACACGCGCTGCTGCCGGAAAAAGGCTTGGTCGCAGCTGGGGAGCTCATCATTGGAGCCGACAGCCACACCTGCACCTACGGCGCTTTGGGCGCTTTTTCCACCGGCGTGGGCAGCACGGATATGTGCGCGGGGATGGCTACGGGGCAGGCTTGGTTCAAAGTACCTGAAGCCATCAAATTCAACCTCACCGGGGAATTGCAAAAGAATGTCAGCGGCAAGGACGTGATTCTCCACATCATCGGCAAAATCGGCGTGGACGGCGCCTTGTATCAATCTATGGAATTCAGCGGCGATGGGCTGAAAAATCTCACCATGGACGACCGTCTTTGCATGGCCAACATGGCCATTGAAGCCGGGGCAAAAAACGGCATCTTTGCCGTGGACGAAGTCACCAAGGCCTATATGGAAGGCCGCGTAAACCGTCCTTACAATGTTTATGAGGCTGACGACGACGCAGAATACGCCGAAGTCATCGACATTGACCTTTCCGCCATCAAACCCACGGTTTCCTTCCCTCATCTGCCGGAAAACACCAAGACCATCGACGAAGTGGGCGACGTAAAAATCGACCAGGTGGTGATCGGCTCCTGCACCAACGGCCGGCTTTCCGATATGAAAATCGCCGCCGACATTTTAAAAGGCAAAAAGGTGCATAAAGACGTGCGGGCCATTGTGATTCCCGCCACCCAGAAAATCTACAAGGAATGTCTGGAACTGGGGTATTTGGAAACCTTTATCGATGCAGGCTGTGTGGTCTCCACCCCCACTTGCGGCCCCTGCCTCGGCGGTTACATGGGCATTTTGGCGGAAGAAGAACGCTGCGTGGCCACGACCAACCGCAACTTTGTAGGGCGCATGGGACATCAAACATCGGAAGTGTATCTGGCCAGCCCCGCTGTGGCCGCCGCCAGCGCCATCACCGGCAAAATCAGCAGCCCTGAGGAGGTAGAATAACATGAAAGCACATGGTTTTGTACATAAATATGGCGACAATGTCGATACCGACGTGATCATCCCCGCCCGCCACTTAAATACCGCCAACCATAAGGAATTGGCCACTCACTGCATGGAAGACATTGACGCCGAGTTCGTCAACAAGGTGAAGGACGGCGACATTATGGTGGCAGGCTTCAACTTTGGCTGCGGTTCCTCCAGAGAACACGCACCCATCGCCATCAAGGAATCGGGTATCGCCTGCGTCATCGCCAAAACCTTTGCCCGCATTTTTTACCGCAATTCCATCAACATCGGTTTGGCCATTTTGGAATGCGAAGAAGCCAGCAACGACATTGACAACGGCGACGAGGTTTCCATTGACTTCGACAGCGGCGTTATCACCAATGTGACGAAAAACAAAACCTATCAGGCAGAGCCATTCCCGGAATTCATTAAGGAAATCATCAACAAAAACGGCCTTCTGAATTCTTTGAAATAGGACGCCGTTAAAGGTAAGTAATCGTAAGCGGGAGCTATAGCAGAGGGAAAATCACGGGCCCGCCGTGTACAAAAAACGTACTCAAGGGTCTGGGATTTTTCCGATAACAACGTTATCAGCGATCCTATGACTCCCCCAGCAAAAAAAGGAGTTTAACAGATCATCATGAACAAAACAATAACAGTCATCAAAGGTGACGGCATCGGTCCCGAGATCGTCACAGAAACTATGAAGGTATTGGACGTGATTGGCGTTCAGTACGGCCATGAATTCAAATACCAGGAAATCGCCGCCGGCGGCGCGGGGATCGACGCTTGCGGCAAAGCCTTGCCGGAAGAAAGCATGGAAAAATGTCTCGATTGCGACAGCGTATTGCTGGGCGCCGTGGGCGGTCCCAAATGGGATCAGGTAGACCCCAAAAACCGTCCCGAAGCGGCGCTTTTAGGCATCCGCAGCGGCATGGGGCTTTATGCCAACCTGCGTCCCGCCAAGCTCTTCCACCAGTTGACAGAGGCTTCTCCCTTGAAGCCCTCCATTGTGGAACAGGGTATTGACTTTTTGGTGGTACGCGAACTCATTGGCGGCGTGTATTTCGGCAACCGCTACACCAGAGAAATCGGCGGTCAGTTGGTGGCCACCGACGAAATGACCTACGGCGAATTGGAAGTGGAACGCATTGCCAGGGTGGCTTTTGACACCGCCAGAAAACGCCGCTCCAAAGTGACCTCCATTGACAAAGCCAACGTATTGGACAGCAGCCGTTTGTGGAGAAAGGTCTGCGAACGTGTGGCCAAGGAATATCCCGACGTACAGTTTGAAAATATGCTGGTGGACAACACCGCCATGCAGATTGTGAAATGCCCCTCCCAGTTTGACGTAGTGGTTACGGAAAATATGTTTGGGGACATCCTCTCCGACGAAGCCAGCATGATTACCGGCTCCATCGGTATGATTCCCTCCTCCAGCCTGGGCAAAGGCACCCGTGGGATGTACGAACCCATCCACGGCTCCGCCCCCGACATTGCCGGTCAGAATTTGGCCAACCCCATCGGCACCATCCTTTCCGGCGCCATGATGCTGAAATATTCCTTTGACATGGATGAAGAAGCCGCCGCCATTGAAGCCGCGGTCAACGCTGTCCTGGACGACGGTTTCCGCACCGGCGACATTATGAGCGAAGGCATGAAACAGGTCTCCTGCACGGAAATGGGCGACCTCATCGCCGCCAAACTCAAACAAGCCTGACGACTTTCAACAAAATAAAAAGCCTTTATCGACAGGCTAAGGGCATCTCTCAGTATTGAGGGATGCCTTTTAAAGTTCGACAAATTATGCTCAAGAAATATGATATGACAAAAAAACAATGTGATAGAATAAATTCAATTGTAAAGTCCTATTGCCAGCTATACGACATCTGACGACATTTAGCGACAATATAGCTTGACGAGACTAGACGAAACAAAACTAGACACATCTAGACGTTTGAATACATTTTACGACAAAAAAAGATCCGCAAGGGCAATTCAAGGAAAAATCATAAAAAGGGATTTACAAGGAAAAATGTTTCTGCTATACTAAGAGTGTAGAGATTGGGCAAGCTACCAATACCTACGCGGGAAAATAAAATAAAATAAAAAAGGACGGCGTCCCCTAGGTGCTAAGGACACCTTGGGGCTTGCATGGGTGCGAGCACACCCACACAACAGCAAAATTGCTGCGCCGCGTTTATTATTATAAACGATATTCCATGAAGAAGCAAGAGGGGATAGCGGATCTTTTGCTGAATATCAATTATGTAGTAGATGTGGTAAAAAGGGCAAATCTGTTGGATTGAAATGACTTAAAATCTTCGGCTCATTCAGATCATTGAATGAACTGAGGGTTACTTAGCGTTCGTCAAGGGAGGCTTAGACCAACACTGGTCTTGGCTTTATTCGGTGAACGAAGGGCTGTGTTCGGCAAGACACAGCCCTATTTTTATTTTCATTTTCCCGCAGCCATTGACCTGCTCTTGCCGCATATACCAACCTATGAACCCCAGGCCAATGGCGCTAACGTCCCATGGTATCCCACCAACCATGGGACGTTTCTTTTTTTGCTAGCGCACCGATATCATCTCACTGTACGAAGACAAGCACCATGGCGGGATTTTGGCATAAACTGGGAGAAAGGAGGATATCACTATGTCCAGAAAGAAATTATCCTGTTATTTCGCAGAGCTAATCCTGGGCCGAAGAGCCGACGCCGTGGCTGTTCTTCAAGGGGATCCCAATCATCGGGAACTGCGCGGCATTGTAAAATTTTATCAGCGACGGGAAGGAGTTTTGGTAGTTGCGGAGGTCAGCGGTCTTTCAGTCCCCGAGGGCCATTGCGCAAACACAGTACACGGATTCCACATTCACAGCGGAATCAGCTGCACTGGCACAATTGAGGAGCCTTTTGCTAACGCCAACGGCCATTATAACCCCGGGGGTTGTCCCCATCCCGCCCATGCCGGGGATATGATACCGCTGTTTGCTACAAAATTTGGCAAGGCTTGGGGCGCTTTTCTCAGTGACCGTTTTACAGTAAAAGAAATTTTGGGGCGCACCGTCATCCTTCATGAAAAACCGGACGACTTTACCTCCCAACCCTCGGGCAATGCCGGCGCCATGATCGCCTGCGGCGTCATTAAGCGGCACTAAGCACGTTGATTAGAATCATACATGAGTTGCGTTACGGGAGGGATTTGGTAGTTTTTCGTCTATGAAATTTTTCGACGAGTTACATTCCAGCGTACATTCATCTATTGAAACTGAAATAAAAAACCACCTTCGATAACGAGACCGAGGGTGGCTTTTTAATGCGTTAACGCAGCTCCATACATTGCCCGCATCCATCACATTTGTCCTCATTGACCGTAAAATGGTGTCCAAAACCTGAAGTTTCGTCCGGCGCCACCTCAATAGCCTGATTGGGGCATTCCTTCATAGGTCGACAATGGTCTTGATTTGCACCGCAAAATCGAGTATCAATATAGGCTTTTAGATGTTCAGCTTGGGGCTTTGGAGACTGGTTTTTGTTTTGGGAATGGCAGTTACAGCAGTTTTGGAAATTACCCATAATCTTGCCTTCCTTTTATATTTATATATTGCAATTTATCGATATGATTTCTAAAAAGCCTTATTTTTGGCTTTTAATCTTGGCAGCATGAGGTTGTCACCTTCATCGTAGTATATTGATTTAGTCGTTTTCTGACATGAGCCGCACCTTGAAGGTTGATAGAGTAATACACCCACTTTCCCTCCTTGCGACCATTGACAATACCTGCGTCACAAAGAATCTTCATATGGTGAGAAAGGGTTGGCTGGCCAATATTTAGTGTCTCTAGTAATTTACATGCGCATTTTTCGCCAGTTTCCAATAAATGCAAGATATACAAGCGGTTTTCATCACAAAATGCTTTAAAAATCTTAGCGTCCCTTTGATATTCTGAACCCATCGTGAACCTCCTTTTCTTTATCCTATACTAAGTGATTCTTTCTGTCAATAATACATCCATTGATTTCGATATATTTTGCAAATATATTGACACATATCAATATATCGTCTATAATGAATGGAAAAAGGGGGAATTAGAATGCAGAGTTGCAGTAAATGCGGGATTTTTGATGTGAAAAAGGGGAGCTGTTGAAGCTTTGCTGTGGAACAAAAGAACTGCGCATATTTTACAGCGATCCAATACGATGATGATAAACCTTTATCTCCCGAAGAACATTGGAATTTCAAAATCGCAGATATGAAGGCCCGTTCCATGAAGGGGCCGATTTGATAAAAGGCAACAATGAACCAAAACTGCAATGGAACCAATCGCAGTTTTTTCATTGTTTCATCCTACTTCTTATCTTCGTTAATGATGATGTACATAGATTTTATTGAGTCTATACCTCCAGTTCACATAATGGTTAAACCCTTGGCTCTATGGCGGTATCGTGTAAAAGTCCGGTTCTATGGCATGATCTAAATCATATTTGTTCTATTGCGGTCAGCTTCAAAACGGTGTATAATGTATCCAATTCGCAAATGAAACCATAGAAAAGGATACAACAATGAAAGACAGTATAACCACAAAGAACATCGTTTTAATCGGAATGCCGGCAGTGGGTAAGAGCACCATTGGGGTCATTTTAGCCAAAATTTTAGGGTATCAGTTCATTGATGCCGACCTGCTGATTCAAGAGAAAGAACAGCGGCTTTTGGGGGAAATCATCGAAAGCGAAGGTACTGATGGCTTTATCGCCATTGAAAACAGGGTCAATAGCTCCATTGAGGCAGAGCACTCTGTCATTTCCACCGGCGGCAGCGTCATTTACGGCAAAGAAGCCATGGAGCACTTAAGAAGCATCGGCACGGTAGTCTATTTGAAAATCGACTTTGAGCCCCTTCAATCCCGCCTGAAAAATATTAAAAACCGCGGTGTGGTGCTGCGGGAAGGCCAAACCCTCCATGACCTTTATCTGGAGCGTACCCCCCTATATGAGCAATACGCCCATTTAACCATTGAGGAGACCTCCGCCGATACGGCCGAGGACATGATTGAAAAAATCACAGCTGCTTTCAATGAAGCATAAGCATACCATTTTACCGCCCCATACCATGGGGCGATTTTTTTATGCGTTTGGGGTTGACAAATTGTAAATATTGTATATAATATACATATACAATAAAACGATTGGGGGTAAAAATGAATATTCAAATTACGAATGACGGCACAACTCCCATTTACGAACAAATTGCCCGTCAAATCAAAGGTATGATTCTCAGCGGAACGCTTAAAGAGGGGGACGCTCTTCCCTCCATGCGGCTGCTGGCAAAGGAATTAAAAATCAGCGTGATTACCACAAAGCGAGCTTATGAAGAACTGGAACGGGATGGCTTCATCACTTCTATGACCGGAAAAGGCAGCTTTGTGGCGGGAACAGACACGGAATTGATTCGTGAGGCCCAACAAAAAGAATTGGAACAGGCCATCGAAGCCCTGGTGGGACAATGCAAAGACCTGGGGATTCCTTTGGATGACCTCCAGGAGCTGGTGGCGATGATTTATCGAGGTGAATGAAAATGGAAAACGCATTGGAATTAAATAACGTGGTAAAGCATTATGGTGACTTTACTTTGGACCGCGTCTCTTTGGCCCTGCCCCGTGGCTGCGTCATGGGTTTCATCGGCGAAAACGGCGCGGGAAAGACCACGGCGATTAAGGCGATTTTAAATCTGATTGCCACTGACGGCGGTGAGATTCGCCTGTTGGGTCAGGATTGGAAGACCTTTCATCAATGGGAAAAGATAGGCTATGTTCCGGATTCCTGCCGCTTCCCCGGCCCCCTTACAGTGGCTGCCATGGAAAAGACCTTGGGACTCCTGTATCCCGCTTGGGACAGCAATGCCTTTCAACGGTATTTGAAGGAATTTGGAATCGACCCCAAAAAGAAAATCAAGGATTTGTCACGAGGTACCGGGATGAAGCTGTCCATTGCTGTGGCCCTTTCCCATCAGGCGGAACTCCTGATTCTGGATGAGGCCACCAGCGGCTTGGACCCTGTGGTAAGAGATGAAATTCTGGATCTGTTCCGCGAGTTTATCTTAGATGAGCGCCACGCCGTGTTCATGTCCTCCCATATTGTCAGTGATCTGGAACGGATTTGCGACTATATTGCTCTGCTCCACAAGGGCAAGCTGGAATTCTGTAAGGAAAAGGATGAGCTTTTGGCGGAATATGCCCTGGTGCGCTGTTCCCAAGAACAGCTCAAGGACATTGACCCCGCCGCCATTGAAGGCTTGCGCCGCCATGAATTCGGCGTAGATGCCTTGGTTTTGCGGGACAAAGTAAATCCCGCCTTCCACCTGGAGCGGGTATCTCTCGAGGACATCATGGTATTTCATTATAAGGAGGAAAAAAGATGCTGGGATTGATTTATAAGGATTTGATGACATTAAAACGCTCCCTTGGCTTTTCCTTTCTTTGGTTTTTGGCCTTTGGCGTATTTTGCGGTTATCTTTCGTCGCTGGATTTTTTTTGCGGCGTTGTCAGTGTGTTCTGCGCGGTGCTGCCCTTGACCACGATGTCCTACGACAGCCAGTGGGGCTGGGAGACCTTTGCCTTGAGTACCGGGATTTCCCGCCGCACCATGGCCTTGAGCCGCTATGTTCTCTGCCTGCTCCTCACTTTGGCGGCGGTCGTCATCAATTTCCTGATGCGGGCCTTCTTGGCCCAGGATAGCAGCGTCCTGGAAAGCCTGGCGATTGTGCTGGCCATTGCCGGAGCCTCCTTGATGATGATGGCTTTGATGATGCCGCTAATGTACAAATTCGGCGTGGAAAAGGGAAGGATGTTCCTGATGTTGGTTGTATTCCTTGTCATGGGCCTTTCCTTTTTTGCGGAAAAAGTGCTTTGGCCCCATGTGATTTGGCCCTTCTTCGGAGCAAACATTATGGATTCCTTCCTCATCCGGAATCTTGCCTGGATTCTTCCCCTAATAGGCGTGGCGGGGCTGGCGATTTCCGTCTTAATTTCCCTGCGTATCTACGCCAAAAAAGAATTTTAAGAGTTGCAAGTCTTAGAAATATAAAATCGCCAGACAACGGATATTTGTTGTCTGGCGGTTTTTGTCTTATCAGCCTTTATTCAACGTTCTCACGAAATACCAGCGGCGTAAGGGATTCCAGCACTGTCAAGGATTCCAGCGGCAAGCCCTCCCGACGAAGTTGGTCACCGCCGCCCTGAAAGCCCTTTTCAATCACAATACCGATGCCCAATACCTCAGCCTTGGCCTGGGCCGCCATCTCCAGCAGCCCCCGCAGGGCGCAGCCGCGGGCCAGGAAGTCATCGACGATCAACAAGCCGTCGCCCTCTTGCAAAAACTCCTTGGCTACCGTTACATCGTAGGTGCAGCCATGGGTAAAGGAGGCCACAGGAACGGTGTAAACATCGTCGCCCAAATTGGCGCTGTGGCGCTTTTTGGCAAAAACCAGGGACACGCCGAACACGTCGGCCACAAAGGCGCCGATGGCAATGCCCGAGGATTCAATGGTCAGCACCTTGGTGATGTTCTTTTGGCCAAAGCGGCGGTGAAATTCCAAGGCGATTTCTCGCAGCAGATTTACGTCGATTTGATGATTCAAAAAACTGTCCACCTTTAAGATGGACTCACCTTTGATTGCACCGTCTTTGAGGATGCGCTGTTTTAACAGTTCCATAAAAAACTCCTTTTCTGTCCTGTGAATGGGACAGACTTTCTTTTATACTTAACAAAGATTGCTGAAAAATTTTACAAAAAGCAAGCCTAACACGATATAAATAAACACCCGCACACTTTTGCTCCCCCGCTTCACGGCATAGCGGGAGCCAAAGAAATTCCCCAAGATTCCGCAGCAGGCCGCAGGCGCCGCCAAAGCGAAAACTACCTTGCCATGGATCAGAAATAAGACCATGGAGGTGAGGTTCGAGACGAGGTTCGGCACCTTGGCGCAGCCCGAGGAGGTCAAAAGATCCAGACCCAACAACGCGCTGAAGGCTAAAATCAAAAAGGTTCCCGTACCAGGCCCTACTGCACCATCGTACATGCCAATGAAAAAGCCAATGGTCAGAGCGCCCAAGATCTCTCGGAAACGGGACAGCGTTTTTCTTCTGCCGTCTTGCCCAAAGTCCTGCCGCAGGGTCAGAAAAAGCGCCACCAGGGGCAGAACACAGAGGATGACCCAATGGAGGACTGTGTCGGAAAGCCGCAGATTGAGCCTGGTGCCGCAAAAAGCACCGGCCAACGCCCCCAACGCCGCGGGCAGCGCCACGGACCAAAGGATTTTGCCGTTTTTACGGTATTGCCAGACCGACAAAGCCGTACCAAAGGCTGAGGAAAATTTATTGCTGCCCACGGCAAAATGAGGTGGCAGCCCTGCCATGAGGTAAGCGGGCAATGAAATCAATCCCCCGCCGCCGGCTACGGCGTCAACAAACCCCGCCAAAAAGACAAGGGGACAAAGGAGCAGCAGTTGGAGCCAGGAAATTTCCACAGTTGATTCCTTTCATCGTAAGATATGACCGATTATACCATAAATCGACAGAAAGGGAAAGCGTACCGCATTTAATATTTCCCTTCTGTTTTCCCTAAGGATGAATTTTTATTCCTGAAAAACAAGCCCATAGGAAGGCCGTAAACCTTGTCTTTTATTAAAAGGTATGGTATAATATAGGAAACCCCTGTTTTAAAAGGTTTAAACCCTTTGTTTTTAGATATAACTATTTGTTATCGCCAATTTGTCTATACGAATTGGCCATTAGAAAGAAGGAACACTATGCCGGAACAAAACGGTGCATCTTATGATGCCAGTCAAATCCAGGTCTTAGAAGGGTTGGAGGCTGTACGTGTCCGTCCCAGTATGTACATTGGGAACACGGGCATTCGTGGGCTCCACCATCTTGTTTATGAGATCGTGGATAACAGTATCGACGAAGCTTTGGCGGGCTTTTGCGATACCATTTTAATTACCATTCATGAAGACAACAGCATTTCCGTGAAGGACAATGGCCGTGGTATTCCCGTGGATATCCATGAAAAAACCGGCCGTCCCGCCGTGGAAGTGGCCTTGACAGTGCTCCATGCCGGGGGGAAATTCGGCGGCGGCGGCTATAAGGTCTCCGGCGGTCTTCACGGTGTTGGGATGTCGGTGGTAAACGCTCTGTCCCAATGGCTCACCGTCAAGGTAGCCAGAAACGGTAAAATCTATTTCCAAAGCTATAAGCGGGGGGTTCCTGATGCGGACCTTAAAACCATCGGCAAAGCCGACCATACCGGGACGGAAATCACCTTCCTTCCCGACGACCAGATTTTCGATGTGGAGGACATGAGCTTCCAAAAAGATATCTTGATTCCCCGCATTCGTGAGCTGGCTTATTTGAACAAAGGCATTGCCATCCAAGTGGTGGATGAGCGGGACGGCAGCGATCAGACCTTCCATTTTGAGGGCGGTATCTCCGACTTTGTCACCTACATGAACCGCAGCAAGGAGGTGCTCCATAAGCCCATCCATTACAGCCTTAAACGGGAACACTTCGAGGCGGAATTCGCCATTCAATATAACAACGGCTACTCGGAAACCATTTATTCCTATGCCAATAACATTCACACCCAGGAGGGCGGCACCCATGAAACCGGGTTTAAATCAGCCCTCACCAGGGTTATCAATGATTTTGCCCGCCGCACCAATCTGCTAAAGGAAAAGGACCCCAACCTCAGCGGCGAGGACATTCGTGAAGGCCTCACCGCCGTTATCAGTGTTAAGGTGCTGGAGCCTCAGTTCGAGGGCCAAACCAAAACCAAGCTGGGGAACTCGGAGTTCAAGGGCTATGTGGAAACCATGGTGGCCGATTGTCTCAGTACCTTCCTAGAAGAAAATCCCGCCGTGGCTAAGAAAATCGTGGAAAAGGCCACCCAGGCTTTCCGCGCCAGAGAAGCGGCGAGAAAGGCCCGGGAGCTGACGAGAAAGACCAATGCCCTGGAACGGAGCAGCTTGCCGGGGAAATTGGCCGATTGCTCTGAAAAAGACCCGGAACTGTGCGAGCTATTCATCGTCGAAGGGGACTCCGCCGGCGGCTCCGCCAAACAGGGGCGGAACCCCAAAATCCAGGCCATTCTTCCCCTTCGTGGGAAAATTCTTAACGTGGAAAAGGCCCGTCTGGATAAGGTATTGAACAACGCTGAAATCCGTGCCATGATTACCGCCATGGGAGCGGGCATTGGCGAGGATTTCGATATCACCAAGGCCCGTTACCGTAAGCTGGTCATCATGACCGATGCCGACGTCGACGGCGCTCACATTCGCACCTTGCTCCTGACCTTCTTCTTCCGCCATATGCGCCAACTCATCGAGGCGGGCTATGTATACATTGCACAGCCCCCGCTGTTCCGCTTGCGGAAGGGAAAAAAGTCCCGCTATGTCTTTAACGAAACCGAACTGGCCCAGGCCTTGCAGGAATGGGGCGGCGACGACAATATCGAAGTCAGCCGCTTCAAAGGTCTTGGGGAAATGAACCCCGAAGAGCTTTGGGAAACCACCATGAATCCGGAAACCCGTTCCATGACCGTGGTTCATCTGGAAGATGAAAACGCCCTTTTGGCCGATGAAATCTTCACGGTGCTCATGGGGGAAAAGGTGGAACCCCGCCGCGAATTCATCACCGCCAACGCCAAGTATGCGGAAAACCTCGATTTCTAAGCAAAGGAGAGAATTATGTCTGAAGAATATGAAGTAAATCATAACATCTCTCCCGTCAATATCGAGGAGGAGATGAAGCAATCCTATATTGAATACTCCATGAGCGTTATCGTGGGCCGTGCCCTGCCCGACGTCCGTGACGGCTTAAAGCCGGTACACCGCCGCATTCTGTACTCCATGTATGAAAACGGCATCACCCACGAAAAGCCCCATAAAAAATGCGCCCGTATTGTTGGGGATACCATGGGTAAATATCATCCCCATGGCGACAGCTCCATCTACGACGCTCTGGTTCGTCTGGCTCAGGATTTCAACATCCGTTATCCCTTGGTAGACGGCCACGGCAACTTCGGGTCCGTAGACGGCGACTCCGCCGCTGCCATGCGTTATACCGAAGCCCGCCTGCAAAAAATCGCCTTGGAAATGATGGCCGACATCAACAAGGACACCGTGGATTTCGGCCCCAACTATGACGAAAGTGAAAAGGAACCCCTGGTCCTGCCGGCGAAAATCCCCGCTCTTTTGGTCAACGGCTCCTCGGGGATTGCCGTTGGGATGGCCACCAATATCCCGCCCCACAACCTCCGAGAGGTGGTGGACGGCCTGGAGGCCCTGTTGGACAATCCCGACATTGAAATTCCCGAGCTGATGAAATACATCAAAGGCCCCGACTTCCCCACCTACGGCTGTATCATGGGGAAACGTGGGATTTTGGACGCCTATACCACAGGCCGCGGCGCCATCCGCGTCCGTGGCAAGGCTCACATTGAATCCCTGAGCAACGGCAAATCCCAAATCATTGTCACGGAAATCCCCTATCAGGTTAACAAAAAAAATCTCATTGAAAATATCGCCGACCTGGCCAGAGATAAACGCATCGACGGCATCACCGATCTGCGGGACGAATCCGACCGCAACGGGATGCGCATCGTCATGGAGCTCCGTCGTGACGTGGTGCCCCAAATTCTTTTGAACCAGCTTTATAAGCACACCCAGCTCCAGGATAGCTTCGGCATCATTATGCTGGCTCTGGTCAATGGGGAACCGAAAATTCTCAACCTCAAGCAGATGCTGGAGGAATACATCAAGCACCAAATTCAAGTGGTGACTCGCCGCTGCGAATTCGATTTGAAGAAGGCCAAAGACCGCCTGGAAATCGTGGAAGGCTTGAAGCTGGCCTTAGACAATATCGACGAAGTCATCCGCATCATCAAGGCCTCCCGCGATAACAACGTGGCCAAGGCCGCTTTGATGGACGCCTTCGGCTTCACCGACCGTCAGGCGCAGCATATTTTGGAAATGCAGCTTCGCCGTCTCACCGGTTTGGAACGGGAAAAAATCGAAGCCGAATTGGCGGAACTGCTGAAAACCATCGCTTGGCTGGAAGAAGTGCTGGCCGACCGCAATTTGGTCATCGGCATCATCAAAGAAGAATTGATGCGCATTCGCGATAAATACGGCGATGACCGCCGTACCTCCATCCAGGCCGACGCCAAGGAATTGGAAATCGAGGATCTCATCGCCGAAGAGGATATGGTCATCACCATCACCAACAGCGGCTACATCAAGCGCTTGGCCCCCAATAACTACCGCAGCCAGAGGCGGGGCGGAAAGGGCGTCACCGGGATGTCCACCAAAACCGAGGATTATCTCGAAAGCCTCTTTATCGCCTCTACCCATGATTACCTCATGGTATTCACGGAAAAGGGCCGCGTGTTCCGCTTGAAGGTCCACGAAATTCCCGAATCCAGCCGCACCTCCAAAGGCACCGCTATCATCAATCTGGTAAACCTTTCCGGCGACGATAAGGTTAAGACCATTTTCCCAGTGAAGGACTTTGACGATGAACGCTATTTGCTGATGGTTACCATGAAGGGGTTGGTAAAGAAAACCCCCCTCAAGGAATATGACTCCCACCGTAAGGACGGAATTTTGGGCATTTCCCTCAACGACGGCGATACCCTCTTGGGCGTCCGTCTCATTGATGAGGGCGATGAAATTATGCTCAGTACCAAGCGCGGCTTCTCCATCCGCTTTACCGAAGGAGAGGTTCGCAAGGTCAGCCGAGTCAGCAAGGGCGTCCGCGGCATTCGCCTGGGCGTGGACGATATCCTCGTCAGCATGGACATCATCAAGCCCAATGAAACCGCGGACCAGTATGTGCTCTGCGTTTCGGAAAACGGCTACGGCAAACGCACCAAGCTGGAGGAATACAGCCTGGTTCACCGTGACGGCAAGGGGATTTACACCCTGAAGGTCACGCCGAAAACCGGTCTGGTGGCTGCCATTCGTGTGGTCAATGAGGATCAGGAAGTGATGTTTATCAGCCGCGAGGGCATCGTGATTCGCACCACAGTAAAGGAAATCCCCGTCATCGGCCGCAATACCCAAGGCGTCACTATCATGCGCGTGGACGGCGAAGACTCGGTAAAATCCATGGCCATCGTTGTCAACGAAGACGCTGAATAATTTGCTGATTTTTAGTAGTTTATGATTATGTTTGCAGTGTAATAGCAGTAAAAAACGCCTGATAGACGAATTCTATCAGGCGTTTTGTTATGATTTCTTGGTTAAGGCTTTGACGATTGCCGCCACATGGTTCAGGGTCTCATCGTCCAGCAGCTTTAAATCCTCGGTGATGTCTTTCAGCTCCTGGGGAGCGGGGTTCCCTTCATCAAAAAATTCCTGGGGCGTGATACCAAAATAGTCGCAAATATAAAACAGCATTTCCAAAGAGGGCAACGCTTTTCCGTTTTCAATCTTATTGATGTAACTCACATTTTGCCCCAAAGACAGAGACATTTCTCTTGCTGAAATGCCCATCTTTATACGAAGTTCAGTAATTCGTTTTTGAGTAAAATCTTCGTACATCAGCGCACCTCCCTATATGCATTATTTTATGCTACACATAGGTAATTTATGGTGCATTATTTTCTCTTATTCTGTTGACATAGAGCATTTAATACGCTATTATTGCATTAATAGGATTTTAAATACGATATTTACGTTAAGGAGGAATGACTATGAAGGAAAAAACCTGCTGCATCATAGGGCATAAAGCCATTCCCATCGGTCGCTGGGGGGAGTTTCGGGACGATATGAGCAAAGCCTTGGAGGCTGCTCTCGACGAGGGGTACAATCGGTTTCTCTGCGGTTTTGACGATGGCGCGGATATGGCTTTTATGGAGGCGCTGTACGAGCATTGGCAGCAAAGAGAGCACGATTTTTATATTGAAGCAATTCTCCCTTACCGCTTTCGGCTCATTGCTTCGATTGTACACAGGTATGCAAAGCCCCTGCTTGCGACTTGTCATCATGTCTATGTCATGGAGGAAAAATATTATCGGGGCATTTACAAAAAACGCAACAAGCTTATGCTTCAGGAATCATCCCTTGTGATTGCCGCCTACGACGGTCGGAAAAAGGGCGACACCAAAGCCATGATTGAAATGGCCCAAGAGGCAGGAATCCCCACACGCATTGTCCCCATTGCCCCGGTTTCCAAGAAACCCTCAAAGAAAACGAATCATAAAACCGAAGCCTCGTCTTGATTTGCAATGAAAAACCTCCGCCGCAATGCGACGGAGGCTTTTCCAAGAAAGGATGAAACAATGAAAAAGTTTTTGCTCTTCTGGGTACAACTATAATATACCCTAGTTTCATGTTCCCTATTCATCATATTTAAGAAAAAAATAGCATACTCTTGTGTCGATTTTATGACGCCCCTTATTCAGAGTATTTGAATTGCACCGCATGATCCTCCCAAGCCCTTTGCAGTTCCTTGCTTTGTTCGTTAGCATGTTTTTTCTTGGCACCATTTTGAACATCATACTCAATGAATGCGTAAAGTTCACCATGAGGAGATTCTTTTTTGCCAAGATAAGTAACTTCTTCGCCGCGAGATATAGAGCCTGCCGTATAATATTGGTCAGGATGCGGTCCCATAAAAGTACTGGCGAGTTTATTTGCATATCGCTTATAACTACTGTTTGCGGAAGAAGGATAGTTAAAAGTTGATACTGTTCCACTAATATTCTTGAGGTCTGTGTATTTTACATAGCCGCGTTTTTTTAATCCAGAAGCAGTATGATATTCAATATAAACATAGTTGCTTCCGTTGGGGAAGGATGAGCCGACGACTTTCCATAAAATGGTAACGGTTTCGTTGGCATTGCAATATCCTACATATAGTTGAAAGGGATGAGGCACATACTCTACATAGGTTTGAGCTTTTAATTGAGCAGTTGCCATCTTTAAGTTCTCCTTTGATCTATATTTGAAAACGTTTTCTAAGGATATATTACTATAAATAAACGGGTAATATTGTTTTGATATCAAAAAAGCTCCTTCCCAGAAGAAAAGAGCTTTTCATGATTTTAAGAATTTTGATATTTCTGCTGATGAAGACCGGCGTCTCTGCAAAGCAGGAAAAAACCGAGGCCCGTGACTAGCAGAGAAAAAAATTTAACAATACATTTCATGGCGGAACCTCCCTGTTCCTTCGGTCTTTTACATAGTGTGCCGCAGCAGCAGGGAGGATATACATCAAATGCCCCCAATCCTTGCCGTTATGATATAAACGATAAGTCCCATTGGAAGGTTCCGACAATATAGAAAATTTACGAGGGATTATCCGAAAGTTCTTCCATCACCTTGGGGGATTTTTGTTTCATGTGTTGGCCTAAAATTTCCGCAACGTCCGTCACCGTCACAAAGGCGGAAGCGTCGGCGTCATGGATAATCTGCTTGATTTCTGAAAGCTCTAAGCGGGTTACAACACAGTAAAGCACGTCTTTTTCCCCGCTAACCAGACCTTCGCTCTCCATAAGGGTGCAGGTGCGGCCCATTTGGCGATAAATTTCCTCCGCCAGGGCACGGCCGTCCTCGGTAATAATCATCAGAGACTTTCCCTGTTCCATACCAACCTCCACCATGTCGATGATTTTGGAGGTGATAAAGTAGGTCAATAAGCTGTATAAGGCCCGATCCCAGCCGAAAAGGATGCCCGCCACAGCGAAAATCACGATATTGATGACGAGAATTACCTGGCCCACCGAAGCATTGGTCTTTTTGTTGACCAGAAGGGCCACGATTTCCGTACCGTCAAGGCAACCGCCATGGCGCAGCACAAAGCCAACGCCGGCCCCTAACAGCACGCCGCCGAAGACCACAGCCAGCAAGGGCTCCTCCGTCACCGGCTCTACGTGGTGGAATACCGACAGCATGACGGAAAACAACACCATGCCGAAAATTCCGCGGAACAAAAACCGCTGACCCATTTGTTTGAAGCCGATGATGAGAAAGGGAATGTTCAGCACAAAGATAAAAATACTCAAGGAAAACCCTGTCAACTGGTTCAAAATAATGCTGATGCCGGTAACGCCGCCGTCTAAAATGGTGCAAGGCACCAAAAACGCTTCCAAAGCAAAAGAGGCCACCACAGCGCCAATGGCAATCATAAGATAAGAAGCGATGATAGCTTTTATGGATGTTTCTTTTTTTTGCATAGGTCAACTCCATTCTGTGTTGGTTTGGCTGTCATTCAAGTCGCCCGTTCCAAGCCTTATCGACGGCTCGATATCGGAAGATTTTTGCCTTACATATATTATATCATATTATTTGTGCAATCGAAACCCCACATCACCTTATAATGGACAAAACCGCCGTCCCGCGGCACGTTGACGATGGCAAACCGTTGATTACAACAGGGAGGCCAGAAAGACCGACGCCGCATATCCCAGGTTCAAAAGGGGCGTTAAGGGAAGTACCGCCTTCATCCCCGCCATACGGGTCTCGGCTCGAAACTCCATGGTCATGACGGCTTTGAATTTTTTCAAGCCCAGTATCACAAATATAGGGAAGACCCAGCAGCCTTTGGGGAAGGACAAAATTAAAATCAGTTCGATGAGGATGGCCGCGACCACATAGCCTCCCTTCAAAAGCAGGGTGGCCGTGGGGCGACCCACCAAAATGGGCATGGTATGACGACCGGCCTCAATGTCCTTTTCAATATCGCAGACGTTGTTCAGCAGCAAAATGCAGCCAATGGTGATGATGTGCGGCAGGGCGTAAAGAAGCACTACCCAGTCG
Source organism: uncultured Peptococcaceae bacterium (assembly GCA_964637365.1). Taxonomy (GTDB): domain Bacteria; phylum Bacillota; class Dehalobacteriia; order UBA7702; family UBA7702; genus Cryptoclostridium. Next base: position 51,904 of record CAZWWH010000012.1, read on the forward strand.
AGGCTTGCCGTCATGGTGTAATAAACGGCGAAGGTGATCACGCCGCCCATAGTAAATCCCGCTGCCAGTTCCCCAAAGGGCGTATGGGTAATGGGCAGGGGACCGCCGGCGTAGCAAACCACGATCAGCGCGCCAAAGGCTCCCATGACAAGCAGGGGCCATCCCACCTGAAAAAGCAGGTAGAGGGAGAGAAGCAGCGCCATGGTCAAATAGAATACTGCCAGCAGCGCCACGGTGCGGGGATGGAGATTATGATACACCATAGGCGCGTCGTGGGGGTCCAGGCAGTTTGCCAGATTGTCCGTATCCTTTAAAAAGTCAAAGAGATGGTTCAATGCGTTGACGGCACAGTGCATCAGCACGGCGCAACATAAGAGCAGGATAAAGTTGAGAAAGGAGAATTGACCCTTCAAGCCATAGGCCAAAACAGCGCCCAAAAGTACCGGCAGGATGGAAGCCCCCCAGGTATTGGGGGTGGCCAGCTCCAGCCAGGCACGGAAGGTCATGGGCTTGTAGGATTGGGTCATTTTTTCCCGCCAACTTTTTTTCCAATTTATTTCCATGAAGTAACTTTCCTTTCCAAACAATCAAACAAACAAAAAAGGGCAAAGCCCAGCAGCGCCAGGATGATGACGCCGGTGTAAAGATCCAAGTAATCCATTTTCTGCCAGCTGTTCATGATAAAGTACCCCATCCCTTGAGTCGTGCCGTAATTCTCCGCAAAAAACAGCACCGAAAGGGCGATGCCCGTGGTGACTTTTAAAGAGTTGAAGATGGCGGGCCACAGTCCCGGTAGAATCACACGGCGGCAGATTTCCCCGCCAGAAAGGCCAAAGGACCGCATGACGTCGAAGGTTTCCTGGTCCATGGCCCGCACCGCTGCGGTAACGTCCATGACAATGGGGAAAAAGATAATCATAAAAATCATGAGGATTTTAGAGATTTCCCCCAAGCCGAAAATTAGCATGAGAATGGGCAAAAGCGCTAGCTTTGGTATGGGATAAGAAAAATAAATCAGGGGGGACAGCACTTGGCTCGCCCCTTTGTGGTAGCCGATGAGAAGCCCCAAGGGCATCCCCAGCAGAAGGGCCAATACCGTGGCACAAAAAATTCGCCAAAAGCTGGCCAAAATATTGGCGGCCATGGCCTGTTGAAACACCGTGGGAATATTCCGCAGTACCGCCCAGGGCGACGGTACTGTGGGGTTGTCCCAAATCAGGGCGAAAAGCCCCCACAGGAGAAAGGTAACGGCCAAAACCCCCAGGGCCTTTAAAACTTGTTTCATAGCTTTTCCTTGATCTCCTTTGCCAAAATGGGGAGACGAAGCTCCCTGTCCTCCGAAGCCCATAGGGGATTTTCCAGAACCTCGGCAATGGCCCCATCTCTGAAAATCAAAAGGTAGCGACCTAAGGTCAGAGCCTCCCTGATGTCGTGAGTCACCATCACCGTAGTGATGGGATGGCGGCGGAAGGTATCGAGGAATACCCGGTGTGCCTCATCTCTGGTAATGGCGTCCAAAGCACCGAAGGCCTCATCCAGCAGCAGCACATGGGGATTGGTTAAAAAAGCCCTGGCCATAGCGGCCCGCTGACATTGGCCGCCGCTGATGTGGCGAGGATATTGGTTCAGCAAAGAGCCGATGCCCAATTCCTCACAAAGGTCTTCCATGGCCTTGGGGTCAAATTTCCCCCGCAGCTTAAAGGGCAAAGCGATGTTTTCCCCCACGGTTTTCCAGGGAATCAGGCCGTTGCTCTGGGGCACCAGAGCAACGCGGTGTTCCTGGGGATCGAGGGGAGCGTCGTTCCACAGAACCTGCCCGCCATGGGGCAAAATGGAGGCCACCGCCTTAATGAGAGTGCTTTTGCCGCTGCCGCTTTTGCCCACCACGGCGTAAACGGCTTTTTCCGCAAAGCCGAAGGACAAATCCTCGATGATATTCTGTTTGCCGTAAGAAACGGAAAGGCGCTCCAGCCGCAGCACGTTTTGGCCCCCTTTTTGATTAATTACCGTTATTATATCAGAGTTACCGCAAAAACCGCAAGGATACAAAATTTGTTGAAAATGAAAACCTATGGTATAATGGAAGAAAAATAAAAGGACGAATTTACATGAAAAAATTTTTGCTGATGTTATGCAGCCTTTTGCTGCTCATTTCTTTTGCTGCTTGCGGTAACAGCCAGACGGATTCTGAAGAAACCACCGCAACAATGACCGTGGCGGCCATGCCCTCCATCGACAAGATTCCCATCATCGTCGGGATGGAACAGGGCTATTTTGGGGACCATGGCCTTAACGTAACCTTGGAAAATTTCCAAAGTCCCACAGACCGCAACGCCGCCTTGCAAGCCGGCGAGGTGGACGGTGTGATGTCCGACATGGTGGCCGATGTTCTGTATTTGGCCGCGGGAATGGATATGAAGATGACCTCTTTGATTCAAACGGATTTCGCCGTCATCGCTTCGGCGTCTTCGGGCATTGCTTCCTTTGAGGATATCACGGTAGAGCACAGCAACGGCATTGCCTTAAACTGCTTAATGGAATACATTGCCGATGCTGCGGGGCCCGCAAAAAAAATCATGGTGCCCGACGTCATGACCCGCATTGAACAGGTATTAAGCGGCGATCTGGATTTGGCGGTGGTACCGGAGCCCTACGGTTCCATGGCGGTTGCCCGGGGGGCGGTGCGGGTCGGCAGTGCCAATGATTTGGGGATTTACGCCGCAGTGATGCTGTTCCCCGCCAGCTATATCGAAGCCCACAGCGACGCCGTGACGGCCTTTTATGCGGGATACCAGGACGCCGTGGACTACCTCCAAAAAAACGGCATTGACAGCGTTCTCGATACCGTTATTGAAGTGGGGGAATTTTCCGAAAGCGCCGTCGATGGTCTGCGGGAAGCGGAATTCGTTTCCCTGACCGCTCCGGAGAAAAGCCAGTTCAACGATATTATTGCCTGGATGAATCAGCATCCGGAATTCGACGGCCCTTATGATGATTTGGATTTCCGGGATATCACTGATTTTTCCTTTCTTCCATAAAAATGACCGGCTGCTTTCGGGCAGCCGGTTTTTTAACAAATATTTGTCCGTATAATTTCTGTGATATCATCGAGACAGCGCTGGAATCTCGTCCGAAATATTGCCATATCCGTAGATAGCACCTCTACCTTTCCGCTGCCCAGCTCGTTCTCCAAGCCCTCCTGGGCTAAAATATGGGTCAGATGCCGCACCGTGCCTTCGCCGCCGTCGATGATTTCGGCGTAGGGATAATCCCTGCGAATCAGGGGCAGTAGGAACAGATAATGGGTACAGCCCAGCACAATGCCGTCTACGTGGCCGAGACCATGAAAGAGATCCTCCAAAAAGGCTTCCCCCATGGAATCATTATAGTGGCCGTACTCCACCAAATCAGCGAGACCTGGGGCGGGAAGGTTCACAATATCCCCCCGTGCCTGGCATTGGGCAAAGAGATGGCGGAATTTTTCCTCCCGCAGGGTCAGGGCAGTCGCGATAACGGCAATGCGCTTATTGTGGCATTGCTCTACCGCAGGCTTTAAGGCGGGCTCCATGCCGAGAATGGGCAAATCGTATTTTGCCCTTAAATCCTTAATGGCGATGCTGGTGGCGGTGTTGCAGGCAATGACTATGGCCTTCGCTCCCCGGTTTACCATAATTTCGGCAGCACGCAGCACCTCATGGCGGATCACCTCGGGGTCATTGTCGCCATAGGGAAAGTGGGCCGTGTCTGCGTAATATATAAAATCCTCTTGCGGCAGCGCCAATTTCGCCCTACCCAATACCGAGATCCCGCCCACGCCGGAGTCAAAAATCCCGATGGGGGATGTCTTTGGCTGTGTCAAATCAATCACCTCGGCCATATTATACAACGATTTTTTAAAAAATGGAAGTTTCTCCGTTGAGATTTATAGAAAATGTGTTATAATATATAGATTGACATGGAACCAAAGATTCCTTAACATAGGAGGCATTTTTATGAGCCAGATATATAATTTTTACGCAGGCCCCGCCATTATCGCCAAAGAAGTGCTGGAACGGGCAAAGGACGAATTTTTGGATTTCCGCGGCACCGGCATGTCGGTATTGGAAATCAGCCACCGGGCCAAAGCCTTTGATGATGTTATGGTAGAGGCCGAAGCCAATGTGAAAAAGCTTTTGGGCCTGGGTGACGATTACCAGGTGCTATTCCTCCAGGGCGGCGCAAGCACCCAGTTCTCTATGATTCCCATGAACTTTCTTCTGGAAGGCCGCACTGCCGATTATATTCTCACCGGCTCCTGGTCCCAAAAGGCCCTGAAAGAAGCGAAGAAAATCGGCGCCACCCATGTGGTCTTTGACGACAGTGAAAATAATTTCCGCCGCGTTCCCCGTCAGGAGGAACTGCAATTCAGTGAAAATCCTGTTTATGTCCACATGACCACCAACAACACCATTTATGGCACGGAATTCCATACCATGCCCGAAGTCAACGCCCCTCTGGTGGCGGATATGTCCTCAGACATTATGTCTCATCCCTTCGACGCCACGAAATTTGACTTGATTTACGCCGGCGCCCAAAAGAACCTTGGCCCCTCCGGCGTTACCGTGGTCATCGTGAAAAAGGATTTCCTGGCCACGGCCCAGGAGGTCAACGCCACGATGCTGAAATATTCCACCCACGCGGAAAAGAATTCCCTGTATAACACTCCTCCCTGCTTCAGTGTTTACATGGTGAACCTCGTTTGCCAGTGGCTTTTGGAACAGGGTGGTCTCACCGAGATGGAGAAAAAAAACCAGCGGAAGGCCCAATACATCTACGACGCCATTGACAATAGTAATGGCTACTATATTGGCCACGCGGAAAAGGATAGTCGTTCTCTGATGAACATCACCTTCACCATGGCCAACAGCGAGCTGGAAAAGGAATTCGTAGCCCAAGGCGAAGCCCAGGGATTCATCGGCATCAAAGGCCACCGCTCCGTCGGCGGTCTGCGGGCTTCCCTTTACAATGCCATGCCCGAGGAAGGCGCCAAAGCCCTGGCGGAATTTATGGCGGACTTTCAAGCGAAACACTGAGTTTTACGCCAGCGCTGTTAGTATGTTGGCGTTTGCCGCACTGCCTTACGCGCTAATTCTGTCAGTGCATTAGTGATTTTTATACTAATACACTGACAATATCACTCTCTTCCTTCCGTGAGAGATCGCCACGCTGTTTCTCTTGGTGCTTTTATTATGATATTGTTGTCGAATTTGGACAAAAAATGTCACATTTGGCGAAAGAATTCGATCATTTCGTTGGTGAGAGAGACAGTATTGTCGGTGGGAGGAAGCTCATCTCGGTGGAACCAGCGGGCCTCGGCCAGCTCGGTTTCGTCCAGAGTGATTTTATCGCTGCCGTCTATCTCCGCAAAAAATCCCATTAAGAGAGTATCAGTAAAGGGCCAGGGCTGGCTTTTATAATAGTGCAGGTTCTTCACCTTAAGCCCCACTTCCTCCATGACCTCACGGTGGACGGTACCCTCAATGGTCTCGCCAATTTCGTTGTATCCCGCCACTAGAGCATATTTTTTGTAGGCACGGCCGGCGTATTTGGTCATCAATAAGCGATCCCCATTGGTGACGGCTACAATTACTGACGGCGCGATGGTGGGATACTCCACATTGCCGCAGGCAGGACAAAAAAGAGCCCGCTCATGCTGATGGTGCTCCATCTTTTGGCCGCATTGGCCACAGAAACGGCGGCGCCGGTACCAGCGCACCAGCTGAAGGCCTACGATGGCTGCAAAGGCCTGCCACATGGGGGTAGCGAACCGCAGCCGGTCGGGAGAGATATATTGGAAGTTTTCTCCCTCCTCCAAAGAAACATCGCACCAATAGTAGTGCTGTTGGTCAAGGGAAAATAGATCGCGGCAGACCGCGAAGTCAACTTTGGGAAAATCTTGAAATTGCGGCAGACATAGGCTGACATCATTGTTTTTTACCAAAAGATCCTCACCGCGGAAACAGAGGAAAACATCCTGTTTTTTTGGAGGCTTTGGGGTAAATTCATTGTGAAATTCGTGGGGTGTAATATCTTGAAACATGGGATGTCCTTTCGATAACATATCGTTATTAAAATTATATCACAGTTAAGTAAGATTTACAAAATTGCATTTCTTATATGAAATTTTTTTGAAAACCACAGAATTTGTGGAAATTTTACAAATTATTGCAAAATAAGACTTGCAATTTATTGTAAATTGTAGTAAGATATCTTCACTTAATTTCATAGGATTCATGAGCCATAGGAAGCTTGCAGAAGAATAGGCGAAAGCCTTACCGAAGGTGTAACACTCCCAGGTGTCCGCAAGGATGAGGACTGTAAGCCGATGGCCCTCTGGAGAATCCCGTTTTACGGGTGCCGAAGGGGCAAGGTGCGTTTTCCGCACTAATCTCTCAGGCAAAAGGACAGAGAGAAATGTTCAATAGCCTGCTTATTTCAGCAGTGAATTGTTTGGGGTTTTTTCTGTTTCTTAAAGAGTAAAACGAGAGTTTTACTCTTTTTCTGTTTTTTTGGGGAAACAGAGGGAAACGGATGAATCATAGAATTTATTTAGAAGGAGAAACACTATGGAATCATTTTTTGCTTTTCTAAACGGGTACCTTTGGGGATGGCCCATGCTCATTCTCTTAATCGGTACTCACCTTTTCATGACGGTTCGCACCGGGGTTATCCAAAGAAAAGTTGGTCTTGGGATTAAACTTTCCGTAACCAAGGATAATGATGGCGCGGGCGACGTTTCCCAGTTTGGCGCTTTGGCCACCGCTCTTGCCTCCACAGTAGGGACAGGGAATATCGTCGGCGTTGGTACTGCCGTTGCCTTGGGCGGTCCCGGGGCCATCCTTTGGATGTGGCTCACCGGGGTTTTCGGGATTGCCACCAAATATTCCGAATCCCTCATTGCCGTAAAATACCGTGTAAAAACCAGTGACGGCACCATGCTGGGCGGTGCTATGTACGCCCTGGAACGTGGTTTGAAATGCCGCTGGGCCGGCTTGATTTTCGCCGCGCTTACTGCTTTGGCAGCTTTTGGGATTGGTTGCTTTGTACAGGAAAAAGCTATCATCAACATCGTGAATGCCAACACTGGCGTTCCCTCTTGGCTTATTGGTATTATCATCGCCATTTTGGTTGGTGTGGTCATCATCGGCGGGGTAAAATCCATCGCCAAATGCTGCACAATTTTGGTTCCCTTCATGGCAATTTTCTATGTAATTGGCTGTATTGTTATTTTGGTCATGAACCACGCATTCCTTATTGACTCTATCGTTGTTATCTGCAAAGCTGCTTTTAATCCGGCTGCTGCCGGCGGTGGTTTTGTAGGCGCCACAATTATGATGGCCATGCGCTATGGGGTTGCCCGCGGTTTGTTCTCCAATGAATCTGGTATGGGTTCCGCTCCCATTGTTGCCTCTGCTGCTCAAACCAGAAACCCTGTGCGTCAGGCTTTGGTTTCCGCCACTGGTACCTTCTGGGATACTGTTGTTATCTGCGCTATGACCGGTCTCGTATTGGTCAGCACCATTTTGGCCAATCCCTCCGTTGATTTCGCTTCTTTGGGCGACGGCGGCGCTTTGACCACTTTGGCTTTTGACCAGATCCCTGTATTCGGCTCCATCATCCTTACCATTGGTATTATTACCTTTGCTTTCTCCACCATTCTTGGTTGGTCTTACTATGGCGAACGCGGCGTGGAATATCTTTTCGGGAAAAAAGGTATCTTGCCCTATCGCATTATCTGGGTGATTGCTCTTATCGCCGGTTCCTTCATCATGTCCTTGGGCGCTGTATTTGAAATGGCCGACACCTTAAACGCTTTGATGGCTATCCCGAACTTGATTGCCGTTTTGCTTCTTTCCAATGTCATTGCCAAAGAAACCAAATACTATCTTGGCAACGGCTGCGAACATTTGGATGAATTCGACAAGGATCCCATCCCTGAAGTAGAACGCTGAGCAATATAAAATCATATTAAAGTGTTATAACCCCCGAAGCGAATTTTCATTCACTTCGGGAGTTTTCATTGCACGGCTTGAATAATGCTCACAAAAATGATAATGCCTAAAATACGGGTGATCTAACACTGCGGCGAGATGATTATTTAGGGATCATATATTATAATAGCAATGAGTTTGCCATGGAGTTTTATCTCTAAAACGACTCAGATCATATAAAAAAGCACCGTTCTATTAGAACGGTGCTTTTAATATTTTGTTGAAGGATTTATACTTTACATAAGAAAACGGTTAAACGTTACGCTTACGAAGAACAGCAGTAACACCAATACCGCCAATGGCCAAGCCCATCAGTACGAGGCAAATGACCATTTGATTGCTATCACCGGTATGCGGGGTGGCACTGGTAGTTTTCTTGGTCTCGCCATTGACGGGAATGATTGAGGTGCCGCGATGGCCGCAGCGTTCACAGAAATGTTCCCGAATTCCGGTTTCCGTATCGCTGGGCAGTTTAAACACGGAGCCGCTGTTCCATTTATGGCCCAAAGCGGGAATGACTTTTTTGTCCTTTATTGCATCACAGTTTTTGCAGCGAATGCCTTCAATCCCAGTTTCGGTACAGGTAGGTTCCAGTACCACAACGGCGTGGTCTTCCCACGTATGTTCACCCATGGCTGCAATGGCTCTGGTTTCTTTTTTGTCACAGCCTTCCATGATGCAGGTGCGTTCTTCCATGCCTTCTTCCGTGCAGGTGGCTTTTTTCACAACCTTCCATTCACCATAGGTGTGTTCGTGTCCCACAACTTTATCAGCTTCAGCTTTGCTGACGTTGTTATCGGAAGTCTCCTTGTCGTTGTCCGTGTTATTCTTGTCAGAAGTCTTTTCTTCATCAGAGACTTTAGACTCCTGAGAGGGCTCGTCCCCATCGTCCTTGATGTTGTCGGTGTCGTCATCGATATCATCAATATCATCGTCGCCGGTTTTTTCAAGAACCTTGGTTTCTATTTTGTCACAGTCTTTCCGTTGGCACGTGCGCTGGGCTTCGCCGTCTTGGGTATCGCTGGCCTCCGTTACTACGGTCCATTGATCAAAGTCATGGCCCAGGGCTTCGATTTCTTCTGTTTCCACAACATCGCAGCCTTCCCGTTGGCAAAGCCGTTCTTTTTCGCCGTTGTCAGTACAGGTGGCCTCTTTGGTCACTTCCCAATCGCCATAACTGTGTTTGGCCTTTAAGGTCACTACGACCTGATATTTCTTTTCTATTTGGGTGGACGGATCGGCGGCATAGATGGCGAAGGTCACTTTGTTGTCCTTCAAGGAGATTTCTTTTTCCGCAGTGTAGGGCCAAGATTTGATGGACTTGTTATGATCCTTTCCCGTAGAAACTGAGAAAGATAAATCCTTTTCACTGTCAGCAGTCAAGGATACCTTGGCTGTAAAGGTTTTGGCTTCATCAGTGCTACAGGGGACAAAGACCGAATACGTGCCGGCACCTTTGATATTGACGGTTTGGTCGCCCACAGTGACGGTACCTTTCAGAGAAACATTGTTATTGGCGGTTTCAGAGGCAGCCGTAGGCATGGCAAAAACCATGACCATGAAAGCCATCACCAAAATCCATAGTGTCTTTTTCATCTGTATCCTCCTTTCTTCCATATTTACGCTAAAAAGCTCTGTTTGGTTCCTATTGTTTGCTCTTTTCCGCAAATTTCGGGGAGAATGCTTGGCCTACCAAATATTGGCAGGTACACAAATTTATTATACCATAGGTATCCTTGAAATACAATGAAAATGACTCGACAAAAGCAGTTTCGTTTCATCACATCTTTACATCAAAGGTGCTGCCAGACGCAGCAGAAAGCCCAAGAGCTTCTCCCAAAGGGGGCGGTTTTTACAGTCCTCCAGGGTGACTTTATGGCATTTTTCCAAAGTGTTTTGGAAGTCCTCCTCCATATCCTTCAGCATTTCACAGCCGTAAAAATAAGCGCCGCATTCAAAATGCAGGTAAAGGCTGCGGAAATCCAGATTGATGGTACCAACGGTGCCTTTATCATCGTCGGATACAAAGGTCTTGGCATGGACAAACCCCGGCGTGTATTCAAAAATTTCCACGCCGCTTTTCAATAGCTCTTTGTAGTAAGTTTTCGCCAGCCAAAAAGCCATGGGCTTATCGGGAATATGGGGCAGAATCAACTGCGCCTCTACCCCGCGGCGGGCGGCATGGGTCAGAGCCGTAATCATTTCATTGTCCAAAATCAAATATGGCGTCATGATGTGGACATAGCGGGTGGCCTGATGGATAATATCAAAATATACCTGTTCCCCGGTGTTTTCATTGTCCAGAGGCGTTTCTCCGAAGGGGATAACAAAGCCTTGGGAATCATGCTTTGCGGCCCGCAGGGGCAATAAATATTCTTGGTAACTGATGGGACTTTGATAGGATAGGCCCCACATTTGCAGGAACATCATCGTGAAGCAGCGAACAGCGTCTCCCTCCACCATCACTGCAGTGTCCTTCCAATGGCCGAACCGTTCCTTTTCATTGATGTACTCATCGGCCAAATTGATGCCGCCGGTAAAAGCCACTTCACCGTCGATGACCAGGATCTTACGGTGATCGCGGTTGTTCTGATAAGAGGAAAGCACCGGCTTGATGGGGGAAAAGATCTTGCACTGAATGCCCCGCTGCCGCAGCTCTTCGGCGTAATCATAAGGCAGGGTGGTGAGATTGCCCATGCCATCGTAAATCACGCGTACATCAACGCCTTCCTGAACCTTTCGTTCCAAAATTTCCAGAACGGTGTCCCACATGCGACCTTTACTGATGATGAAATACTCCAGAAAAATAAAGTCCTTGGCCTGTTCCAGCCGAGGAACCAGGGCTTCAAACTTATCCTCGCCCAAGGGAAAATATTGGACGCCGCCGTTTTCATAAATGGGATAGCCCTGATTCTCCAGGTATCGGGCCGTAGACGCAGCGCCGGGATTGAGCTCTTGTAAGCGCTCAAGCACTTTTTGATTTTGGGTAAGAAAGGGCTTGCTTTCATTGATGCGGCGCTGATAATTGTAGCGGATTTTGTGGGTGCCGAAATCCAAACGGGTTAAAAAATATACCAAAGCGCCAAATACCGGAAATACCAGAATCAGCATAATCCAAGTGATTTTGTACATAGGATTGAGCTGGGTGTTTACCAAGTAAATAACCAGTATCAGGCTAAGGGCTGTAAAGGCGCCGTAAATCCAAACCGCTTTATGGCGCATGAGGATATAAGCCCAAACCAAAACGACGATTTGTATGAGCATAAACAGCACCATCATCAGGGTGCGGCTATAAATCAGTTTTTTTACCTGGTCTTGTCCTCTGCTCATAATGCTCCTTGTATCATTTCATTGCTGTAAATTAAGCTTGTAAATGCATCAATAGACTCTATATCATTATATCTTAAAATGAATGATGAAAGTTGTCAACGGAGAATTTTTGATTTAATCTTAAAGTAAGATATCATATTAAAAACAAAATACTAAACGTGTACGGACAAAAAATCACATTAAAATATTCCTATTAATCCCTATTGCTTTTATAAAAGAAAATTTATAATAATTACAATAGGTACTAAACATTCAGCTTGGTGCAAAATGAATCCATATGCGTTTTGCAAATAATAAGCGGCAAGGGGGGACGAGTTTAAAAGTCATTAGAATCTAAATAGCTTTAATAATCAGGAGGCGAACTAGGAAAAAATTGAAACTTGATTATCTAGTAAGTGTTGTTCTAATTGCAGTCTTGGGATTCTCAGCATTTGCCCTTGCTTCTACTGATATAGATAGCTATCTTCTCGAGGGCGGGCTAACACAATAAGAAATTGACTCTTTAACGAATTTGGAAAAAGAGACACTTTATCAATCAACAGAGCTCCGCAATGATATTGACATGGATGTTGTGGAAACATTCCTCATAGAAAGAGGCACTCCTAATGATGTGATGGATTCTTTGAATTCTGGTCAAAAAATTTCTATTTATGAATCCTTGATTTCGCAAGACGATTATGAAGATTTTCTCTTTAATAAATTATGAAGAAGAAATTGTGTCATTGAATGCAAATGAAAATTTATCTGATGAGGCGATGTCAGTTTTCAGTATTAATCCAGGGACAATTCCAAGAACTGAGTTGAAGATTTCATTAACTTCCTACTATTCTTCTAATGGGTTGCTCCGTTATACTTTTTATCCTTCTTTTGAGTGGATTGGGGGATCGACGGATATTAATAAGGACACTTTTTCCTTCGCATTACATGATGATTATTGAAATATTGTCCATACCGGGGATTTTAATATTTATTATGGTGATAATATTTTAGCCAAAACCATTGACCGTCCCTCAAAAACAGGCTTTTCTGCCAGAGCCTACTATTTGCGCGGTCCTTTGGATATTCGTTTGGCTTATACGGGGACAGGCTGTATTGTTGCACGCCCAGCTGGCGCTTCTTTGCATAATAGAATGATTTTTGCATATTCACAGGATTCTTTGACAGAAGGGCTGTCAATATCTCTGGGAATCTTTGAAATCGATCTCAGTGGTGCTGGCAGGGTTGCTTCAGAAGAATTGTCGTTTAAAGTTTATGGGTTAAACTGAAATGGATAATAATCGTTTAAAATATAAGTGGCTCCATGGGAAACGACTGGCTGTGCTGATTGCCGGCGTCGCAGTGGTGCTGGCCCTCGGAGCGTACCTTGTTTTCATCTCTCAAGAGAAAGTTTATTTCCAAGAGCTGCTGCAATTGGAGAAATTAGACCAAACTCAAAAATCGCTGTTGGCGCAGATCGCCGGCAATGATTTTCCCGAGGAGGGAGCAATTTTTTCCGCCGTCCCAATGGAGGAAGATGCTCTTGATTTTCATGTGACTCGGGAATACCGCGAGGCTACCGGGGAATCTATCTTTTACTTGAGCTATCACTGGAATCAGGAACACAATGTCCAAAACGACACCTTCTTTTTCGCCTTTGATTCCGAAGAATGGGTCACTGCGGAAAGCGCGCAGCTTTTTGACGAATCACTGACGACCATGGTTTACGATAGACCGGGTTACGGCACCTTTTCCGGCGCAGGCTGGGGATTGAAGGAGGCTCCAGCTGAAGGTGGAACCGCCGTAATTACCCTTTCTCAGGAAGGATCCTCTGGAGGCAAGGTTCTGGTGGGTTACCAGGAAAACCGGATACTATTCTCCTTGGGAGACTTTCATCTATCCCTGCCCAGTCGCTATCAACTGGAGCTGATCCCCTTAGAAGGAGACTTATCGAAATAACGATATTGAGGGCAGCTGCTGCGCTCTTTCATAAATAATCATCCACCCGCATAGCGGGTATTTTTTCCTTTTCGGGCATAGCCCTAATACTACTAGCTGC
>CAZWWH010000013.1:0-49423 GCA_964637365.1 uncultured Peptococcaceae bacterium
TAATGTCTCCCAGTTGTATGGCTTCCGGGAAGTGCCGCTTTGCTATGTCTATACAATCCGGCTCTATCTCGCTTACCCATACCGTTTTGATACCCTGCCGCCTGGCCGCCAATGGGAACCCGGCTATTCCGTCAAAAAGACTTCCCAGTGTTATTTCTGCCGTGTTTTTCATAGCCATATCCTCTTTCCATATTCCGGCGTAAATTCCGGTATTGTATTTTTCTCCTGCTCCCCGGCTTCCGCTTCACTGTAATATTCCTGTTTCTCCTGCCAGGAAAAGAAAACGGTCCTTGTCGGTATTCCGGCGGCGTCCAGTTTTGCCTTTATTTCCCGTGTCTCTTCTCTATAAAACCGCTCCATTTGGTCCGCTACTGGTTTGGTGTAATCTAAGGGCGGTTTTGATACGTTCAATAAATCCCGTAATATTTCCGCCGTGGTTCTTCCGCTCCGTCTATATGTTGTGTTGGCAATAAATGTTTTCTGCCAAATAAACAGTTTAAAGCCCAGGGCTTTTTCTACTGCTTCAAATGTCTTTTCCAGTTCCGGGGAAAAGTTTGTTGGTGCATAAATCCATTCCGGTATTTTTTCCATGTTAAGTTCCTCGCTTTCTAAATTCATTACCCTGGTATAAGTGCGGAATATTCCGTTTTAAACCCGGCTATTTCTTTCCCTCTCATAATCGGAATTACTGCCACCTGGTATTTGATGCCCGTTACCGTGTCCCATGACCGTGTGTTTTCCTCTAATTCCGTGTTGATTTTCTCCGCCAATCCGCCCGGCGTTTCGTCTCTTAAAATTTTCACAATGCACTTGCTCATATTAAAGCCCTCACCCCTTTTTCTATCAGTCCACCAACTCTTCCGTTTGGATTATTTTTATAATTGAGACTTTCGGCGTAAAGCAATTTGTTACATAGCCGCTTCCCTCTGCAATCTTGTTTTCCAATGCTTCCGCAAAGAGTTTAGCGTTATGCTCTGCTGAAAATCTCCCGGCCACATACTCTTCTATGCGTCCGCTGCTTACCTGGGTTTCTTCCCCGTCCTCGTCATAATCACAAAACGGGATTTCCTGGGTAACACGCACCTGGTAAAGTGTTCTTTGCTTCATGTTAAGTTCCTCGCTTTCCTGCCCTGCTGCCGGGCGGCGTTTATAACGCTCTCTGTGCTATTTCTGCACGGTAAGGCTCTCCGCCACGCTTCAATTCATTGTAGATAGTGGCCCGGTGTACTCCCACCGCCTGGGCAATCTCTGTAACCTTTGCCCCGGATTTCTTCATACTCTCAATCCGCTGCCTATCTGCATAATTAAGCCGCTTCGCTCCTTTTCTCATGTCCAACCACCTTTCTTTCTGTTTTCTTCGCAATAAAAAAGAGTGCCACAAGAGTTTTATTCTCTTGTTACACTCTTTGATTTTCTGTATAAAAAAATCAAATGCGATAGAGTATTAACCCTTGTCGCATTTGATTTTACAACTTAGTAACCAAAGCCATTACTTTGGTTCTATTTCATAATTCATTTTAAAGGTTCAGTGCCTTGCGTTTTTCCAGAATAATGGCTTCTAATTGTTCTGCTGCTTTTATGGGATCCATTTCTACCAGTACCTGCCCACCAGTGATGTCCTTCATCGACTCGGTAAGAACTTTCAGAACTAATTCACTACCGGCGATAAAGGGCTGCTGTCCCAAATGGAGCGGAAGCCCCAAAGCAAGGCCAAAGCAACCATCGGCCAAGGCTTGCTCTTCTAACCACTGAGGAGCAGAAAGCACTATGGGAAGCTGAGGGATATCCACGCCGATGGCTTTTGCCAAATCAGTAGCGACCATTTCCAAACGGCCGATGGCAAGGCATGGACCAAAATTCAATACAGGAGGAATACCGAGGCTTTTGCAGACCTCCTTCAAACTGTCACCAGCCATATCAGCGGCTTCCGGCATCATCAGGCCACAGTTTTCCAAACCACCCGAAGAACACCCCGCAGAAAGAACAATGATATCTCTCTTGATTAATTCTTTGGTCAGTTCAACAGTGAGAACGTCATGGCCCAGTGCAGTAAGATTGGAGCATCCCACAACACCGGCAACCCCTTTGATTTTTCCAGAAACAATCAGATCAATAAGAGGTTTCCAAGTGCCACCGAGAAAATCACGGAGAGAATTTTCACTCACGCCTGTCACGGTATTGTCATTGCCATGCTCCGGCTGCAGGTTCATGGAAACCTTGCTACGGCGGGCTTTATAGGCGTCAATCACCTTTTCAATTATGGTGTCGGCATCATTTTCTCTTGTGTCAAAATCATATTGCATCAATTCGGCATTGGCCTTCTTCGCTACAGGGTCAAGACAAATTTGCTGAATCATCAATTCCTCACAAATAGGTTCAATCCCAGGAATGGTACAGTTGAATTCCGATAGCACAGCATCAATACCACCGGTGGCCAAAACAGCTTCGCTGGTATAATTATTACCGGCATGACCGTCAAATACATCCACATAATGGGCGCCGCGGAGCTGCAGGTCCTGCCCCACGCAGGTGCAGCCCACAAGTTTAAAACCTTTGGCTCCCGCGGCTTGAGCTTTCGCCACCACGTCTTTATCAGTGAGTCGTTTTTGAAGGTGCGCAAAAATGGAATGTTGATGCCCGGTAATCATAATATTGATATAATCAGGGTCAATAACTCTCAATCCCACAGAAGCGGTGCGAATCGAGGGCTCCCCTAACATTACGTCATTTAAAAGATTGGTTAAGGTTAAACCGTAAAGACCAGTAGAAATCCCCAAACGAAGACAATGCATCAGCATATTGACGGGGTCGGAATTGAGATTGGTTGAGGACTTCACAATGCCCTCAAAAACTTCTGATTTTGAGCCGCCGGGCAAGATACCCAATTCCTGCCATTTCTTAAAACGGGGTTCATAGGCAAGCTTCTCTACCAATTCCATTTCATCATAAACAGGTTTATAAAGGTCATCGAGAACCATTTGAGCAATTTTTAAAGCAGTTTCATATTTATTGTTGTTTTCCACACCAAAAGCTTCCGCCAGAAAAGCCAGGGCATTTTCACCTTTGATTTCACCTTTAGACAGTGCTGTATTTTTCAAATTAAGGGCTGTTTTCTCCACAATATGGATATAGCAACTGCTCCCGGCAGATACCGCACGCAAGAAATTACGAGTAACAATGGTATCGGCATCAGCACCACAAACACCTTTGGGTGCTTTAGGAGTAATGCGG
Organism: uncultured Peptococcaceae bacterium; assembly: GCA_964637365.1. GTDB lineage: Bacteria > Bacillota > Dehalobacteriia > UBA7702 > UBA7702 > Cryptoclostridium. The sequence continues at coordinate 3,232 of CAZWWH010000013.1, forward strand.
CAAGGGCCATTAGAACAAAGCTTACAGCAGACACCATTGGAACCGAAACCACATTTCGATTTTTGGCTCTCCATTCTATGATGAGAAGTATCCAGGGAAAGACCTGAAATAAAAGATTCCAGCGCTTTGTCAGCACTGGGACAAATATTGCATTTAGCGCAATCAGACATACAAAATATCCTCCTAGTCCTGAATTTGAAATTCAACGCTACCATTATAATACTTTTTCGGCGAAAACACTTGTATTATTTTAATGATACTTGGATAATTTATAAAAAAATTTAATTTTCTCTTCAAGATTCGCCATGATATGGAGCAATATAATGAGCTTTCTATGAAACTATAAAAATGCATCAAACAACAGTCACTTTTTTCTGTAAACAAAGATATTTCTAAAATTAACTATTTGTTCACCTTATTAAAAGAATATGAAAAATGTGGGTGATATAAAATATCCACTTCCACTGCGCTATTATCATAGCCTTTCATAAGACTCTTCATGCGAAACAGCTTTTAATGGGGCATTCCGATTATAAAGTGACATCTGATGTATATACCCATGTGCAAATGTTTGAACTTAATAAAGCAATCGGGGCAATTTCTAAATAAAAATACCCTACATAGTCCAAAGCTATGTAGGGTTGCGTTTTTGTTGAGGTAAAAATTGGGGTAAATAAATATTGTCCCATAACTATCTCGTTTTATTTTGCCTGCTAAATACTGGTGGGGTTAACAAGATTCGAACTTGTGACCTCTACGATGTCAACGTAGCGCTCTAACCAACTGAGCTATAACCCCGTTCGATTCAGCTTTTATATTATCCTACAAAATCCCTAAAATGTCAAGGGTTTTTTAGCACTGTTTTAAAGTTTTTGTGTAGAGTTCCAAATCGAAGTCTGCTTCCCTAGTGGGACATTTTGATCTTTGACAAAGCTGACAGTTATGGAATTCTTCTTCTGTAAAATAGCGAATTCCGGAAACACTTTTCATCGGATGCATAATACAGGAATCACTAAGCTCCACACCGATAAGACTGGCATTATCTCCAAAAAGGGCAAAAAGCTCTTTCTGCTCCTCAATGGGCCAATCTACCAGTGAACCTGGGTTTACCGAAGAGGTTTGACGACCATCCTCCATATTGGCCAAAGCACCTGTCAACGCTACAGAGGCTTTTCTCAAGTAAAACTCCATGATACAGTCAAAAGCATACTGCTCCATGAGATCCGTAAGACCTTCGCCGAATTCCAACAATTCTCTGCCGCAGGTGCAAAGAAATGGAAACACAGTATCCTGCCCCTCTAAATTTTTGACCAAGGCGGTACTATGAAAGGTTTGTCCGCCAATGGTTATGGAATCAACAGTACGTTCCTGAATTTTGCTTTCCATATAAAATGCTTTGGGCTTGGCAACGCACTCTGCTTCGGCTAGAACCTTTTCCACGGTTTTGCGGAACACATGATCTCGGGGCATACCCAACTGATCCATGATATCATCGGCGGTAAATGTATAATCAAACTGATCCAAAAAATGAATTTCCATTTGATTTAGCCTCCTTATCCTACTTACCTCTGTTTCTCTTTCTATGTTGTCACCGTAAAACGGTATATTACGATTATATGACAACCCGATATAAAAGGCAATACTTTTGTGTATCAGAACTAATAACTATTTAAAAAGGGGAGTATAAAGCTCCCCTTTTTTATTCCATTTCAATCATTATTCAGAGATGGTGACGGATTTCATTACTTGAGGGGTTTGGGGACGGTCGCTGTAATCTGTTGTCACAGCGGCGATTTCGTCAACCACATCCATGCCCTCCACAACTTTACCGAAAGCTGCATACTGCCCATCAAGGTGGGGAGAATCCTGATGCATAATAAAGAACTGAGAGCCAGCGGAATTGGGATCCATAGCGCGCGCCATAGAAATTACGCCCCGTTCATGCTTCAAGGGATTATCGAAGCCATTGGCTCTAAACTCTCCATAGATATTGTAACCGGGGCCTCCCATGCCAGTCCCCTCAGGACAACCGCCCTGAATCATAAAACCGCTGATGACACGGTGAAACATTAAGCCATTATAAAATCCTTTTTTCACAAGAGACTCAAAATTTTCTACTGTTTTCGGGGCGGTTTCGGGATATAATTCAATGACGATTTTTTTGCCATTTTCCATTTCAATCGTTACCATAATTCACCTCATCGTAAAGATTTTACATTTAAATTCTATCAAAGTTCCAATTTTGCCACGATTTCTTTTAAAGCGTTTCTGATGGCAGAGTCCTCGGGCAATTTCACAATGGCTTTCCCGTCGCAGTCATATTCGTAAACGAGTTCGTCACTGGGAACCACACCAAGAAGATTCAAATTCCGTTTTTCTACTTCTTCTTTGGTACCTTCATTCAAAACGCCATTGGGAGCACGGTTCACAATTAAGCCCATTTTTTCGGGACGGATATCCAATTCCTCCACTAATTCAGCAATACGGGCAGCAGCTTGAATTCCTCTTCGAGAGCAGTCACTCACCAAAATCATGGTATCAATATGGGGTAATAAGCCACGGCTGATATGCTCCATACCAGCTTCATTGTCCACTACGATATAGGGATAGTTATCCTGAATGGACATAATTTGTCTTTGCAGCAAACCATTGACAAAGCAGTAGCATCCCTGTCCCTGGGAACGGCCCATCACCAAAAGGTCAAAATCATCTTCCTCCGTAAGGGCGGCAAAAACTTCCTTTTCGGCGTAAACGTCCTTAGACATGGTGGACGGTACTTCACTTTTCAGGGAAGCTGCTTTTTTCATTTTTTCACGAATTTCCCCCAAAGTCTGTTTCGCCTCAACACCCAAAACCTCGTTCAAATTGGAATTGGAATCAGCATCTACTGCCAAAACCGGGGTTTTACCATGTTCACAAAGATACTGAATCAATAAACCACATATGGTGGTCTTACCGACACCGCCCTTACCGGCTACAGCAATTACATGCGACATAAAAACTACCTCCTATCTTTCAGGAATCCTAACATCATCTGATTGACAGATTATTCTATACACTTTACCGGGAAGAAGCACTTGTCAGCAAATCCCGATAATCCGTAACAAATCGGTCACAGTATTGTTCCACAAAACCTTCGGGCATATCCTGCCATTGGTCATCAATACAGACACAATGAAATCCCGCATCAACTGCGGTTTTTAGGGCATAGTAGGAATCCTCAAAAACCATACATTCATCCTGAGGAAGACCAAATTGCGCCACCGCATCAAAATAGATTTTCGGTTCCGCTTTTGTGGCTCCAACTTCAGCTACTGTCAGGATAAAATCAAAATACTCTGCGATATCGAGACGTTTTAAAACAGTCTCTACCATGTATCGATCGGTTAATGTGGCGACGCACATACGGATGCCACCGTTTTTCAACTGTTCCAGATATTCACGAACAAAGGGCTTTAATTCAATGGTAGAACGATATTGTTCCAAAATAAACTTTTCGATCTCGGCATAAACCTCTTCGGCTGTTTTTTCCGGACAGTAGTCATTGGCAATCAGCCTGGACGCCTCAGCGAAAGTGATCATGACCAGCTTCTCCGCCAGAGCTTCATCTACTTCCCTGCCCATAGATTTTAAGTAATCGACCAAAACATTGTGCCACATTCCCATAGAATCGAGAAGTGTGCCATCCATATCAAAAATTGCCGCTTTCATTGTTATCACCTGCAAATAAGGCGGAGGCATAATGCCACCGCCTTATCATACAAAATTAATTCAAATTACATCATGCCGGGGGGCATACCTGCTGCACCAGCGGGCATCGCAGGAGCGTCTTTGGGTGCGGGAATATCGGCAACCAAAGTTTCAGTGGTCAAGAGCAATGCGGCAACGGAAGCGGCATGCTGCAAAGCGGAACGGGTAACCTTGGTGGGATCAACAATCCCGGCTTCAAACATATCCTGGAATTTGTCAACAGCGGCATTATAACCAGTGTTTACAGGAGCTTCTTTTACTTTTTCAACGACGATGGCGCCTTCTTTCCCTGCGTTGTAAGCAATCTGTTTTACAGGAGCCTGCAGCGCTCTCAAGATAATATCAACACCGGTTTTTACATCACCTTCCACAGTGTCCATGACTGCGGCAACAGTGGGAAGAGCATCGATTACGGCAGTACCGCCACCGGCGACAATGCCTTCTTCGACAGCAGCTTTGGTGGCTGCCAAGGCGTCTTCAATGCGGAGTTTCTTTTCTTTCAATTCAGTTTCGGTAGAGGCGCCGACTTTGATAACGGCAACACCGCCGGCCAATTTGGCAAGACGTTCCTGAAGTTTTTCTCTATCGAATTCGGATTTGCTGTCTTCGAACTGTTTTCTCAGCATGGCGACGCGTTCAGAGATATTGTCGCTGCTGCCAGCACCGTCAACGATGGTGGTATTTTCTTTATTGACTTTCACCTGACGAGCAGTACCGAGCATATCAATGGTAGTATTTTCAAGCTTCAAACCAACTTCGTCGGAAATGACCTGACCACCGGTAAGGACGGCGATATCTTCCAACATCGCTTTTCTTCTGTCACCAAAGCCGGGAGCTTTTACGGCTACGCAGGTGAAAATGCCACGAAGTTTATTTAATACCAAAGTGGTAAGGGCTTCGCCTTCCAAATCTTCGCAGATGATAAGAAGCTGTTTACCGCTTTGAGCAACTTGTTCCAAGATAGGCATAAGTTCCTGTACGTTGGAGAGTTTTTTGTCGGTAACAAGGATGTAGGGATCACTCAAAACAGCTTCCATTTTATCGGTATCGGTAATCATATAAGCAGAGATATAACCTCTATCGAACTGCATCCCTTCTACCAATTCGTAAGTGGTTTCACGACCTTGGCTTTCTTCTACGGTGATAACACCGTCGTTGCCAACTCTATCCATGGCATCGGCAATGAGGTTGCCGATTTCGGCGTCATTGGCAGAGACAGAGGCGACTTGGGCAATAGCTTCTTTGCTGTCCACAATTTTGGAGTTCTTTTTCACGCCTTCTACAGCGGCGTCAACAGCCAATTCGATACCTTTTTTCAAGCCCATGGGGTTGGCTCCAGCGGCAACGTTTTTGAGACCTTCACGAATGATGGCCTGGGCAAAGATGCAAGCAGTGGTAGTACCGTCACCGGCCACATCATTGGTTTTGGTAGCAACTTCTTTGACCAACTGAGCACCCATATTTTCCAAAGGATCTTCCAATTCGATTTCTTTGGCGATGGTAACACCATCGTTGGTGATCAAGGGAGAACCATATTTTCTTTCGAGAACAACATTACGGCCTTTGGGTCCCAAGGTTACTTTAACAGCATCAGCCAAGGAATTCACGCCTCTTTCCAAAGCGTATCTGGCTTCTTCTTTAAATACAATTTGTTTTGCCATGATATATATTTACCTCCTGAATTTCTTTCTACTTCCATCAGTCTCAAGATATTGGATTATTCTACAATCGCCAAAATGTCATGAACATCCATGAGAATATAGGATTCTTCGTCGACTTTCACTTCGGTGCCGCCGAATTTGGAATAGATCACTTTATCGCCAACTTTTACTTCCATGGGAACATAGTCACCGTTATCTAACATTCTACCTTTACCCACTGCCACAACTTCAGCTTCCTGGGGTTTTTCAGCAGCGTTGCCTGCCAGCAAAAGACCACTCTGAGTTTTTACTTCTTTCACTTCGGGAACTTTGATCAAAACGCGATCGCCTAAGGGTGTGAGTTTCATTTAAGAATTCCTCCTTTTAATGTATATCAATATTCGTTTGCAGTAATTAGCACTCACTCTCATTGAGTGCTAATAATTATTATACATACTTTTTTACCAATGTCAAGGCAATTAAGGAAATTTTTTCTAAAGAATCACTGAACTTTCATAATCCCGTCTTCCGTTATAACTGCATCCACGGGAAAATCATGAGGTTCCGGCTTCAAATCAGTGCGGATTTGGAAACGATAGCAAATGGCGATCTTTCTGCAATCCTTCCGCAGACGAGGCAAAAAGCGGTCATAATATCCTGCTCCAAACCCCAATCGATTGCCGTCTTTGTCATAGCCCACACCGGGAACGATGATCATATCAATTTCCTCCAAGGGAACTTTCCGCAGTTCCACTGGGGCCAAAATATCGTAACGTCCGGGAGCCAGATCTTTTTCCAGATCTTCGATCAAACAAGGTTCCATCACGCCGATTTCCACACAGACGGGAGCCACAATACGTTTTCCTTGGACCAAAAGATCCTTGATCAAGGGCCAAAGATCTGTTTCATTCCCCGTAGGCAAATATACCATTACAGTTTTGCAGGCAGCATCGTTGGTGTATTCCTTTAAATATTGACAAACTTTATCGCTCTTTTTTTTCACTTCTTCCTTGGTCATACCATTGCGCCTCTGAAGCAATTCCTGGCGAATTTCGTGCTTTAACATTATAATAATTCTCCTTTTGACAATGAATGCTTTAAAATATTTTATGAATAAAGGACAAGGAATCTTCGGATACCCCCTCTAAGTCCTTACCTTTGGAATTAAAGGATTCTGCTGGCAAAAAAGCATAATCAAGTTTGAGCTTTGCCGCTGCTTTTTCATAATCCCCTACGGTGAGCAATCCAGCAGCGCCAATATTGCCACCAAAATAATGATTTTTTACTGTGACCAGCTCCAATTCACCCAATTCAGGAAAAAGTGGTAAGTTGGCCTCTAAATAGGGACGTCCCAACTGGGAGCAAAAAATGACGCCGTGTCCCTGATTGGTAGACTGACACTGAAAGGCTGCCATCCGCTCCAGTCGCAATGGATCAAGATCATTCAGAAATACGATACCACCGCAATCCCCTTTTGTCTTTTCCAATATCACGGAAATTTCATGTTCTCCACGACGTATTAGAAGGTCACAGAATCCTCTTTGGGCAATCATACGCCAAGCGTCATAGCGGTTCAGTGGTAACTCTCCGTTCACTGCACATATTTTATCCCCTTTTCGCAAATCCATACGGCTGGCTGCGGAATCCGGCAAAATACCATAAATAATAGGCTCGTTTCCTGTATAATAGGGCGGCTCCAATAAGGTGACACCGGGTTGCCCCTTAATCAGAACCATCGCCTCGTTACGGCGCAACTCCCAATCATAGCGACGTTCCTCCGGTGCGAGATAACTGTATCCCGGCATCAAAAGGCGCACCAGTTCTGCACCGTTTCCATGAAGGTAAGAAAGGGTATCTTCGATATCGTCCCAACCCGTTAGTTCCGGCATCAAAACGACACTACCTTGAAAAGGAATCCCTGCATCATTTAGGAGAATCGGAGCATTGACAGCGATATCAGAATGGTCCTTCATAATTCGTTCACGATGGGAAACAGAATTTAGGGAAAGATTAATATAAATTGGACGCAACTCACGCAGCCATCTCACTGTCTCGGTGGTTAAAAAAGTGCCGTTGGTGGTAATACGAATCATGGTATGAGGAAACTTTTTGCGAATAGCCTCCAGGATACTTTGAAACCCCTTCACTAGAAATGGTTCTCCCTCACAAACAGGACTGGCGCTCTCGCCGATGATAATATCACGATGAGGGTCCAAAAAATCCAAAGCAGCCACAATTTCTTCAACATCGCGGCTACCGCTCATGTAAACCTTTGTACCCTGGGGGTTATTCCCGTGACTACAAAAACAGCACTTTACGTTACAACGAGAAGTCAGCGCCAAAATATTATGATCAGCGATTTCCTTCAAAAAATGATAACGAATCTGCTTATCCACAATACTTTCCTTTCTAGCGGCCATTCAAAAAATGAATTTTTAATCATCCTTACACCTTCACAAGCAGGAAGTAAAAAAACACCAGCATAAAATTGGATAAATTATCATACACGAGGTACCAGGCAATTCATATTTCTTTCACAATCTTATCCACAATTCAAATTGCATCCTGTTATTCAAACCCAACCAAAAACGGGAGTTATCAAAAAAGTTGTACACATTATCCACAATTTTCAATTTTGATTATTCATGTATAATATGCGAAAAATTCATAATTCCTGTTCAACTTTCCTGAGAAAGGTTTAAATTTGCAAAGGCGTTAAGGGAGCGCCTGCTGAAGTCGTTCTGCATATACTTATAATATGCAACACTGCCGATCATCGCGGCGTTATCAGTGCATAAAATTTTGGGCGGATAATGAAAATGTATGCCATTTTCTTTTGCCAAAGTGCCAATCATATCCTTCAACCGCTGATTGGCCGCAACCCCGCCGGAAAGCACCAGGTCATGACATCCTTTGACTTTACATGCCCTCACTGCTTTTACTGCTAACACTTCAAAAAGGGCCTCCTGAAACGATGCCGCAACATCAGGAAAATTAAGGGTTTCTCCTTTCATTGACGCACGATTCAAATAATTGAGCACACTGGATTTTAAGCCGCTGAAGCTGAAATCAAAGGAATCCTCGTCCAGCCAGGCTCTGGGAAAATCAATGGCGGTTTTACATCCCTCCACTGCCATTTTTTCCAAAGCAGCACCGCCGGGATACGGCAGTCCCAAAGCTCTGGCCACCTTGTCCAAAACCTCGCCAGCTGCATCATCTCGGGTTTCTCCCATAACTTCAAAATTCATATGCTCTCTCATATACACCAAAGTGCTGTGCCCGCCGGAGGCAATTAACGCCACCAAGGGCGGCTCCAAATGCTCCGCCGACATTACACCGCCGTATAAGTGCCCTGATAAATGATGGACCCCTATCAAAGGAAGCTCCAAGGAGACGGCCATGGATTTGGCGTAAGATAATCCCACCAAAAGGGAACCAATAAGTCCAGGGCCTTTGGTAACGGCAATGGCATCCAATTTCTCCATGGACAGTCCACTCACTTTTATGGCTTCCTTCACCACCGAAGAAATTTTGCGCAGATGCTCTCTGGACGCTATTTCAGGTACAACGCCGCCGTATGCCTTATGGGTGGCGATTTGTGTATAAATAATATTGGATCGAATCTCTTTGCCATCGGTCACCACTGCAGCCGAAGTCTCGTCGCAGCTGGATTCAATGGCCAGAATATTTACGCTCATGTTTCAACTCCAAGGTTTTTCTTTCTCATCCTCGGGAAAACAAAGCCACATAATCAAAGCGTCTTCCCGGTTATCCGTGTAATAGTGGGGACGGATTCCATTTTCTTCGAACCCCTCATTTTTATAAAGACGGATGGCATGTTCGTTAGAGACACGCACCTCCAAGGTCATAGCGGAAGCGCCCAGGGCCATAGCCCTAGCAATAAGCTGCCGCACCACCATTGTGCCTTGTCCCAAATGGCGGTAATCGGGATGAACGGCGATATTGGTCACATGGCATTCGTTACCGATACGCCAAAAGCCGCCGTAAGCCGTCAATTTATTGTCAGTACGTAAAATCCAGTATTCCGAATAGCCATTATTCAGCTCATCATGAAACATTTTTTCCGACCAAGGCTGCGAAAAAGCTCCCCGCTCAACCTCCATCAATTCCTCAATATCGCCTTCCTGCAAAGGAAAGAAGCGAGCATTGAGGAATTTTGCTTTGGCATCGACGCCCCTTAAGTAAATAGGCATCAAATCCGCAACAAAATCCTTTGGCGATTTTTCCGCTGCCATAGCAATAAGGCTTTCACCATGGATACCATTATGCTCTTGCTTTACAAAGCGGGCCCGCTCTCCGTAAAAATTCATAATGCGCTCTTTCCAACTAAGAACAGCGTCTCCCACAAATAGAATATCGTCATAATATTTCAGGAAGGGGGACAATTCCTCCAATGGAGATATGGGGGTATCCTGCATGATCTTTTTCATTTCGCCGCCGCGATTGTCAAAAACCGCAGCATAAACCTGATTTTTTCTGGCATCAAGAATCGTCACGATAATCGTTTTTTCATCGGTAAAGCCGCGGGCCAACACGTCAAGGCTGGGCAACGAAACCATAGGAATATCCAAGGTATCGGCAAAGCCTTTGGCTGTGGCAATGCCGATGCGCAATCCCGTAAAGGAGCCTGGCCCCACTGTCACGGCAATGAGGTTTAAATCTTTTGGGCTCCACCCCACGCTTTCCAATAATTCCTCAATCATTGGCATGAGATAGGGAGCATGCTTCCGGTTCTCGTCCTGAAAGGCCGAAGCGATCACAGTATCCTCCTCGGCCAAAGCCGCAGCCATGGTTTTACTGCTGCAATCAAAGGCCAAAATCTTCATGGTTCCACCAATCCTCCAATATCCCCTCACATTCTCGGCCTTGGGCCGTAAAGGCAAGGGTTCTTTTGTTTTCTCCATCACCGGGAGCGATTTCCACATGAATGTGGTCATAGGGAAAATCGTCGGCAATCACCGACGCCCATTCAATCAGCGCCACGCCTTCCTCTAAAAACTCATCAAAGCCCAGGTCATAGAAGTCGTCCATTCCATTGAGATTGTAAGCGTCAAAATGAAAAAAAGGCAAGTTCCCGTCATACTGACACATCAGGGTATAGGAAGGGCTTTTGATATGCTCCGTTACTCCCAGCCCTGCGCCGAGACCTTTGGCGAACATGGTTTTTCCCGCAGCCAAATCGCCGTCCAGCATAAAAACCGTTCCTTCCTTGCAATACTTCCCAAGACTGCGGCCGATGGCAAAAGTAGAATCAGAATCGTGGGATGTCAAGGTGTATTTCATGTCGCATCACCTCCACCGGCTTTCATTTCATCATAAACTCGTTTAATTTCCTGGAAATCCTCCCATACCGGCGCTTTTTTGCTTGGATCCCGCAGCAAAGCCGCCGGATGGAAGGTTGGCATAAAGAGATAGTCCCCTTTCTTCACCCACTGGCCTCGAGCCTTAGAAATGGCAAGCTTTGGGTCAATGATCGCCTTGGCCGCCGACGCCCCTAGAAGCACAACAATCCAGGGACGAAGGGCCCCGAATTGAATACGCAAATAGGGCAGACAGGCATGGACTTCATCGGGAGCAGGCACTCGATTTTGGGGAGGACGGCATTTCACGATATTACAGATATAATAATCCTCCTCTTCAAAGCCAGCCGCGGCAATGATTTTATCGAGAAGCTGACCGGCTTTGCCCACAAAGGGGTAACCTTGCAGATCCTCTTGCTCCCCCGGACCTTCCCCGATAAACATCAGCTTGGCGTTTTCACTGCCTCGACCGAAGACCAGGTTGGTACGGGTGGCCCCTAAAGGGCATTTTTCACAGGATTGCAGGGACCGCTCCAATTGGATCAGTTCCTCTTTTCTATGAATCATCATAACGAACCTTTCGTTTTTTCAATAAAATACTCAAAAAGTACTGATTCCTCCCAACGAGGATACATCCGTTCGGGGTGATATTGCACTCCCCAGATACCATCTCCCTCCAGGGCTTCAATGACGCCGTCATCAGCATAGGCGGAGGCGGTGAGGCCCTCGGCCAAACACTTTACGCATTGATGGTGACAGCTGTTGACCATCACTCGCTCCTTGTGCCACAAAGAATGCAGAAAGGAACCCTTCTCCAAGCAAATGCTGTGGCAAGGCAAATGATATCGGCCAGGCTGCCGGTGTTCTAAAGAAGAACCGTAGCAGCGGCTAATATCCTGATGAATGCTACCGCCCAAAGCAATATTAATCATCTGCATACCACGGCAAATCCCGAAAATTGGTAACTTGGCGGCAACACAGTTTCGTATCAGCTCAATCTCAAATAAATCACGGCGCACATCGGGAATAGCGCTTTCCGCTATTTTCGCTTCTCCAAAAAGAGAAGCCATAGGGTCCCCACCGCCGGTCAGGAGTACTCCATTGACCCAGCGCGGTATCACCGCGTCGCTCCCAGGCTGAATATATACGAGATTCGCTCCCGATTGTTCCAAAGCGTCACCATAAAAATCACTGATATTTTCGTGAAATGCCACAGCAATGACAGGTCTTTTCGCCATGATGCCACCTCCCCTTCTTTTATTTTATGCAAGGGGAGAATGTTTGGTTAGTCGTCATCGTCCTCGAAATAATAATATTTGGGAATCCGCTTCATGGAAGTGAGAATTTCATAGGTAATGGTATTGGCCCAGTCGGCAACTTCCTGACAGGAAATAAACTCATCTCCCTGGGCGCCAATCAAAACAACCTCGTCACCAATTTTCACACCGGGAACGTCGGTCACATCCACCATAAACTGGTCCATACAGATATTCCCCACCTGCGGCACACGTTTCCCGCCAATCAAAACCTGGGCTTTATTGGCCAGACAGCGAAAATAACCATCAGCATAACCAACAGGAATCGTGGCGATACGGCGCACCGAATCTGCTTTAAAGCTACCTGTATAGCTAACCTCAGCACCGGATTCTGCATCGTGCAGGCGCACCACGGCGCTTTTTAACGACATGACCTCTTTTAATTTTTGAGAATTCTCTGAAGCGGAGCCAAAGCCGTGGAGCAAGATCCCAGCCCTTACCATGTCAAAATAGGCGTCGGGATAGTCGAGAATCCCGATGCTGTTGGCCAAGTGGCGGAGTTGAAAATGTACGCCGCCCTGTTCCAGGGTATCTACAAATTCTTTAAAAGCGCTAATTTGATTTTTGGTAAATTTCTCTGAGCAATCAGCCTGAGAAAGATGAGAGAAAATCCCCTCTACCTCCAAATTGGGCATTTCGGAAATGACTTTGATTTTTCCGAAGGAATCCGCCTTCAAAGGGAATCCGAGACGGTGCATTCCCGTATCCAGCTTAATATGAACTTTAGCCTTTTTGTCCAGCTCTCCTCCGAGATAATCCGCCATACAGGCGCCTTCAAAGCTGTAAATCGCCATGGTCACATCATTATAAATAGCCTTGGCCATTTCCTTGGGAGGCACCGACCCCAAAATCAGAATCGGCGCGGTGATACCATTGGCACGCAGTTCCATGGCTTCTTCTAAAATTGCCACAGCCAAATAATCCACGCCTTCCTCCAATAAAGTATGCACCATGGGCAAAACACCCATACCATAACCATTGGCCTTTACTGCCGTTAAAATTTTACGGTTCGGCCCCACAAGCTCACGCACTAAGGCAACGTTATGCCGCAGCGCTTCCGTATCATATTCCGCCCGATTATAAGACATCGGAATCGGCCTCCTTTAATTTCATTTCATAATCCAAGAGCACCTTGGGAAGATACTCAATAATGTCACCGGCGTTTAGACTCATCTGTCCCTTGTCTGCCGCAGCCCTATCACCAGCCAAGCCGTGGAAATAAACACCCAAGGCCGCGGCGGTGGCGGCGTCAAGACCCTGCCCCAACAAGCCGCCGATAATACCGGCCAAAACATCACCCATGCCGCCGGTGGCCATGCCGGCGTTGCCGGTAAGGTTTACCATCAATTTTCCGTTTGCCGTGGCGATCAGGGTTTTATTCCCCTTCAGAACCACCACGGCATCGTATTTTTTAGCGGCGTTCAGCACGGCATTGAGACGGTTTTCCTGAACCTCACGAATGGTCCACCCCAAAAGACGGGCCATTTCTCCGGGATGGGGCGTTAAGATTAAAGGGTGGGCGTTTTTCTTCCGTTCTCCCAAATCCCCCAACGCCATCAGTGCGTCTGCATCCATGACCATCGGGCAGTTATAATGATCCAAAACCTTTTTCACAAAGTTCTTAGAATCTTCATGTCTCGATAGCCCCATACCCATAACGAGAATTTTATTGCCGGTTTGCTTCAAAAGCAAGTCAGCGGAGTCTTCCGTCAAAGAGCCTTCTTCGTTCTCCGGCAGGGCTAACGTCATGGCCTCCATATTATGAGAAGCCACAGCGGGATAAAGGCTTTTAGGCATCATATAAGTAACCAGTCCAGAACCACTTTTTAATGCTCCCTTCCCCGCCAGAATCAAAGAGCCCGCCATACCATCAGAACCGCCGGCCACCAAAACATGACCAAAGAGGCCCTTATGGCTTTCCGCCTTTCTGGGATGCAGCTTTGTCAAGGCCCAGGATTCATCAATAACAATATCGTCATTTTCCTTTTCTTCCATTAAGGACGGCGGGAAGGAAATATCAACGACCCGCAAAACACCGTTATAACCGCCGCCAGGAGATAAAATATTACCCCGTTTTGGCAGAGCAAAAGCGATGGTATAGGAGGCCCGAATCGCCACCCCTTCTACAGCACCGGTATCGCCGTCTACCCCGGAAGGAATATCCAAAGCAAACACGGGGCGTTTGGATTCGTTAATAACATTGACCATATCAGCTACAATCCCCGTCATGACGCCGTGAAATCCTGAACCGAATATTCCATCGACAATACAGTGAGAGGATAAGAGCATTACCTTAAAAATCAATAACTCCCGTTCTGTCGTGATATATTTCATGGGAATCCCCATGGCATCCGTGATGCGAAAATTCGCCGAAGCCGCCGGAGAAAAATCTGTGGGACGATAGGGGCAAAACATCTGCACGTCATAGCCGCGATTAAAGAGATGGCGCGCCACTACCAAAGCGTCGCCGCCATTGTTTCCTTTTCCAATCACAACTGAAATTTTTATTTTTTTATGGCTTTGAGGAAATTGTTTTGCAATCAGATCAGCTGCCCGCAGTCCCGCATTTTCCATGAGGACAAGGGTATCTAAACCATATTGCTCCATTGCTTCCCGATCCATACTGCGGGAGCATTCGCCGTCGATTAAACGCATATCCGTTCCTCCTTACGATCCTTGTGCCACTACAAAAGCAACTGCGTATTCTTTGCAGTGGGACAAGGTAATTTCCCATTGAATCAGCCCCAGAGACTCCGCCGCTTCCCGCGCTTTGCCTCGAAGTTCCAGTCTTGGCGCTCCCAATGCCTCGCGCAAGACAATAATATCACGAAAAGGCACTGCCTGACCCAAGGCTTTGATTACGGCTTCTTTGGCCGCAAAACGAGCTGCCAGACTTTGCGCCAAAACGGGCTGTCCCAGAGATTCCAATTCGTCTTGATGATAAATCTTTTCTATAAAATGCCGATTTTCCATATTCTTTTCAATTCGGCTGATTTCAATAATATCAGTGCCGATACGTAACATATTTCCACCATGACAAACAATGAACCACAGAATGTTTGCGCTCCTTTCACGGATTCAACTACAAAAAGACCTTTACATCTTATTAATTTTACAATATACTGATAATAATAGCAAATGGAGAATACGAGAAAATGAAAAAAACCTTTACTTTTTTGCTCATTTCATTGGCAATTTTATTTGCAGGATGCGGCAACAACAATATAGAAGATTATTCCGAGGTTATTACATTAGAAATAGGACGTATTGATTCAAACAATGAAAGTAGAACCATTGACATTACTTATCCCATCATCGGGGGATTGAGTCAATCCGAAAGCATCACCATGATTAATAACTCTATTCAAAACTATGTGGAGATGCAGCAAAAAGAGTTTGAAAATGCTTTAGATGACGCTTCCGATCAGGAAACACCAATTAATCAGGAAATGATAGAGCAAGGCGCTGAGAACACTGATCGTGAAGATGACGATACTTCTATCAACGATGAATCAGAATCCGATCCCCAGTCTCAGGAAAATGAAGAGGATGCCGATGAAAATCCCACGGAGGATTCCGAAGTACCTTCTGAAGACGAGGTTGTTCCCGATGAAAATCAAACAACCGACGATCAAGACGCAACTGCCACAAAAAATGAAAAGCCGATTGCTCTCACAATGGGATTTGAGATTACTTACAATAAAAATAATATTATTAATATTGTAGAAAACTTTGAAAAGTCTTTAGGGAAGGGAAAAGATTATATTGTGGGGCAGCATAGCTTCATTTTTGATCTCAACCGTGGTGTACCTCTGACCTTAGGCGAACTATTCGATTTTGATGGGGAATTTCCCAATGTGATTAACAGCGGCATTGAAAGCCAAATCAAATCGGATTCTTCTTTGATTACCTTTGAAGATCAAAAAGGGTTTTCCGGAATCAGTAAAGACGCCAATTTCTATATTGATGAAGAAAATCTTTACATATTTTATAATGCTCTAGAAATTGGTCCGGAAAAAAATTTGATTCCCACGTTTACCTTTTCTTTAAAAGATTTAGAGCCCTATCTTTTGGATGAATATACTGATAGTTTCAAGTAAAATTATAGATATGCAATAATAATATTATGAGCCATAATCAGTGCCTCTCGCTGAATTATGGCTCTATTCATATTTACATATCAATTTTAGGACTCATTAATTGCTTGGCGTAAAAGCAGATTCATAAAAGAAAGACTTTTTTCCCTTTTCAAGGCCCATTAGAATATGAATTCAGGGGTAAAATCAGTCGAAGGCCCCTTGTATATCATCCATTGATTTGCTACCGTGCCGTTTATACCGTAAGACTTAGATCAGTGTATTTGTGTTCGTATTCGTCCTGATCCATGGTCTTCTGTGTATTGTCGGGGCTGGCTTTACAATTGGTCCCATCATCACCTCATTCTCAGAAAGAAGCTGCTCATGCTCGGCGTCAATACTGGCCGTGTTGGTCAATGCCTCAACAATCTCGGCATAAACCGCCATGATCTCATCCCGACAACTTAATATGCCGTTGAAGGCAATGAGGAAAGCGTCTTTGATCTCGGTCTCCATCAAATGCGGCATAGTGCAGTTTTGTCTGCAATGCTTCTTATTGTGTTGCCATACGATACTGCGGTATTTTGTGGTGGAATTCCACACCTTGCTGCCATATATAGCACTACGCTGATCGCAGAAAACTTTCCTGGAGAATGGATCATTTTCCCCGGTAGCTGCTCATCGGATCAACGCCAGAGATAATTCAGAGGTCCCTCTATGATGCTCACAGTACTTTTTGATTGTCTGGAAGGCCCGCTGTCGCAGATTATAGACCATCCTAGTCGTTATCTCATTCATTCTTTCAGATATTTTTTTTGTCCGTGAGTTCCAACCAAAAGCGAAGCAGCAGCACCCGGCGCTGAGCATCTAGCAACAAAGGAAGGGCCGTATAAAGCGTAGCACTCTCCATGGCACAGAGATGGCCGTCTACATGTAAGGTTAGGTTATTGACGGGATTTCTTTCTTCCTCTATCCACAAACGGCAAAATACTCCACTGGCCCGTAGAGATACCGGCAATGGTGCTCTATTTTTGTCCGCCTGAATTTTCAGGCTAGATTCCGGGATACGGTTTTGCAAAATGAATCAAACATTTCGCAAATACATTGATCGTATTGAGAGGGCGCTTCCAGGATAAAGCCTCTCCCTTATTCGATTTAAACAGTGTCCTTTTATCTCCTCACTCTACTAAACCCTTTAAAACACGCAAAACCTAAATTGTTTTTTAAATTTTTAAAAATTAAAAATAAAAGGCACTTCAGGTCAAATTGCATACTCCAACCTGGAGTACCTTTTGCTTTTCGCTATCTGCGGTTTGCCCGGCAGATATTCGTTATGGTACAATCCAAAAATTAACCGTACAAATGTTCTGCTCCGATAGACGCTGTTACAGTCGATGGTATTGCTGGCAATCAGACGAACGCTTGCTTTTTCCAGCGCCGTGACTGAAGTTCCGTCTACAAAATTCACGTTTTCTAAACAATCCTGGATTACAGGCACCCGCAGCTTTTCGTGTGACCGGATTGGAGCAATATTTATCTGATAACGGTTTCCTTTCACACAGTCGCACTGACAGTACCTGATAATATAGTCATTTTCTTTCTTCCGTAGGCCCGGTCTTGGTCAGTTTCTCGCCCCGGCTTCCGGGGCCTATCTTAGCCGTCTTCTTCTTTCCATATTTTCCACTTTCCGCTTCCTTTTTCAAAATAGAATCTCTAGCGGTGAGCCCTTTTCTCCAAGGGGAGGATCTGACTATCTGCCTCACATGGGCATATCTGCCTTCCCTCACAGACTGGAGCGCCGTAGCAAACGCAAAATTTCCTCAATGAGCCGATAATGGCGATCCATATCCGTCATTCCTCCCGTATCCGTTCGCATCGCACCAGGACTTGGCTGCCTCCGCCGTAAGTGCAGGTAAAGAGCGTCAGACCACAGTCTCCAGCAGTCATATCCTCCACGGCAGTGGGAGAGAGTATATCCACCACGGTTACTTCATAGCACCAGAGCTTGCCGTTCATATCGGTAAAATATACCACGTCCCCGGGAGCCAGGTTAAACAATAGGCCAAAGTGTCGGGTATAGTTGTGAGCGCAGATCACCAAATCGTCCGTTTTCGTAGAGCCGGAATACCGGCAGGGAGAGATTTTCAGCCAGGTATAATCCCATTGGCTCATCACGGGCAACTCCAAATCCAAAGCAGGGATAGAGAGGTAGCCCACATAGCCGTAGTCGTCGATCTCTGTCACCGTCATTTCAAGATTGTAGGGATCAGTTTCTGGGGAAGCAGACGGGTTATTTTTTCCCTGTACGACATCCTCTAACTGTGACAAAATGGTTTTAGCGGTATTTTCTGCACGCTTTGCTTCCCAGCAGTTAAATGCAAACAGGGACAGTGCGGCGAGGAAAACCACCACGACAATTGAGGGCGAGCGGACCACCAGCAAGAACCCCAGCAACAAGTATGTTTACCTCAAGTGCGAGGTTATTATCTGGGCAACCCGCGAGGTCAACATAGCATGGATGACTGCGGCGTAGCTTTTGAGCGGGTATAGAAAAACAAAAAAGATCCTTGCTAAAAAGCATAAACCATTTTAGCAAGGAGCCTGATTTTCTGTATTTCTTTGTTTCCGCTAAAAAGTATAAAACGGATTATATTGGGTATTTCTTCTGTGCCTTGCGTGGCAATGCCTCCGGCACAACACAGGCGGAACAATTTGTAACAAATTTTGTAACAAATACAAAAGCAGTCCCCCAATAAGAAGAACTGCTTTTATATCAAAGGTTGTTCCTTTATATGGTGCGGTAGGTGGGACTTGAACCCACACGGTCGCCCACACGCCCCTCAAACGTGCCTGTCTGCCTATTCCAGCACTACCGCTCAGTCAACGAAAATTATTATAGCAGACATCCTATAAAAAATCAATAGCTATTTTCAATTTTTTCCGTAAATTTCTTGATATTTTTGTAGATTCGCTGATACATTCTCCACATAACGGGAAGTTTCTCCAAAGGGAATATCCGAAGCATTTTCTACGGTACCATCCCAAGTACCATTGGAAAGCCAAGTTTCCACATTTCCTTCGCCACCATTATAAGCCGCAATGATCTCCACTGTATTGCCGCCAAATACGCCATTTAAATAGGAAAGATACCAAATGGAGATATTTAAATTATAGGAAGGATCTGTGAGTTCATCCTCCCGGTATTCAATGCCCATCTTTGATGTAGACCACTGAGCGGTTTCCGGCATCACCTGCATCAATCCGGCAGCGCCTTTGTGGGACCTTGCATCTGGATCAAAGCCGCTTTCCTGCTTCATGATACTGTAAACAAGGTTGCTGTCCACACCGTAATCCTCGCAATAGTATTCCACCAAATAGGAATAAGGCCGTGGATAGGCCCGCTCCGAATCACTAAAAAGATGAACCACCACGAACGCCAAGGTCAGTAAGACAAAAAAAACAATAAAAAATTGCTTTACTCCGCTGTTTTTTTTCTTTTTACTATATTGTTTGGTCATAAGACTCCTATGATTACTTTACCATTTTTTCTTTTCACTCATCTTTAAGGACATACGAATCTGTTTTCTGGTATTGTCCATGGTACCGCTATTATCAATGATAACATCGGCATATTTTCTCTTTCGAGCAAAGGAACTCTGAGAAGCTATGATGGAACGAGCCAAATCGTCACTGATATCATCGCGTTTTTTTAACCGCTTGAGCTGCTTCTCCTCTTCTGTGTAAACTACCCATATTTCATCACATAGACGATGAAATTTAGCCTCAATTAGAAGAGGCGCATCTAGAACCACCAAATCATTAGATGATTTTCTGATACGATTTGCGGCGATTCTGCGGATAGCGGGATGGGTAATTCGATTCAATGCTTTGACCCTCTCCTTGTCGGCAAAGACATACTCCTTTAACCGTTTACGGTGCAGATTCCCCTTTTCATCCAAAAATCCACCGCCAAAGGTTTCATTGATTTTTTGAGGGATTTTACCATGAGGTTCCATAATTTCCCGGGCGATTTCATCAGCATCAATGATTTCTGCCCCTAAGGTCTTCAGATAAGAGGACACAAAACTTTTACCGCTGGCAATCCCCCCAGTCAGACCAATGACCCGTTTACATCTTTCATATTTTTGACACTCCGGGCAATAGGACGTACCCCTACCGCCGCAGGTTGCCTTCTTTACAACAGCGCCGCAGCAAGGGCAAGGTTCCCCGCCCCTTTGAAATATCTTCAAATAGTTCTGGAAGTTTCCTTTTACACCATACCCATCGCGGTAATCGCTAAAGGTTGTGCCCCTCTTTTCAATAGCCAGAGACAAAACCGCCACAGTAGAACCACAAATAGCCCGGCATTCTTCTAGGGATAAGGTATTACAGGGACGAAAGGGATTAATTTTGGCATCAAAAAGAATTTCATCCGCATAGATATTGCCAATTCCCGCCACGATACGTTGATCTAACAAGCCGCACTTCACGGCACATTTATGATGTTGAAACGATTGATATAGGTAGTCCGCACAGAAGGATTCAGAAAAGGGCTCAGGGCCAAGAGTTTCCATCCCCGTATGGCAGGTTTCCCCATCTTTGACGATCCAAAACCGTCCAAAACGGCGTACATCTCGATAATACATTCCACCATGTTCAAAATATATGACTACATGGCAGTGTTTATCCAAGGTAGGCATATTCTCAAAGGCTACCAGCTGCCCAGTCATGCGAAGATGTAAAACCATGTCGCCACCGTGATTCATATGAAAAATCAAATATTTTCCCCGACGATCCATGTCAACAACTGCGTTTCCCGTTAAAAAATCAGAGAACTCCCCGGAAGAATAATTTTCCAGAACATCGTCATTTCGCACCTCAACCTTTAAAATGGTATGGTGAGCAATTTTTTCAAAAACCGTACGTTTTACAGTTTCAACTTCGGGTAATTCAGGCATCCTGCACCTCACTCATGAATGGCATCCATATTGTACCAATTATAGCCGCTCTTCACGTCAACAGTCAATGGAACTTTTAGTTCTTTTGTGTGTTCCATTACCTCACGTACCAGTGGCACTACTTGATACAATTCCTCTTTGGGACAATTTAAAATCAACTCATCGTGAACCTGGAGAATGATGCGGCTTTGAAATCCTTCTTCCCGGAGTCTGTGATGGAGAATCACCATGACTTCCTTAATGATATCGGCAGCACTGCCTTGAAGAGGAGTATTCATAGCTGTCCGCTCCGCAAAAGCCCGCTGGTGGAAATTTCGGCTGTTGATTTCCGGTATATAACGCCGGCGGCCATAAAGAGTCGTAATATAGCCATCCTTTTTTGCTTGCTCCACCATATCCCTTTGAAATTTTTCCACATTAGGATAACGGTGGAAGTATTGATCCATATACTCCTTAGCCTCATACCTCATAATGCCGAGATCACGGCCAAGGCCGTATTCGCTGATTCCATAAATGATTCCAAAATTCACCGCCTTGGCCTTGCGGCGCATATCACGATCCACCTCTGTCAAAGGCACTCCGAAAATTTCCGAGGCGGTTCTGGCATGAATATCCTCACCGCGGCAAAAGGCATCAATCAGTACAGAATCATCAGCATAGTGAGCCAGAAGACGAAGTTCGATCTGAGAATAATCAGCGGCCAATAAAATATGGTCAGGAGAAGAAGCGGTAAATGCCTTACGAATCAGGCGCCCCTCATCCAATCGAACGGGAATATTTTGCAGATTGGGATCCGTGGAAGAAAGGCGTCCAGTGGTAGTAACAGACTGGCGAAACTTTGTGTGAATATGGCCAGTTTGGGGATTGATAAGCTTTTCCAGAGCATCGGTATAGGTGGATTTCAGCTTAAACAGCTGGCGGTAAGAGAGTATCTCATTTACAATGGGATACTCCTCCCGCAGAGGCTCTAAGACTTCATTGCTTGTAGAATATCCGGATTTCGTTTTGGTCTTTTTTGTTTTAGGCAAATGAAGGCGCTCAAATAGGATTTCTCCCATTTGCTTTGGAGAATTAAGGTTGAATTTACAGCCGGCCGATTCGTAGATTTTCTCACGAATGGCTGATACCCGCTGTTCCAATTCAGTGGACATTTCCTTCAGATTGCCGCGGTCCACCCGAATACCAATGAACTCCATATCCGCCAAAACAGCAATAAGGGGCCGTTCCACATTTTGGTAAAGAGAAAGAGTCCCCTGCTCTTCCAAACTAGCCATCAGTTTTTCTTTCAAAGACAGCATGGAGATAACACGGGCAAAGGGACGGTCTTTTTCCGCTATCGTATAAGAGTCGATACCGAGATAATGATCCATTAAAAAATTCATCTCGTAGCTGCTGACATTAGCTTCCAAAAGATATGCCATGATTTCCAAATCGTCCCAATGATATCCCGGAAATAATCCCTTATCCATACAGTAGTGATAAATCGACTTTAAATCATGAGAGACAATTTCGCCCTGAAAATTCTGAAAGACTTCCAATAGCAGCGCTTCGTCTTCTGTGACAGAGAGATCCAAAACAGCCACCTGATTTTGAGATGTGGCAAAATAGCAATGTCCGTTTTCCATCAGCATAGCCAAAGGTTCCATAGATTCCCAAGCCCTTCGTAAAAAGGAAGCTGAATGATCCACAATTTGGTAATCAACCTCCGTTACCTGTGGCTCCTCATCGAAAAGGCTGCCTATCATGTCGGTGCTTTCAGGTATTGGCATTTCCGCTTCTACTTCTTTTAACAATCCGCGAAATTCTAAAGAACGGTACAAGTCTCGCAATGCATGCCAATCTTTTTCCTTGGGACACATATCATCAAGGGTAACTTCTAAAGGGACATCGTCAATAATCGTGGCGAGATATTTGGATAAAAACGCATTGTCTTTATCTCGCTCCAGCTTTTCCCGCATTTTATTTTTGGGCAACTCATCAATGTGGTCATAGACCCCTTCCAAACTGCCAAACTGGTGCAGAAGCTTTAATGCGGTTTTCTCCCCTACTCCGGCAACGCCCGGGATATTGTCGGAAGCGTCCCCCATCAATGCCTTTAAGTCAATGAGTCTTTTGGGTTCTAGTCCATACTTCTCACGAAATGCTCTTGTATCAGTAACTGAGAGATCCGTCAGGGTTCGCTTGCCGCTGAATACCGTGATATGGTCGTCAATCATCTGGAGTAAGTCCTTATCACCAGAAAAAATAATCACTTCATCACCGTGTTCCTGGCCACGTCTGGCCAAAGTTCCGATGATATCATCAGCTTCAAATTCATCCAATTCCAAGCAAAGAAAACCGTTTAAAGTAAGTATTTCACGAATCAATGGAAATTGTTCCACCAATTCTGGATCAGTAGGTTTTCTTTGCGCTTTATACGCAGAAAATTTACGATGCCGGAAGGTATTTTTTCCTTTATCAAAACAAATAGCAATGTGTGTAGGAGACTCCCTTTGCATAATATGTTTCAGCATCATCATAAATCCATAAGCCGCGTTGGTATAACGTCCCTCCGTCGTCTTTAGAGGCGGAAGTGCGTGATAGGCGCGATGGAGAATATTGCTGCCGTCAATTAATAGAATTTTATTCATAATACACCTCAACCATATAAAATTCGCCCAAAAGGCAAAAAAACCTTTTGAGCGAAGGATTTTTTATTGGTTTAACACTAAGCTGCAAATAATTTTTGAATCGCCGATTTCGGACAAATCCCAGGAGGACAATCGCTCATATGTTTCCGTCTGAATATATTTCTCAGAATAAAGCTTTTCCAAAAATGTCAAGAAATAATCAGATGACACAGCACATTGGATTGTTTCTTCTGAATACTGCTGAACGTCCACTCCTGAATCAGAATCAAGGTAATCTACGACTTCACTGGCGCTAGCCATGGATAGATAGATTTCAGCCCTTCCATCTTCCACATCAATGGTGTTATTCTTCAGGGTATCCTGCACTGATTCAGATAATTCCGCAATATTTCCATGATCAGATTCAACAGAGGATGCATTATCCTCACTATCATTCATATTGACTTTTTCTTGATTGGAAGAGGATTTATTTTCACTTTCTCCCTTCTGCTCCGAGTGAATTTCATCGGCGGAAGATGATGTGTAACCAGTATTGGAAATCCTGGACGTTTCCTCCGAAAGCCAGTTGAAGCCCGAAACACCAACGGTCGCAATCAGTACGAGAGAAGCGGCAATGGCCAATACCTTTTTCCAAGGTAATGGCGATGACTTCTTTTTGCGGTGATGGGGCCCACGCCGCTGACAGGGCTGGTAGGTGGATACTTCCGATCTTACGACGAAATTTTTCCACTCTTTGCTGAAATCACGCTCCGTTTCACAAATTGGTAAAGAACTGATGTCCTGAGAGAGCAACAATGTCATGCGATATTCTTCACGGCAAAATGGACATTGGAGCAAATGTTCATTAAAGGCGACCTTTTCTTCAGAAGAAAGCTCATCGTCAATATAAGCTGAAATTTGTTCTTGAAACTTCTCACATCCCATTGTCATCCCTCCTTCACTTGTTTTACGCTGCCGCGGTAGCGATTGTTCCCACTTTGTATCAATTTTTCCCGCAGCATTTTTCTGGCTCTGCTAATTCTTGATTTTACAGTCCCCAAAGAAATACCCAATACCTCACTGATTTCTTCATAAGATAAGATGCTGAATTCACGCAAAATAATCACGGAACGGTATTCCTCAGGGAGTTCCCTAATGGCCCGTTCCAGCTGAGCCATTTCTTCTTTGCCCATCAAGAAATCCTCCGGATTATCTTCACGGTCATGGGTTTTTATTTGCAGGACTGCCATATTCTCTTCATTATCATATGAAAAACTTGGCGTTCGCTTCGCTTTCCTCATCATATCACGACAGGTATTCATGGTAATGGTATAAACCCAATTTTTAAAAGAGCTCCCCTTTCGGTAAGTCTGCAAGGAGCGATAAATTTTTATAATGGTATTTTGTGTCGCATCTTCGGCATCCTGCTGATGGCCGAAAAAACGGTATGCGATATGATATATCTGATGTTGGTAGCGAAGGACCAAGGTACTGAAAGCGCTTTCATCACCTTTTATGGCTTTTTGGATCAATTCTTCCATCAAATGCCATCCTTCCTCACAATAAACAAAAAACTTACGATAAAATTACGATATGGAATTTCACTTTGTTCCCTAATAATATAACAAACAATGACAAAAAAGGCAAATCGACTCTGCATTTTCTCCAAAAGAAAAAGCCCTTTCACGGTATGTTCCGTTAAAAGGGCCTTAACTATGCTTCAAATTATAAATTAGAGCATTTCCTTGCGAAGCTCCTCATTGGTTTTGGGAGAAAGATAGGCTGGAGCAATATCGAACACAGTCTTGCAACCGTAGTTTCCTTCTCCATTGAGACGGTAGGCGGCTCTGGCATATGCCACCAAAACTGAGGCTGTAAATTCAGGATTGGAATCCAGCTTTAAGTTATATTCAATGATATGTTTGTTTTCATTTTCCCAACCAGTATTGCCACTACGAATGACAAAACCACCATGAGGAATTCCTCCATGCTCTTTTTGCAATGTTTCTTCAGAAATAAAATGCACAACTGTATCATAATCTGCAAAATAATTCGGCATAGTCTTGATTTCATTTTCGATGGCAACGAGGTCAGCGCCGTCTTCCGCCACTACAAAGCACTCTCTTAAATGCTTATCACGGGTGGCCAACACGGGATTACTCCCGCCGCGAACTGCTTCTAAAGCACTGTCAATGGGAATGGTATATTGACGGGCATCCTTTACGCCAGAAATACGACGAATTGCATCGGAATGTCCTTGGCTAACTCCTTTTCCCCAAAAAGTATAATCACTACCGGACGGCAAAATTGCATTGGCGTAAAGACGGTTCAGAGAAAACATCCCAGGATCCCAGCCAACGGAAATGATAGCCGTTTTATTTCCACATTTTGCCGCTTTGTCCACTGACTCAAAATGTTCGGGGATTTTGGCATGGGTATCAAAGCTGTCGATCACATTGAATAGCTTAGCCCATTGGGGAGTCTGTACCGGCAAATCCGTGGCGCTACCTCCGCAAAGAATTAAGACATCAATTTGCCCCACCATTGATTCAAGATCATCAATATGTTTGACCGGAATTCCCTCCGTAAGAATTTTTACAGATTCCGGGGCGCGACGTGTAAACACAGCAACCAAATCCATATCGGCGCTTTGCTTTACGGCACACTCCACGCCGCGGCCCAAATTGCCATACCCCAAAATACCTAATTTTATGGTCATTTTAGACGCTCCTCTTTATTGGAATTGGTGAAATTATATCATTATTTTATATAAATGTAAATAATATTCATGCATTCTTTTTAAAATTCATTTTATATGTCATAAAAATGCGTCGGGCTAAATGGTATCCATCATAATATTAATTTTGTATCCATGGCAGTCATTTATCGCTGATATAACTGTATATCATGTCAAGAAATTCAGATACTGTTGGCTTGCGACTTGACTCATAACCAATAAGTTCATCAAAAAATGCACGATTTCCGTAAGAGTAACAGTAATCCAACAAAGTACGAATATTACGCTCCACACAATCAATATTTACATTATATTTCATTGCAATCTTGGGATAAACACGGTGAGATAAGTTTAAAAAACGGGATTCATCCTCCAACAATAACTCAATTGCGCTTTTTGTAAAATGGAATCCTAATTTACATCGGCTTCCACCTAATTGTTTCATAATGGAATCGACATTTTTCATATATCATCCTCCTAAAAATTTAATTTTTATAATCATATTACAACACAAAATTACTCCAAAAAAATAATTAAGACACAATATGACGATACATGACACAAATAGACAAATAACCAAAGTGGAAATTGATAGAATACAAGAATGATGTCGATTGTCTGGTATAAAAAACACTTTAAAATCAGTTCTCTAAAACATAACAGGGTAAATGTCTAAACATTTCAAATTGATATTGAAAATATATAAAAACCTCTCAGTCTATCTATTGAGAGGTTTTAAAGGATATGGAAATGCACAATCCCCCGGCTATGGACGGGGAATTTTTTTACAATGATTTAAATGAAACAGTGTAAAATCATAAAAAAGAATTGCAAGCGATATGAACTCAATCATCATGCCAAAAGCATCAATAAATTAATTATGCCCTTTTTTGTGCCCCCAAAACACGATAATAAGAGAGAAAGAAAAAGACCAGCATATATATGCTGGTCTTTTGTGGCAGGGGCACAACGACTCGAACGCTGAACCAATGGATTTGGAGTCCACTACTCTACCAATTGAGCTATACCCCTTTATCGTTGACTGTTATATTATATATTTTTCTTTATTATTTGTCAAGATTTTTTTAAATCTTTTTCACTAAGAAGGGTGAAACCGTGGTCAGAAAGGGTTTTAGCGGTGATTCCCATACCCGGAATTTTCCGACCAGAGAAAGTACCGTCATAGATACCATGCACCCCGCAGGAAGGGCTATTCTCCTTTAAAATACAAAGCTCTACCTCTTTCTCCCTAGCAATGGACAAAACCTTTTCTGCGCCTTTTCGGAATGCTTCCGTCACATCCTTTCCATCGACATCCATCACACAATTGCCCTGGATCTCCGCTGGAGGATGAGGAATCTTTAATCCACCCATCACTTCAGGGCAGATGATGGTATATTCTTTTCCTTCCAAAAATTTAATGACATCTTCATTGCGGTTATTACCGCCATTATATTTACAATTCTTGCCAAGAAGACAACCACTTACTAAAATCATTTTTCGCTCCATTTCTCTTTGGTCTGGCCAAGCTGTTCTCGTTCCAAAGCACGGAATGCCAATTCTTTCGCCATGGGATTAATAGTCTCTATTTGTTGAAGAATTTCCTTCATATCCTCCCTACGCGTATGTCCGTCGGCTTCACAAGGATTAAATACTACAGGTAAAAAAGCATTGGCGCTATGTTTTCGTATCAGAGATTCCGGTACAGCCATCAAAGGACGAATCACGGTAATATCCATGCGGTCAAGGTAGGTCATCGGTTTAAAAGTATCGCAACGCCCTTCAAAAAAAAGATTGAGAAGAAACGTCTCTACATAATCATCCTGATGGTGTCCTAAGGCCACTTTGGAAAATCCTTGTTGTTTTGCCAAATCGTTTAAGGCGCCGCGGCGCATTTTAGCACAAAGAGAACAAGGATTTTTTTCCTTACGAATATCAAAAACTACCGGTCCGATATCGCTTTTCTCAACAAAAAGAGGAACCTTTAATTGCTCACAAAACTCCTCCAAAGGCCGATAATCAGCCCCCAACCCCAAATCTACATACCCTGCTGCCAAAGGATACTTATATTTGGAGTGCTTCAAAAAAGAATGGAGCACCATCAGCAGCGTGATGCTGTCCTTACCACCAGACAGACCAACCATAATTGGAGATTCGTCGGTAATCAAACCCTGTTTCTTAATGAATGAAGCGCTACGGCTCATGATTTCACGAAAATAACGCATAGTAAAACTCCAGGCACCATTTTACAGATAAAGACCTGAACTAATGGGCATCAAAAATTTAAAGGTGTGGGATACAAGAAAAGGCTCTGCTTATGCAGAGCCTTTTACTATGGTGCCGAAGGTCGGGGTCGAACCGACACGGTATCGCTACCACCGGATTTTGAGTCCGGCACGTCTGCCAATTCCATCACTTCGGCTTGACGACTTAGATATAATAACACAACTTCTTGAAAAAAGCAAGGGGTTTTCCAAAAGTTTTTTAAATATTTTCAAATATTAAGCCCCTGCATTTGCAGGGGCTTAATATTTGTATTAGTCCAATTCAATAATTACAGGAAGAATCATAGGTTTTCTTTTTACATTGTCATAAAGGATTTTTCCTACGCAATCCTTGATATCCTGTTTAACGGCAGTATAGTCGCGGATGCGCCGTCCCTCGTATTTCATCATATGATCTGAAATGGTTTCCTTCACCACTTCCATCAAATCTTCCGATTCCTTTACATAGATAAAACCGCGAGAAATCATTTCTGGCTTGGCTACGGTAAAACCGAGACGATCTACAGTGATAATAATTACCATAATACCGTCTTTAGCCAAAAGACGGCGGTCCTTTAAAACAACATTGCCGACGTCTTCAACGCCCATGCCGTCAATCATAATTTTGCCGACATTGACATGACCTTTGATACTGGCGTTATTTTTCGTCATTTCCAACACCTGACCGTTTTCCATGACAAAAATATTTTCCGAAGGAACGCCAATTTGCCGGGCCAATTCAGCATGTTTGTAAAGCATACGCACTTCACCATGAACCGGCACAAAATATTTGGGCTTTACCATGGCCAACATCAGTTTTAATTCCTCCTGACGCGCATGGCCCGAAACATGGATTTCCGCATCATTGTCATAGATGACAGAAGCACCAAGCTTGACCAGAGCATCAACATTTTTAGCCACAGAAACCTCATTACCAGGAATCGGCACTGCTGAAACAATAATGGTATCTCCGGACATAATGCGAATTTGCTTATGTTCTCCATTGGCGATACGTGTCAATGTAGACATAGGCTCGCCCTGGCTGCCTGTAGCAAGGATTGTTACCTTATTGGGCACCAAATTACCGATTTCATCAATATCTACCATGGTATTGCGAGGAATTTTTAAATAACCCAATTCCGTGGCAATGTTGACAACATTCACCATACTTCGTCCAACGATAGCAACTTTACGATTATATTTTGCTGCAGTAGAGATCGCTTGCTGCAACCGATGGACATTGGTGGCAAAGGTAGCGATGATAATGCGTCCTTTAGCATTTCGGAACGCCTCATCAAAAGAATTACCCACAAGACGTTCAGATTTCGTATATCCCGGCCGCTCAGCATTGGTACTGTCGGACATTAAAAGCATTACTCCTTTTTGTCCTAAAGCGCTAAACCGAGCAAAGTCCATGACTTGTCCGTCAACAGGAGTCATGTCAATTTTAAAGTCACCGGTGTGAAGTATCACCCCGGCAGGAGTCGTGATAGCCAAGCCCACAGCATCGGCGATACTGTGGTTTACCCGAATAAACTCCACTTTAAAAGGGTTAAGATTGAGAGTATCTCCGGCACTCACCTCATGGAGATCCCCAGTCGTCCGTGCCTCCTTCAGCTT
Organism: uncultured Peptococcaceae bacterium; assembly: GCA_964637365.1. Classification (GTDB taxonomy): domain Bacteria; phylum Bacillota; class Dehalobacteriia; order UBA7702; family UBA7702; genus Cryptoclostridium. The sequence goes on from CAZWWH010000013.1 coordinate 33,523, forward strand.
ATGTTTGACTAAACCGAGGGTCAGTCGAGTGCCGTATACAGGGACATTCAAATCACGAAGCACATACGGCAAAGCTCCGATGTGATCTTCATGACCGTGGGTCAGAACAATCCCTTTGATTTTTTTCTTGTGCTCCAATAAAAATGAGTAGTCGGGGATCACTGTGTCGATCCCCGGCATATCATCCTCTGGGAACATCATACCACAGTCGATGACAAGCATACTGTTGCCGTATCGAATGACTGTGATGTTTTTGCCGATCTCGCCCAATCCACCTAAGGGAATCAGCGAGACCTTACTTTCTTTTTGTGTCACAATTCCGCCTTTCTTGAGGCTTCACCGTTAACAGATTACTGCTTGAAAAGATCAAATTTTTCCAGGAGACTCTTGAGGAAAGCAACATCAGAAGGTTCCGGACCACATATAGGCAAGCGGAACCCGCCGAGTTCAAACCCCAAGAGATTCAATGCTGTTTTTACGGGAACGGGGTTGGCTGTGCAGAAAACACCTTTGAATACAGGGTAGTATTTCAAATGGAGTGCTCTAGCACCGGCCAAGTCATTATTTTTCAGACATTGGATCATTGACTTGATTTCGTTTCCGATCAAATGGGAAGCAACACTAATAACGCCTGTTCCTCCCATTGCAACGATGGGAAAAGTCATAAAGTCGTCTCCGGAATAAATTGCAAAATCCGAAGGCAGCCTCATTTTCATTTCCGTAATTTGATCTACATTACCAGTAGATTCTTTGATTGCTTTGATATTTATTAAATCAGCCATTCTCACCAAGGTATCGGGACAAAGGTTAATCCCGGTACGTCCAGGAATATTATAAACGATAATGGGACATTCTGCAGCATCACTAATGGCCTCAAAATGCTTATAAACGCCTTCCTGGGTTGGTTTATTGTAGTATGGAACTACTGAGAGATAGCCGTCTAATCCTAGTTGATTATATTTCTTAATTCGTTGAACGACAAATTCAGTGCAGTTGTTCCCTGCGCCGCCAATCACGGTACCCTTGGTTCCTACAGCATTTTTCACTTCACGATAAAGAGTGAAGGATTCCTCCTCGGAAAGGGTGGGGCTTTCACCAGTGGTACCGCCAACAACGATACCATCGGAGCCATGATCTAAAAGGTACAAGGCCAATTCCTGCGCTTTTTCATAATTTACTTTGCCATCGTTAGTGAATGGAGTCACCATAGCGGTGAGGACTTCGCCAAAACCCATAGGATTCACCTCATTTGTTATCTTGAGCCGCAATCAATTCCGCAATTTGAATGGCATTGGTTGCAGCGCCCTTTCTCAGTTGGTCCGCAACGACCCACATGGATAAACCGTTTTCCGAAGAGATATCCTTTCTGATACGGCCCACATAAACTTCATTGGTGCCGGCAGAATAAATCGCCATGGGATATTCTTTATTTTGGGGATTATCCACCAAAATTATACCAGGCGCTTTGGAAAGAATTTCCTTGGCTTCTTCAGGAGTGATCGGTTTTTCCGTTTCTATGGTAATGGATTCCGAATGACTGCGGAACACAGGTACGCGCACCGTAGTGGCATTGATGGTCAAGGAATCGTCATGGAACATTTTTCTGGTTTCATTGACCATTTTCATTTCTTCCTTGGTATATCCATTTTCCAAGAAAGTATCAATGTGAGGAATACAATTAAAAGCAATGGGATATGGAAAGGCCTTTTCCGCCGTAAGATCTTTGGGTTCCAAATCGCCATTGGCGTATTCTTTCACCTCGCGTTCCAGCTCCTCAATCCCATCTTTTCCGGCGCCGGAAACAGCCTGGTAAGTAGAAACGATAATACGTTTAATTTTTGCCACATCATGAATAGGCTTCAAAGCTACTACCATTTGAATGGTCGAGCAGTTCGGGTTCGCAATAAGTCCCTTATGCCAGGTAATATCCTCAGGATTTACTTCAGGAACCACCAAAGGAACTTCGGGATCCATGCGGAAAGCGCTGCTATTGTCAATGACGACACAGCCGGCCTTCACCGCGTCCAAAGCAAATTCCTTACTTTGGGAACCACCTGCAAAAAGGACAATATCAATACCTTCAAAAGAATCCGCAGTGCATTCGTCTACTTCCAACTCTTCTCCACGGAAGGGCAATTTTTTGCCTTTGGAGCGGCTGCTGGCCAATAAACGAAGTTCCTTCAAAGGGAAATTTCTTTCTTCAAGACCGGTCATTAATTCTCTGCCGACGGCACCAGTAGCGCCGACGATCGCAACTGAATACTTTTTCATACCTAAAATACTCCACTTTAAATGATTGCTAATTATTATACTACAAACGAATTCAATATTCAATCAAAATTGGTTGGATTTGTTTACGATTTAGAGAATCTTTCACGGTTTCCGGCAATAATTCCATCTTTGCAACCAGGGAAAACTCTTTTCCCACTGGATCATCCTGGCCAAAAGGTACCCAATAAATGTTTTTCATTCCCAATAACAAACCGATATTTTTCCCATTGATACCCAATCCATCGTTCGTGGACACCGCTAACACCACAGGACGGCCATTTCTAAGATGCGCTTTGGCTGCCATTAGCACTGGGCTGTCAATGATTCCCTGGGCAAGCTTTGCTAAGGTATTGCCGCTGCAAGGAGCTATGACCATGACATCAAGCAGCTTCTTGGGGCCAATGGGCTCTGCACCTTCAATGGAGGTAATGATAGGATGATCCGTAATATTCTTCAAGCGTTCCTGCCATTTTTCCGGTGTACCGAAGCGGTTTTCCGAATGTTGCAGCGCTGGAGAGAGCACGGGAAAAATCTCTGCACCGTAGTCATTGCTTAGGCGTTCCAATACTTTAAAAACCCGTTCCAATGTGCAGTGGGAACCGGTGATGCCAAATCCCACTTTGATACCTTTCAGATCCACAGTTACACCTTCCTTTCATTATGCTTCCACTGAATTTCATCGAGAATGGGACGAATTCCCCTAGACAAAATTTCACCGGCAGTCATGGGGGCACATTTTCCGGGTAGTCCCAAAGCCGCGATAGCGGTGATACCACGCCGTTTGGCAACGTCAAAATCCACACCCCCCGGTTTTGACGCCAAATCAATGACTAGCGTATTTGGAGAAATATCCGCGAGCTTCTTATCGTCCAAGATCAAATGTGGCACTGTATTGAAGATAATATCACATTGCGGGAGCACATGGGAGCACGCCTCATATTTGCGCATATCATAACCATGAGCACGACCATCGTGATGCTCCCCTGAATTACGACTAAAAACAGTAACCGATGCTCCCAAAGCCTTTAAAGTATGTGCCATGGCTTTCCCTACCCTGCCAAAACCAAGAACCGCTGCTTTGGCACCATAAATTGTTATCTGAAGGTGTTCCATGGCAATGGCAACTGCGCCTTCCGCTGTGGGAATGGCATTAGGAATGGCTATTTCATCCCGTTCCATGACCGTAATAACGGGATGGTTAGCGTCTTCTCCCAATTTTTGTAAATATTCGGAGGCTACACCAGTAATGATCGGCGCATTTTTTTCCAGCAATGCCAATTCGCCTTTGGTCAATCGAATGGATGTTTCACTGTTGGGAGCAGCAACAGCACCTTCCCCGTCAGTGCCAGACACAGGCAAAACCAATACAGATGCTCCGGTGAGAGCTTCTGTCAGCGAAGAAGACACCGGCTTTAGGGAAATTAATTTTTTCTCATTCAGTCCAAAAATGGAAATGGGATAAGCGGATTTTATCAACTCATTGGCGACAACTGTTTCCCGAAGTCCACCGCCGATTAAGGCAATTTTAAATTGATGCATAAACAATTCCTCCTCTGCCTACATAGCAGAATATGGAAATTGCCGCTGATTGGTGTCTGTCCCATCAAGGTGACGAAGGAGGCAATGGAAAACCCCGAAGTGAAGGCTTGTCTCATAGTGGACAGCGAAACTTCGGGGTAATATTTCATTATATATTGTTTTGCTTTAGAGGATATTTTCCAGTCCGTAAACAAGACCGGCAGCCAAATCGCCAATACTGCGCAATGTTAAAAGTACACCAGGAACAAAGGAGTCTCGATTCATGGAATCATGACGAATGGTGAGAGTTTGTCCCCTGCCCCCGAATAAAACCTCCTGATGAGCTACATAGCCCGGCAAACGCACACTATGAACCCGCATACCTTCATAAGCACCGCCACGGGCACCCTGAATTTTTTCAAATTCCTTGGGATGACCTTGTTTAATTTTTTCCCGTTCCACCGCCATCATTTCCAAGGTTTTCACCGCAGTGCCAGAAGGAGCATCCATCTTTTGGTCATGATGTAATTCGATCACCTCAACATTGGGGAAATATTTGGCAGCCTGAGCGGCAAATCCCATCATCAAAACGGCGCCCAATGCGAAATTTGGCACCACAAAGGCCACACGCTCTTTTTCCCTGGCCAATTTATCCACGGCTGTTAGATTCTCTTCCGTAAGGCCCGTGGTGCCCACAACAATGTGAACTTGATGCTCCAATGCAACTACGATATTTTTCATCACCGTGGCGGGAGTGGTAAAATCAATAACGACTTCCGGTTTTTTGGTTTCAATCATCGTGGCTAAATCCGTTTCCACCACAACACCACGGGGTTCGCCTCCGACCAAGGAAGAGATATCAATACCTTCATTAGACACATCCACAGCGCCAACGATCTCCACATCACTCTCTTCCATAATGCCTCTCATGATGTCGCGCCCCATTTTACCACAAGCACCAACCATTGCTACTTTCATACAACTCATTCCTTTTTACACTAGACATCTTCTTTTATGTGGATGCAATCTTTTCACCATAAGGGGCTGTGTTCCTGACCTAAATCCACTACAATTACTTCTTTACCAATTTTTTTAACGGATGACCATTCAATCGTAAGGTAAGAGCGGTCAAACCAACGGTTGAACAGCGTAGATTTAACAGGCATGAGAATTGAAAGAATTTCTCCTGTGGTTTCGTCAATCAAAAGATCGGCGTCTCCTACATCGCCTAAAAGCTCCCCATCCTGTAAGTTGACTACCATTTTTCCAGCAAGTTCCGTTAAATACATATTTGTCCCCTCCTATCCTGTTATAAACATATGAAGGAGACTGCGGGATATGCTCAAAGACCGGTATGGCCAAAACCGCCTTCCCCACGTTCTGTTGTTTCCAAGGAAGCCGTTACGGCAAAATCACCTTTGACATAAGGAGCGATAATTCCCTGGGCGATGCGCATTCCCCGCTCCACTTGGAAATCTTTCTGTCCCAAATTAATCAAAAGGATTTTGACCTCGCCTCGATAGTCACTGTCAATGGTGCCAGGGCTGTTTAGCACCGTAACGCCATGTTTGGCAGCAAGACCACTGCGGGGACGCACCTGAAGCTCATATCCATCAGGTACAGCGAATTTTAATCCTGTAGCGATCATAGCATGCTTTCCCGCAGGAATCCCAATGTCTTCCGCAGCATAGAAATCAAAGCCAGCTGCCCCCGGTGTCTGATAAGCGGGTAAGGGTAAGCCCTTATAGGACGGTAATAATTGAATTTTTACTGGAACATCATTCATGGGTACCTCCTAAAAACGCGTAAGCCGACTGTTCTTCCGTCAAATACTTCCGCGCGACACGAACAATATCTTCATTGGTTACACCGTTGATGGCAGTCACTACTTCTTCAATAGGTACCGAACGGCCATGGTACAGCTCATTTCGCCCCAAACGATTGAGACGGCTGCCGATGCTGTCGAGACCGATCCGCATACCACCGCCGATTTGCCCCTTGAGCTTGTCCAGTTCCTCCTGGGAAATACCATCTCGGCGTAGATTTTCAATTTCCTCCAAACAAAGGTCACGAACCAGCTTACCTTTCCCTTTGGAGGTTCCGGCGTATACTGAGACCATGCCGCAGTCCCGGTAAGCGGTAATGAAGGAAAAGACCGAATAGGACAGCGCCATTTCTTCACGGATACGCTGGAACAGGCGAGAAGACGCGCCGCCGCCCAAAGCCTCGTTGGCGAGGATCAGGGGATAATAATCAGGATGAAAAATCGAGACGCCGGGATAGCCTAGGCAGATATGCTCCTGGACGATATCCTTTTCCGAGGAGATTTCTCCTCGATGGCATTTAGGTACCAATTCTACAACAGCGAGAGCATCATGCTTAAAATCAGCGAACAGCTTGGCGGCTTCTTCCATTACAGCTTCATGCTCCAGTTTCCCCGCCACTGCCAAGATGGTGTTTTGAGGAAGGTAAGAATCACGTCTATAACGGAATAAATCCTTGGCGGAAAAATCGTTGACAGTATCTTCATAGCCCAAAATTGGACGCGCCAAAGGGTGGTCGCCCCAAAATACCTCGTTTAGCATATCGACGACAAGATCTTCGGGGCTGTCCTCATAGAGATTGATTTCCTCTAACACCACGTTTTTTTCTTTGGCGATGTCCTCCTCCCGAAATTGGGAATGAAGGTAGAGGTCAGACAAAACATCTAAGGCCAGTTTAAAATCCTCTCCCACGACTTGGCAGTAGTAGCTGGTATATTCCTTGGTGGTGTAAGCGTTTAAGCTGCCGCCGCGGCACTCCAGAGATTCCGCCAAATCTTTGGCGGAGCGGCGTTCCGTACCTTTAAAGTTCATATGTTCCAGGAAGTGGGAGATCCCCGCCATGGGTGCGGTTTCTCCCCGGCTTCCCGCTTTTACCCAGATGCCCATGGATACAGAATTGGCGTAATCAATGGTTTCCGTAACCACGGTCATGCCGTTGGGCAGAGTATCTTTTTTTATCATTCTTTGCGTTCACTCCATTATGAGATCAATTCCGAAACAGGGACAATGGTATATCCTTTCTCATCTAAGGCTCGAATTAAGGTTGGCAAGGCTTTGACGGTGTTTTCCGTGGGGTGCATCAGTACAATATCCCCATCAGCAACCTTAGAGGTTACCCGCTCCACAATCACCTCGGGAGTGGGTTTCTGCCAGTCAATGGTATCTACGCTCCATAAAATCACCTGATAGCCCAAATCCTCGGCAGCACGAAGCACTTGTTCCTCACGTTCTCCCGAGGCCGGAGCAAATAAACTGGGCGCTTGACCGGTGGCGGCGGTAATTTTTTCCTCCGCTTCCTCAATATCCGCCTTGTTTTCCTCATAGCTCATCCCATTGGGACTGCGGTGCTTTAAGCCGTGGTTGCCGATTTCCATGCCTGCGTCCGCCAAAGAACGGGCGATATCGGGAAATTTTTCACACCAGCGTCCCGTGGGGAAAAAGGTAATTTTCACTTTCGCATCATCCAACACTGAAAGCACTTGGGGAAGATATTCCTCTCCCCAATCCACATTCATGGCAAAGGCCACACGCCCTTTGCCGGACTCACCATGGTAATAGGGTTCCGCCACTACCGGCGCAGTATTCCCGCTTTGGATAAATTCCCAACGAAAGGCTATGGTCAAAGCCAAAGCACAAAGCACAAATATCAAGCCGAAGACGGTTTTTCGTCCCTTGAAATGTAACATATACGTTGCCCCCTTTCTCCAACAAAATTATGTAGAGAAAAGGGGCAATATGTGTCCGCATCGCAATTCCCGATCGCCTGATACGGTTTTATTTTTTCAATAATTCCTGAGCTTTGGAGCCGTTGAGGCTTTCCACCATGCCTTCGGGAATACCATCGCGCAAAGCGGCTTTACGGGAAAGTTTAACTTTGCCTTTATCGTCAATGCCCAAAACTTTCACCGCCATCATGTCGCCTTCCTTTACCAGATCGGTAACATTTTCCACACGGCGGTTCATCAGTTCCGACACATGGCACATACCGTCTTTGCCAGAGGTATCAAGAACTCCAGGAATTAATTCCACAAAGGCGCCGAATTCCCTGATATTAACAACTTTGCCCAAATAGATTTTGCCCACTTCCACTTCTTCCACGATGGATTCAATGATTTTCAGGGCAGCTTCTCCTTTGGAAGCATCCACCGAGGCGATGAATACACGACCGTCATCCTCAATATCAATTTTGGCGCCGGTTTCTTCCACAATTTTCTTGATGGTTTTACCACCGGAACCGATGATTTCTCTGATTTTATCAGGATGCACCTGAGTATGAATGATACGAGGAGCAAAAGGCGAAAGCTCGGCACGAGGCTCGCTGATGGTTTCCAGCATTTTACCGAGAATATGGAGACGACCACGGCGGGCCTGCTCCAAGGCTTCTACGAAAACTTCTCTGGTAATGCCGGCAATCTTCATATCCATTTGAATGGCAGTGACACCTTCAGCAGTCCCGGCCACTTTGAAGTCCATATCGCCAAGAGCATCTTCCAAGCCCTGAATATCGGTAAGAATGGTGATATTTTCACCGTCTTTGATAAGCCCCATAGCGACACCGGCAACAGGTGCTTTAATGGGTACACCAGCATCCATCAGCGATAAGGTGCTGGCGCAAACGCTGCCCATTGAGGTGGAACCGTTAGAAGCGATGGCTTCGGACACCAAACGAAGTGTATAAGGGAATACTTCTTCCCCGGGAACCATAGGTTCCACAGCTTTTTCAGCCAAAGCGCCGTGACCAATTTCACGACGGCCGGGGCCACGCATGGGACGCGCTTCCCCAACACTGTAAGGCGGGAAATTATAATGATGCATATAGCGTTTGGATTCCTCAACACCGAGTCCATCGAGGATTTGTTCATCCCCGAGAGTACCCAAGGTGCAGACGTTCAAAATCTGAGTCTCACCGCGAGTAAACAAAGCGGAACCGTGGGTGCGAGCCAAAACGCCGACTTCACACTGGATGGGGCGCACTTCGTCAACGTTGCGGCCATCAACACGGAGCTTGTCCCCGGCGATGATGCGGCGAACGGTCTCCTTCTGAGCAATGCCGATGATTTCTTTCATTTCATCAATTTGCTCGGGATATTCTTCACTGTACTCTTCCACAATTTTAGCTTCTACATCAGCAAAAAGGGCTTCTCTTTCCTTTTTCTGGATTTTGTTTTCGGCGCAATGACGATAAACGTTTTCATAGCGTTCTTTGGCTAAGGGCTTAATCAAGCTTTCCAGTGCCACATCAAAGGGAGCCTTGACAAATTCCAATTTGTCCGAAGCGACACCGCGTTCCAAGGCTTCGGCCCGGAACTCTTCGATAAAAGCAACAATCTTTTTGATTTCTTCATGGCCGTAGAGGAGACCGTTCAAAATCACTTCTTCGCTGACTTCATTGGATTTACATTCCACCATGTTGATGGCATCCTTGGTACCGCACATGGCGATAAACATATCGCTTTCTTCACACTGTTCCACTGTGGGGTTGATGATATATTCCCCATTGATGCGGCCAACGCTGACAGCGCCGATGGGCCCAAGGAAGGGAATGAAGGATAAATGCAAGGCAGCGGAAACGCCGTTAATGCCCAAAATATCGGGAGCATTGTCCTGATCCACCGACATCACCGTTACCACGACCTGTACATCGTTCTTATAGCCTTTAGGGAACAAGGGGCGTACGGGACGGTCAATAATACGGGCAGATAAAATGGCTTTTTCCGTAGGGCGGCCTTCACGTTTGATGAAACCGCCAGGAATGCGTCCCACGGCATACAATCTTTCTTCATAGTCAACAGTCAAAGGGAAGAAATCAATTCCCTCTCTCGGTTCCAGAGAACCGGTGGCAGTGGCCAACACCTGAGTATCGCCGTAAGAAGCAAACACAGCGCCACTGGCCTGACGGGCCATTTTACCTGTTTCCATCGTCAGGGTACGGCCGCCAATTTCAATGCTTTTTTTCAATGCATTCTCAAACATAATGATTTTTATCCTCTCTATTGGTTATCCAATATTATTTCTCCGTTCGACGTTTTTTTCCTGCTAAATTTTGCCAAAAATATAAAAATAGGACGGGTGCAAGTACCCGTCCTATTCTATATTGCGTTGTTACCTTCTCAGACCCAATTCACGAATGATATTGCGATAGCGGTCGATGTCTTTCTTTTTGAGGTAGTTGAGAAGGCTTCTTCTCTGACCAACCATTTTCAAAAGACCGCGGCGGCTATGATGATCTTTTTTATGGACTTTCAAATGTTCAGTGAGATAATTAATTTTGTTGGAAAGAATCGCAATCTGAACTTCCGGAGAACCAGTATCACCGTCATGGGTTTTGAACTTTTCAATAATTTCTGTTTTTGCTGCTTTGTCAAGAGCCATTTTTTTATTCCTCCTAAATTTTCATTCACCGCAGCTATGGCAGGGATGAGGAATCCACAGTCAGAGCAACGGTAACAGATGAAAGTATATCATAAATTTACCAAAAATGCAAGGGAAAATTGGTTGCATTTTTTAAATTATCCCAGACGGCCACGACGCAGAAAATAACCCTCCGCTACTTCTCGGTCACTGGCGATTTGGGCTTTTAAGCCATCGAGATGATCGAATTTTTCTTCTCCACGGATGCGGCTTAAAAAAGTAACTTCTACAGTCTTGCCGTACAGGTTTGGCTTATCATCAAGAATATGGACTTCCACCGTGAGGTCTAGGCCTTCGCCGACGGTAGGACGATGTCCCACATTGGTCACAGAGGGATGACGTTTGCCATCATAAGAAATCCAAGTGATATAGATTCCGGGACAAGGCAAAAATAATGAAGAATCAACGGCCACATTCGCGGTAGGAAAGCCAATAGTGCGTCCGATTTGATTGCCATAAACAACCTCTCCACAACAATGATAGGAATACCCCAAAAGGCGGTTCGCCTTATCTAAGTCGCCGTTTTTCAGACACGCCTTAATAGCGCTGCTGCTGATGGTATCCCCACGGTATGTGAGCTTGTCGAGAATATGCACCTCGATACCGTGGATCATGCCGAATTCTTGAAGCCACTGACTGTTGCCTGCGGCATCTTTACCGAAACGAAAATTATATCCAACCCAAAGGGATTTGGCATCAAGTTGTCTCACCAAAATCTCTTCAGCAAAAGTTTGGGGAGACATCCGGGCAATGGATTGATCGAAAGGTAAAATCAAGGCGGCGTCAGGCCCCAAAGCGGATATATGGCTCAATTTATTTTCCCCAATTTGGAGATACTTATGAAGAGTATTCTGAAAAAATTCTGCGGGGTGCGGTTCAAAGGACAGTACCACTGAGCTGAAGTTGGAGCGTTCCGCAGAAGAGGCCATATGCTCAATCAAATATTGATGGCCACAATGAACACCGTCAAAATTCCCCAAGGCCACTGCTGTACCGTGAGGTAAAATATCAATTTCGTCAAGATTTCTCCAAATCGCCATTGGTTTACGGCGGAAACGTGGCCCATAAAGAATTTTAAAGGGTTTCAAGCGATCTTCCTCCCTTTTTCCCAAGGCCAATAAAGAACCGCTTCGGTCAGCCATTGCGTAAATTTCCGTATCATCATCGGCAAAATCACCATTCACGGAATTACCCGACAAAATGTTTTTCACATCAGCTAAGTCAGGAAAAACCACATGGGTTAAATGGGTTACAGCCTCTTCCATGGGGCGTAAAAAGGTGTAGTCTCCTTCCGATGCCATAGCGGTTATCTCCTCCAGGGTGTAGGCATCCGCTAGGTGGAACGCCCCCGTAGCGGTGCGGGAAAGCTCATCAATAATGGCCGTAGTACCGAGAGCCTGTCCCAAATCCCGGGCCAAAGAACGGATATAGGTTCCCTTAGAACAGGTAATTTTCACCCTGACGGTAGGCAGCGGGGCTTTCGGTTTCACCGACTTTATTTCAATTTGGTGGATGGTAACAGTGCGGGGCGCCCGTTCCACCTCCTTCCCTTTTTGGGCCAACTTATAAAGAGGAACACCGTTTTTCTTGATAGCGGACACCATGGGAGGTACCTGCTCAATTTCTCCTACAAAGCTTTCCAAAGCCGCTGTCAGAGCTTCCTGGTCTAAAGCGAAATCCGGGTCGGTGACGGTAACCTCGCCATCTTTATCCAAAGTAGGGCTGTCGCAACCGAACACAATAACGGCTTCATAAGTTTTTTTTGAGCCCATGATATAGTCCTGAAGTTTGGTGGCCTTCCCCAGGCAAACAGGGAGCACGCCGGTGGCACCAGGATCAAGGGTTCCGCCATGACCGATTTTCATGCCACGAAAGGAACGTTTCAGCACATTCAGCACATCATGAGAGGTAAATTCCTTTGGCTTATTAATATTGATAAAACCGTCCATATTACCCCTCCAAATATGCTATTGAAGCGTCAATTACAGCTTTTACGCACTGGGAAAAGTCTCCCTCCATGGTACAACCTCCGGCAGCCTTATGACCGCCGCCGCCAAATTGAGCTGCCACCGCTGTTACATCACGACCTTTGCGGCCACGGAAGCCAACCTTGGTAATCCCTTGTTCCATTTCACGGAAAAACACGGCAAACTCCACCCCGGTGACTCCGATGAGATGGTCGATAACCCCTTCAAAATCAGGACCATTGGCCTCCAGCGCCGCACAATCGCCGTATGCCAGCGAGGAATAAACCAAACGGCCGTCACAAAGCGATACTGCATCAGTAAGAACCTTACCGAGAATTTTTTTCCGCTTGAAGGTTACGTTTTCAAAGACATTGGAACGGATGACCGGGAGGTCAGGATGAAACTTCATCAATTCAGAAGCCAAAGCCAAGGTCTTGGCAGAGGTCGCGGGATACGTAAAGCTACCTGAATCCGTTAGCATCCCGGTATAAAAGGCTTCGGCAATCTCCTTAGTCAAGGACCATCCCCAAGCCAGAATTAGTTCTGTCAGAATCTGAGTGTTTGAGGCAGCTTCACCGTCCACATAATTATAATCCCCAAAATAAGTATTGGTGTGATGGTGGTCAATATTCATTACCACAGGGCACTGCTCCCAGAAATCCCCCAAGTCTCCACCGCGTTCACGGTCTGACATATCCAGCGCCAAAACTAAATCATAATTTCCTTCATGAATCGCTTCCACCGGCTGCAAAAGCTCGGAATGGGATAGAAATTCATAATAATAAGGCATGGTACCGTTGGCGATGGGAGTCACCTTTTTCCCCATAGCGGTGAAAAGAAGAGTCATACCCAGCACCGAACCGATATTGTCGCCATCGGGCAGGATATGACTGATAATCAGCATGTTGTGACTGTTTTCAAGAACCTGTTTTAATTCTTCAATGGTATTATTCTTTTTCATTGCGCTTTTCCTGTTTTGCATTTTCATCGTTGATTATCTGGGCAATACGAATCCCATGTTCAATGGAATCATCATAAATAAATACCAATTCCGGAGTATAACGCAGAGCCAAACGATTGGCAATCTCACGGCGAATAAAGCCGGAACAGCGTTTCATAACTTCCTTTGTGGAACGAATAGAGTCCTCGTCCCCCATCACACTGTAATAGACCTTCGCCTGACGGAGATCGCCGGAAACTTCCACTAAAATAATGGATACAAACCCCAGGCCGGGATCCTTAATTTCATTTTGCAAAATATCGGAAATTTCACGTTTCAGTTCCTCGCCGATTCTATCGTAACGATATTTGGCCATTGATATCTTCCTTTCTATTTCAATTTCATAATAAAACTGCTGGAATGCGGATAGAGAGAATCTCCCTCTATCCGCAGGCCAAAATCATATATTCTTTGGTTCGTCAATTTAACGTTTAATCGATTTGACGTTTGGTTTCCTCCATGACATAAATTTCCATTTGGTCGTCGATTTTAATGTCATTAAAGTTTTCAATACAAATACCGCATTCGTAACCAGTGGCTACTTCCTTCACATCATCCTTAAAACGGCGGAGAGAACTGATATCCCCTTCGTGGATGACAATCCCATTTCTCAATAAACGCACCTTGCCATTGCGAATGACTTTCCCATCCACTACATAGCTACCGGCTACCAAACCAACTTTAGGCACTTTAATCACATCGCGGACTTCCACATGGCCCACGATAACTTCTTTAAATTCGGGATCCAAAAGACCTGACATAGCAGCCTTGATGGAATCCAAGGCCTCATAAATAACGCGATACATTCTAATATCGACACCAGCCTTTTCCGCTGCTTTTTTCGTGTGCGCATCAGGACGGACATTAAAACCAATGATAATGGCATTGGAGGCTTCCGCCAGCATAACATCAGTTTCCACAATGGCGCCAACGCCGCTGTGAATGATGTTTACACGAACTTCATCGGTGGAAAGATTGCGAATGGACTGAGAAAGGGCTTCCACAGAACCGTGAACATCGGCTTTCAGAACAATATTCAAATCCTTAACAACGCCTTCGGAAATTTGTTTGAATAAATCGTCCAAAGAAACCATGGCGTTTTTGCCCATATCCTTTTCTCGTTTTTCCGTAGAATTATGCTCGGCAATATAGCGAGCATCTTTTTCATCATCAACGCAGACAAAAATTTCACCGGCCGGAGGAACATTGGAGAAACCTAAAATTTCCACCGGCGTAGAGGGCCCCGCCACTTTGGTACGGCGGCCTTTGTCATCCACCATGGCGCGAACTTTAGCAAATTCCGTCCCGGCGACCAAAATATCGCCGACATGAAGGGTACCTTTTTGGACCAAAACAGTAGCGACAGCGCCACGACCTTTATCCAACTGGGCTTCAATAATGGTACCTCTGGCGTTACGGTCAGGATTGCTTTTCAATTCCCCGACCTCGGCAACGAGAAGAATCATTTCCAACAGATTCTGAATTCCTTCCTGCTTCTTGGCAGATACAGGAACCATAATGGTGTTGCCGCCCCATTCTTCGTCCACTACTCCGTATTCTGTCAATTCCTGGCGGATTTTATCCACACTGGCGCCTGGTTTATCAATCTTGTTGATAGCAACAATGATGGGAACTTCTGCGGCCTTTGCGTGGTTGATGGCTTCAATGGTTTGAGGCATAACGCCATCATCAGCCGCTACCACCAAAACAGCAATATCAGTGACCTGTGCGCCACGAGCACGCATGGAAGTAAATGCTTCATGACCAGGAGTATCGAGAAAGGTAATTTTCTTGCCAGAGATTTCTACCTGATAAGCGCCAATATGCTGGGTGATACCGCCGGCTTCGTTAGCAATGACGTTGGTTTTACGAATTGCGTCAAGAAGCGAGGTCTTCCCATGGTCAACATGCCCCATAACGGTAACAACCGGGGGACGTTCTTTCAAGGTGCTTTCGTCGTCGACGTCATCTTCCATCATTTCCAAGGTTTTGTCGACTTTCACTTCAACGGTAATACCGAATTCCGTGCCGAGAATCTGAGCGGTTTCCGCATCAATTTCCTGATTTACCGTAGCCATAAAGCCCAGATCAAAGAGCTTTTTGATGAGCTCGGCAGCGGTTTTACTCATGGATTTCGCCAATTCGGAAATTACAACAGTTTCACCAATGACCACAGTCTTCGGCACTACCGGCGGCATTTCTTCCTTTTTCGCCTTTTTATGCTTGGGATTAGGACGATGACGCATATTTTCAAAATTGCGTTTATCGAAATCTTTTTTACGGCTGTCGTAAACATTGTTTTTCTTCTTTTGTTCAAAACGACGGCTGTCCTTCTTTTCCTGAGGTCTCAAACCATCCGGCGGCGGCGGTACAGCGTTGAAACGATCACGGCTGTTTTGACCGCCTTGGAAACGGTTTTGCTGTCCCTGCTGAGGACCGCGGTTATTCTGGGGATTTCCTTGGGGACGATTGTTATTACGGTTCTGGAAACCGCCCTGCCCCTGATTGTTCCGATTCTGAAAACTTCCCTGCTGACGATCGTTGTTGTTACGGTTATTGCGGAAATTCCCCTGCTGACGATCATTGTTGCGGTTTTGATATCCACCCTGACCTTGATTGTTGCGATTTTGGAAATTTCCCTGCTGACGATCGTTGTTGTTACGGTTATTGCGGAAATTCCCCTGCTGACG
>CAZWWH010000013.1:49523-57251 GCA_964637365.1 uncultured Peptococcaceae bacterium
ATCATTGTTGCGGTTCTGATATCCACCCTGACCTTGATTGTTGCGATTTTGGAAGTTTCCTTGTTGACGGTCATTATTACGGTTATTGCGGAAATTCCCTTGCTGACGCTGATGATTCGGAGCAAATACGCCCTGTTGACGAGGTTGATCATTCCGTTTTTGGAAAACACCTTGCTGACGGGGCTGGTCTGTTTCCGCACGTTCCGTATGAATATGAGGCTTTTCTTCAGCGGGTTTTACCGGTTCTACTTTTTCTTCTTTTTTCACAATTACCTTTTCAGATTGGTTTTCATTGGATTCTTTGGCGGCATTTACGGGGGATTCGTCATGATGTTCAGCTTTGGCAGGCGCATCTTCAGATTTTGCCTGGGGTTTCGTCGCTTCAGGCGCCGAAGAGGGGGCATCCTTTTTATCGGAAACTTTTTCCTTATTCATCTCATCGGCTAATTTAGGGCGCATAATATCACGGAGCATATTTGCATGTTTATCCTCCACGGTACTCATATGATTTTTTACTTCCTCGCCCATCTTTCCTAAGCGTCGGATAACATCCTTACTCTCCATCCCTAGTTCTTTTGCCAATTCGTATACTCTGATTTTTGTCATAAACAAACCCCCAATTTTGCGTTTCCGCGCATTAAGATTTTAAATATTTTTCAAGCGTCCCGGCAAACCCCGCATCCATCACAAGTACAGTGTTTCTGGGGGATTTGCCGATGGCGATTCCCAATTCCATTTTTTCGCCAAAGAGATAAAAGGGAATACCATGCTTGTTGGCAAGACGCTTCATTTTCATTTTTGTTTCTTCCGGGGCATCTGTTGCGGTAATCAACAATGACGCGCCTCTTTTTCCAACTTTTGCCTCAACAGTGGCTTCACCGGAAAATATTTTCCCAGCTTTCTGAGCAAAACCCAACATCGTAATGACGCGTTCTGGCTCAATCCTCATAGGAAATCTCCTCCGCCAAACGGTCAAAAACATCATCAGAAATTTTGATATTTAAAGCCCGTTCCAAACCGCGACTTTTTTTCGCTTTGGTCAGGCAATCCTTATCAGGACAAAGATAAGCGCCCCGACCGGACATTTTACCGGTTTTGTCCAACACCGCTTCACTATCAGCAGTGCGGACCACACGAATGAGCTGCCGCTTTTCGCGCATTTCGCGACACCCCACGCACATTCTCTGTGGAATTTTTTTCGGCATATCAGAAATCCTCCAAGATCTCCTCGTTGGCAGATGGCGCTACCTCCTCAACGGATTCATCATAGAACACATCTTCATCCTCTTCGGGAAGGACTTCCATTTCCGATACGGATTTGATATCAATCTTCCAGCCGGTCAATTTCACTGCCAAACGGGCATTTTGCCCTTCTTTCCCAATGGCGAGAGACAGCTGATAATTGGGTACAACCACTCTGGCGAATTTTTCTTCCTCCAAAATATCAACAGCCTCTACCTTAGCGGGACTCAATGCATTACTAATGAAAATTTCCGGTTCTGGGCTCCATTTCACAATATCAATTTTTTCTCCGCGAAGTTCATCTACAATGGCCTGAACGCGCATACCCTTCGCACCGACACAAGCGCCGAGAGAATCAACGTTCTCATCTTTGCTGTATACAGCAATTTTGGAACGGCTACCGGCTTCACGGGCGATGCTTTTTATTTCCACAATGCCATCGTAAATTTCGGGAACTTCCTGTTCAAACAAACGCTTCAGAAGACCGGGATGAGTACGGGAGACCACAACCTGAGGCCCCTTTGTGCTTTTTTTAATTTCCACCATGTAAACACGAAGCCGATCATTGACATGGTAAACTTCGCCGGGAATCTGTTCGCTGGTGGTGAGGATGGCTTCTGCCTTACCGATATCCAAATAAACACAGCGGTTTTCGATACGCTGGATCACACCTGTAAGGATGTCACCTTCCATATTCATGTATTCGTCAAAGATCACATTGCGTTCCGCTTCCCGCATTCTCTGAACCACAACTTGTTTGGCAGTTTGCGCAGCGATACGACCAAAATCTCTGGGAGTAACTTCACGTTCATAAATATCCCCTACTTCATAACCGGGATTGATTTTTTCCGCCTCGGCCAGACTGATTTCAGTGCGATCGTCTTCTACTTCTTCCACAATGGTTTTACGGGAATAGACATGGAAGTCGCCGGTTTCACGATTAATTTCGGTACGGACATTTTGAGAGGAACCAAAATTCTTTTTATATGCAGAAACCAATGCCGCGTCAATGGCATCTAAAATGATATCGGCAGAAATGTTTCTTTCTTTTTCCAAGTCCTTGAGGGCTTCCAAAAATTCGACGTTCATTTGATTACCTCCTAAAATACGGAAAGATTCGCTTTGGCGATCTTTTCAAAGGGTACCTCAACGGTATCACCGTCTGCCGTGATGACGATACCCTGTTCCTTCACTTCGTTAAGATTCCCGACGAGCTCTTTGCGGCCGTCGATGGGGCCGAAAAATTTCACATAGATTTTTTCACCCAATACCTTTTCAAAATGAGCAGTGTTTTTCAATTTACGTTCTACACCGGGAGAAGAAACTTCAAGATAATAGGCCTCTTTGATGGGATCCAACGCATCCAAAGGCTCATTGATAAGATCTGTAACATCCTCACAGTCATCCAGGTCAATGCCGCCCTCTTTATCAATATAGATCCGCA
The DNA here is from genome assembly GCA_964637365.1 of uncultured Peptococcaceae bacterium. Taxonomy (GTDB): domain Bacteria; phylum Bacillota; class Dehalobacteriia; order UBA7702; family UBA7702; genus Cryptoclostridium. The sequence continues at coordinate 52,210 of CAZWWH010000013.1, forward strand.
AAAACCAATCGCCGCCTTCTTTGGCATACTCCACATCGTAAACTTTATAGGGAGTATTCGCCAAAAGCGGCGTGATTAATTTTTCCACTTGTTCTTCCACTTTTGATTTTTTATCCATCGTATTCTCCGTAAAATAGCAAAATCATATAAAAAAGTGGGCAATGCCCACTTTCCACGATGCTATAAGTTTCTAATTTAATAGTAACACATCTCCCGATACATGTCAAGAAAATTCAGATAAAATAGCTGTTAAAAACAGTTTTTTCTCCCAACATACCATGGAAAGTCCGTAGCCCAAAAGCCAACGAAAATTAGCAAATGAAGCAAAGTCAGTTAGACCATGTAAAAGCATTGAAAAAAGCAACCAGTCTCAGTCCCTAAAGTTCTGATAAACTGCTTGCTTTTGTTTGAAAAGCTGGTCGGAGCGACACGACTTGAACGTGCGGCCTCTACCACCCCAAGGTAGCGCTCTAGCCAAACTGAGCTACGCCCCGAACAGATAATATAATAACTCATTCCCCATGAAATGTCAACAACTTTTTTTAAATTCTTGGAAAATTTTTCTCTTATGTTCACATCTTTTGAAAATGCGCATTACAAAGCTCACTTTTCTTCGCTAAGCCCAAAGCCTTTATGAAGGGCACGCACAGCTTTGACCATATCTTCTTCATGAATGGCACAGGAAACTTTAATTTCCGAAGTGGCGATCATTTCAATATTGATATCATTTTCTGCCAGAATGTTGAACATTTTCGCCGCTACACCAGGGTTGGTAATCATACCAGCCCCCACGATAGAGACTTTGGCAATTTTATCCATATAGGCTGTTTCCTGGGCATGGAACTGCCATTTCATCTCTTCCATAATTTCTTTGGCTTTCGGGAGATCATCGGCGCTGACTGTGAAGGAAATCTTATTGCGGTTTTTCCGCTGCCCAGCTTGAATAATCATATCCACATTGACATGTTGGTTGGCCAAGGTATCAAAAATATGAGCAGCTGTACCGGGCTTATCAGGAACGTCGAAAATAGAAACCTTGGCGACATTACGGTCAAAAGCGATGCCGCTGACAGCCATCTGCTGTTCCATGGCACGCCCTTTCATATCATCGACAATGGTGCCTTCATTATGGTTAAAACTGGAACGAACATGGATTCTGGTGCCAAAATCCTTCCCTACTTCCACGCAGCGGGGATGGAGAACCCCTGCCCCCATCGTGGCAAGTTCCAGCATTTCATCAAAAGAAATGCGGTCAATTTTATGGGCGTCCGGCTCTACCCGAGGATCTGTGGTATAAACCCCATCCACATCAGTAAAAATTTCACAGAAGTCAGCGTTCAAAGCAGCGGCTAAAGCCACGGCAGTCGTATCGGAACCACCACGGCCCAAGGTGGTAATATCTCCGCCGGCAGTAAAACCCTGGAAGCCAGCGACAATAACGATTTTCTTTTCCGCCAAGGCTTTTTCCACACGCTTGGGGTCAATACTCAAAATCTTAGCCTTAGAAGCCACGGCTTCCGTCATGATCCCAGCCTGCCAGCCGGTAAAGGACACGGCGTGATAGCCCATGCCGACTAAAGTCATGGCCAAAAGCGAGATTGTCTGTTGTTCCCCTGTCGCAAGGAGCATATCCATTTCCCGTTCGGGAGCTTTGTCATTCAGTTCTTTTGCAAGTTCGATGAGATGGTCTGTGGTATCCCCCATGGCCGAAACGACCACCACCATATCATTGCCTTTATCATAGCTTTCCGCCACACGCCGTGCGACACGGCGAATACATTCGGGATCGGCAACGGAACTCCCACCAAATTTTTGCACAATTAGAGACATTGTTTCTTCACCTCAAACTATATTTAATAAAAATTTATGCTTTTTCTTCCACGCGGATGATATTGTCAATTCCGTAAACAGAGTCGCTGGCTTCCAGCTGAGCCTTGGCGTTTAAGAATTTTCCCTCCTGGACTTTATGGGTAACCACAATCAAAGCAGCGGCAGAAGCTGCGTTGCGTTTGCTCCGCTCCTGAACCACCGAAGCGATGCTGACGCCATTTTCCCCAAAAATTTTGGCAATGGATGATAGGACGCCGGGAGAATCTTCAACCTGCATGCGAATAAAAAACTTTGATACATAATCCTGTTGGGTTTTAATGGGTTTGTCCAAATAACAGGTGCATCCCTTCTGACCCAGGGTATCATCTAAAATATCACCGGCAACAGCGCATATATCACCAACGATAGCACTGCCTGTGGGCAAATCACCGGCGCCGCGGCCATAAAACATGGTTTGTCCTACCACGTCACCGTCAACAAAAACAGCGTTAAAGGTATCATTCACCGCAGCCAGGGGATGGGATGTGGGAATCATCACAGGATGTACTCTAGCCTCAATGGCGCCCTGATCCTCCTTGGCAATGCCCAAAAGTTTAATGACATAACCAAGTTTGCGGGCAGCGTCGATATCCTCGGCAGTAATTTTATCAATCCCTTCCACATAAACGTCATCCAAAGTAACGCGGCTATTATAGGCAATGGAAGCCAAAATCGCCACCTTGCGGGCGGCATCCCAGCCGCCGATATCGGCAGTAGGATCTGATTCGGCATATCCCAACTCCTGAGCTTCTTTTAATACCGTATCAAATTCAATATTTTCCTGATACATCCGAGTGAGGATGTAGTTGGTGGTACCATTGACAATCCCCATAATACTGTCAAAATGATTACCGATCAGGTCGGATTTTAAAACATTAATGATGGGAATACCACCAGCCACAGACGCTTCAAAACGCAGGTCTACACCTTTTTCCGTGGCAGCGTTTAGTAATTCCTTACCATGAATGGCCATAAGGTCTTTGTTGGCGGTAACAACACTTTTCCCAGCAGCAATGGCTTTTTCTATAAAAGTTTTCGCCACTGTAGTGCCACCAATGACTTCCACAACGATATCAAGACCAGGAGTCTTTAAAAAGGAGTCAATATCGGTGGTTACGATATCACCAGAAAGGCCGATTTCTGCCAAATGCTTTTTAGCGGGTTCTACATCGCGTTCCAAAACGGCAATTAAATTCAGGTCACATTTTGTACGGATGGTAAGGACGTCGCGATTCTTTTGCAAAATAGTTGCGGCACCGTAACCTACGGTACCCAAGCCCATAATTCCGATTCCAATTGTTTGATTCATACGATTTCTCCTATATAGGTATTAAATGAATTTTATCAAAAATATAGCTGGTTTGCAAGACAGGAGTTTAATTTTATTATCTTTTTCCGAATAAATATTGCAAACCAAGGAAAAAGTAAATATAATATAAGTGAGAGAAGAAACTATTAAAGGAGACCATCAATATGGAAGAAAATACAAGCAAAATCGCAGCTCTTTTAGATCATCTCGTACATCATAACGAGCACCACGCAGAAGAAATCCATGAATTGGCCGACAATGCAAAACAAGCCGGCAATGATGAAGCCGCTGCGCTCATCAAAGAAGGCGTGACATTGATGGATCAATCCAACGCAAAACTCCGCGAGGCACTGAAAGCGCTGACAAAATAAGGAGGTATGCTTTATGTGTTTAGCAAAAGTTTATTTAGGAGATGCCTATAACGGCGATCCCGTGGCGGACAGTGTAACCGCATTGGACAGTTCCGCTAACGAAGTTACCGTAAGAACTCTTTTCGGAGACACAAAAACCTTCGAAGGAACCATCAAGTCCATTGACTTTACGGAATCTGTTATCACCATCGAAACTGCATAAATGAAAAGGAGCGAACGGGGCGTGAAAAACACACCCCGTTTCTATTTCATGAAAGGATGATCACTTTGGCAGATAAATTCGATTTCAAAAAGGAATACAAAGACTTATACCGTCCTAAAACGAAGCCCTCCCTCATCGAAGTGCCGCCAATACGGTTCATTATGGTGAACGGAAAAGGTGATCCAAATACTTCGAAAGACTACGCCGAAGCTATGGAGTTATTGTACGGCCTTTCTTTCACCATTAAAATGTCAAAAATGACCGGTCAAACGCCGGAGGGATATTTTGATTATGTGGTTCCCCCTTTGGAAGGGCTTTGGTGGGTCAAGGATGAATCCTTTGACGGACTTCATATTACGGATAAATCTCGGTTTTGTTGGACTTCCATGATTCGACAGCCTGATTTTGTTACCCAACAAGTATTCCAAGAAGCAAAAGAAACCTTAGCCAAAAAGAAACCGCACCTTAACTTAGATAAAGCCCGCTTGGAATTTTATGAGGAAGGTCGTTCCGTGCAAATCATGCACATTGGGCCTTATGATGACGAGCCGAGAAGTATCATGGCCATGGAGGATTTCATCAAAGAACAGGGCTATCAAAATGATATCTCAGAACAAAGGAAGCATCATGAAATTTACCTAAGTGATCCCAGACGCACAGCGCCGGAACGGCTCAAAACGATCATTCGCCATCCGGTACGCCCCAAATAAATATCTCATAGAATAAAAGAACAGGCCTTTTGAAGTGCCCCCCCCCAAAAGTTAGAGAATAAAAAAGCAAAATTGTTCAAGCAACTGAAAGGGCTTGTTGTCTGTGAATCGCAGGCGGCAAGCCCTTTAGCTTTCCCTTGATGCGACGGTTGTTTTGGCTGTTCGGCATGGAAATCCCGGTTCAACAGATTTGTAAGAACGATACTTTTTCATCCTGACACGGCAAACCAAGCCTAGTTCCTTCATCAGTCTCTGAACTGTCTTGTGATTCAGGGAATACTTACGGTGATGCAGCGATATCCATACCGTCCTTTGTTTTCATGGTAGATTGCTGTAATCTCGGCCTTGGCGGCCTCGTACTTGTCTTCACGGTTGATCAAAAGGTCGCACGGGGCAGTTGAGCGTTGGTAAGGAGAATATCCGGGGAATGTCTTTGCCTTAGTTTTTGAACTACCTGCGTTCTTTGCGCTGGCGGCGCTCGTCTTCCAAAACCAAGGCTTGCAAGTTTTTTAGGTATTCATTCTCCGCTCTCAGTCGCTGAACTTCGGCCAGCACATCTTCTTCTATCTTTTTCTTCCGCC
>CAZWWH010000014.1:0-53727 GCA_964637365.1 uncultured Peptococcaceae bacterium
CGGCTGCCCAACATCACGAACAGTGTATTGACGGCAGCGCTCCGCAATTTAGAAAACTGGGGGCTGATTTCCCGCACACAGTATAATGAAATCCCACCTCGTGTAGAATATGCTGCGACAGAAAAAGGAAAAAGCCTGTTGCCGGTATGTTATGAAATTATAAAATGGGGAGTGGAAAACAGTTTGGTAAATCCTCAATAAACATTTTTCTAATTACGAATTTCCCTGTCAGACCATTCCTGTGTTCTCAGGACGCTGGTACAGTATCTACGATTCCTACTTGAGCCAATAAGTAAAATATAAAATGTGCGTTGATTCCACTATCGGAACAACGCACATTTTTAGTTTCAATAAATGCTATAATAACAAGTAATGTATAAGCGCAGGCTCGTTTTGTCTGATGTTATATCTTTAACTATGGGAAACTCCGTTCTCCCATTTGGAAACTGCTTGGCGGGAAACGCCAATGGCCTCGGCCAATTCCTCCTGGGAGACACCGCTAACTTTTCTTAGAGCTTATATGCGATCTGCTAAATTCATTTTCATCGCTCCTTTCTGGTGCTGACATTTATCATAACAGAAAGGCAGCGGCATTGCCACCATGTTACCCAATCAATTTGTCAACCGGCAGTTGCGATTTCAAATGATCTCTGACAAATAAGTTAAATGTCCTTGATACGGCAAGAAGCAATCATAAACAAAACGGAGCAGCCAATCGCAATCCAATAGGGTAAGTGAACAGTACTGCCGCCCAGTAAAAGTGTTATCAAGGATACAATCATAGGAGTCAAAAATTGGGCCAAATAGAGGGCTGCGGAAATCAGGGGCATCACCGTGGTAACGGCGGACCGCCCTGCTTTTTTTGAGGCCGTAGAAATAATAAAGGGAATTCCCATGCCATTGGCAAAACCAATGGCTACAGACCCCGCCAAAGCACCGCACCAACCGCCGACCAGCGTCAGAAACAAATACCCGAACAGAAAGAGAACCGGCGCTACGAACTTTGTATGACTACGGCAGAGCTTTTTCACAGAAACGAATAATAATCCACCGATAAAGGCAATAAAGTCCATAAATGCCATAATCATGGCAACATATTTTTGAGGAATGATACCTTCGGCAGATAACTCCATGGCAAAATTAGTGGGATAAATAAAAAATGTTATCATCAATAAAAACATCGCCACAATCAATTCAGAATTTTCTCGGAAAATCGCACCTGTATTGATATCGGTTCCTCGATTACTTCGGGAAGCGATGTTATCATTGGGCAGAAAAATGCCGCATGCCACAATACTGATGAGTCCCAATAAATAGACGAAAAAGCTGGCCCTCCAGCTAATGATAGCAAGAAGTCCCGAAAGAAGCGTTGCAATTACACCGCCCATTTGGTTCATGGCAGAGGAATATCCCATGAGTTTCTCCTGTTCCTCCGGAGCAAAATAATAGGCCAGTAAGCCTGTGGACAGCGGCATGATAATACCGACACCGATCCCCACAAAAGCCCGAGCGATCAATACCAAAAAGATATTGCTAAATAATCCCGCGATACAGCCGCCGAGAGTGTAAAGAAGAAGTCCCAGCATAACCAAGCATTTAGCCCCTAACTTTTGGCACAATTTAGGGAACACGCAATTTGTGATAACGATAAAAATGGCCGGAACACTGACTACCATTTGAATAAAAAGCGGATGAACATTTACAAAATATGCTTTGATGACACCCAAGGCTGGCGCCACAGCCGCCCCTGCCATCACTGTCAGCAAAGATAATGACAAAACCGTAAACATCAGTAGTCTTTTATTTGTTTTCTCTTTCTCCATAATCAACACTCCTATAGAAAATTTGTTTGGAAGCAAATAAAAAATGCGCAAGTCCGTTTGGACTTACGCATTTTGTTCATCAACAGTATGCTACACAACGTAATTATTATAACACAAGAAAATAGCAATTTGTCAACTATTTTTTGTCTGCTATTGGTCGTTCATTGATCGTCACCATAAGAAATATCTAGTCCAAGCAGCTTCGCAAATTCCACAGCCTGAACCGCAGTCACGATAGCCCCTTTCAATTCCGTCAATTCGAGAGATAAGGCAATGGACAGAATGGAGCAATGGGTAAAGTCAATGCCCTTCAGCATTGTCTGAAAAAAAGCACAGCCATTAAAATTGGCTTCGTCCAAAATCATGGACTTCCAACGGCATTGAGTAAAATATGCCTCGGAAAAATCGCACCGAGCCATAAAAACGGTATCCCATTTTCCATGGTCAAAGTTAGCCAAAGGGAATACCGAGTCCTCCCAAAGCACATGGCGAAAGGCGCCATACACCATTTGGGCTCCAGTACCCTTACATTGAAAAAAGCTACAATGGTCAAAATAGCAATCACTCCAACGGACGTTAGAGAAATCACAATTCTGGAATACGACATTACGAAAGGTACCGTTATGACACTGACTGCCCCGGAAGGAAATCCCATGAAACACCACATAGTAAAATCGTCCGTTGTCAAAATCACCATCCTCTAGATCGCCGTTTTGAAAATAGTAATTGGATAAGGCGCCGTCGCTGGCCTCATATATATCCCAGAACATCTCTGTATCAATTTCCGACAAATCGGTTGGTATATCAGAGGGACGCAAAAAATCCTTTTTCCCTACTCCCATCAGCGAATCCTCCCAGGGGTCGTACCTTCATACTTTTTAAAGGCACGATTCATAGTCATCACGTTATTATAGCCCACGCGCTCGGAAATTTCTTTGATGCTAAGTTCTTTTTTATGCATTAATTCCTTCGCTGATTCAATGCGGATTTTTTGCAGGTATTCCGAAAGTCCAACCCCCATCTGCTTTTTAAAGACACGGGATAGATAAGAGGGATTCATTTGAAATTTTTCCGCTAAAAGCATAATGCTCAAATCGGGATTATAATAATTCTCTTTAAGATATTCTGCAATTTCCTTGATACGATCGCTGGTAGAAGGTTTTTTATCTTCGCCGGTGCGGGCGTTCAAAGCCTCAAAGATCCGGCGTGAGCGGCGCTGAAGTTCGGGAATGGACTTACATTCCATCAATGAGTTATAGGGATTCAATTCTTTGAAGAATTCCTCATCAATAGATAAACGGATTTCTCCCAATGCACTCATCAAAGAATTGACCAAACCCGACATACGGTATTTCGCAACCTGCAATGAAGGAGCGCTGCTGATGCAATTATTGACAAGAATCTTATTAAAGATCAAAGCTGCATTATTGTAGTCCCCTACATAAATACAGTTGAGGAATTGCCGTTCTTTTTCAAACCAATAGGCCTCTTCCTGCTCCTTCTCTGGAGAAACCGGCATATCATTATAAAACAAAACCTCATTTTCCTCACCCACCAGCTGCTGATACTGGTAAGCGTCAACCGCCTGAGAGAAAGCCCGGGCGATGCCGGCAATACCTGTGTTGACGCCACTGATACCAATTCGGAACACGCAAGGGTATTCCTTCTCTACACAACTGAGGCATTCTTTGGCAAATTGAAGGACTTCCTTAAACCCACCTTCCTTTCTTAAAGATTCGCCGCCCAAAGGCATCAATACACAGCCAATTTGTGCATCCACCTCTACAGGATACACCAAATAGCGATCCTGCGATTTTTCCTTCAAGCATTGGCGTAGGGTACGGTAGATGCTATCCCATTGATCCATGGAAAGCTCAGAAGTTTCCTCAATGGCAAAAACCATGACCCGCATTTCCACACTGTTCCAGTCGATACCAAAATGTTTACCAACCTCATAGGCGCTGTCCACGGAGCGCAAATTCCCCTTCATCAGACGGACCAGATAGTGTTCTCGTAACAATGCGTCTTGATAAGCCAAACGATCTTCATAATAACGAGTTTTTTCGTGAATGTCATGGGCAGATTGCTCCAAGGATTCCAATGAAACACTTTGCGGCTTCCCTGCGGCTTGATGAAGCAGCGACGCAATACGCCGTAAACGAAGATGTTTTCCCCGACTATGATTCCATAAAAGGATAGCGCTCGCTATCATCACAACAAAAAACGAAAAGAATACCAATGCGAAAAAAGCGCCGTGGTTAGATACAAAATTGGGAAAAAGGAGCGCTACTATATATATGATAACAGATAAACAGAGTTCCGAACCAATTAAAAGACAAAAATCCCACAGCATTCCGGGGCCACAGTTCACAGAACCAGAATGTTGATTTATTTTCTTTGCTCGGACGCTGTCCGAAACGTCATTTTGATTATCATTCATAAATGTCAAGTCCTTTGATTCTTCTTAGATACCCCCTACAAATTATACTACCACAAAAATAAAAGTCAATGGATTCAATTTGGGTTTTTATGAAAAATTCACACTTATACTCGCCTTTTGTTAAAAATCCACCACCAAAATCAACATTTTTTTACCATATACATTTTTTGATTTTTTCCAACAAAGTAAAAAAAACGATATCAATCCAAACAAAAACCCACTGGAAATTTCCATAACCTTATTTTAGAATTTCATTTGGTGAAAAGAGTGCAAAAAAACAAAAATTTTCACTTACCAGAAAGGGGATTAATAATATGGGATTTTATGAAATGCACACCGAAGAAATGCAGAAATACCGTTATCTTGATTCTGCAAACACCTTGGATCTGTTCTATGATTTGGATGAAGCTTCCAACAAAATCGCTGAAATAAAAGCAGTTGCTGAAGAAAGCTTTCTTTATAGTCAGATCAAAGAAATCGTAGAGAACAAATACGATATTGGGAAAATCGATGAAATCTACGAAATCTTCGGCGGCTATGTAAACCGCAGTTTTGGGATCTACACCATCAAAGATGGCGAAAAACAAACCTGGTTCTTCCGTAAATATATGCGTAACAAAGATATGAACGAGTTGATGCTCGAACATAAACTTTTGACCTACGCAAAAGCCCAAGGCTTCACCAGAGGCGCTGTGCCCGAACCCGGCAAAGACGGCAACACTTTCTATGCACTGGATCAAAAAATGGAAGACGGTTCCATTGAAACCTGGTACTTTGCAGTTTACAATTTTATCGAAGGCCGCGCTACCTATGATTGGATCAACAATATGATGCCCCAGTTCACTTATGAAAGCGTTGCAGAACTGTTGGCCGAACTCCATAATGCTGTTCGTGATTTTGATCCTGAAACCTATGAAAGAGCCGAATCTCGCTGCGATGGTTTAATGAAGGAATTCCCCGATGTATTCAGAGGATATAGCAAAACCTATGCCGACAATGGTTATGACAACTGCTACACCCAATTCTTTGCATCCAAATTGGATTACATCGAAGAAATGTGCAAAAAAGCATATATTCCCGAAGAAGATTTGAAACAAATGCTGGTTTGCCCGCTCCAGTGCGACTTCCATCCCGGTAATGTAAAATACGACCACAACGGTTATGTCACCGGTATCTATGACTTTGACTGGGCAAAAATGGATCTCCGTCTCTTTGAATTCGGTCTTGGCATGGTCTATTTCTTCGCTTCCTGGGATCCCGAAAACGACGGCGAAATCTATTTGGATAGAATTGTTAACTTCACCAATGCTTACAATGCTCGGTTGAGAGAGCTCGGCGGCTTGGAACCCATCGGTGAACTCGAAAAGAAATATTATTATGAATTACTCCTTATGGGTAACATGTATCTGGTACGTTGGTGCTCAGAAGCATACTTTAAAGACATGGAATTGAATCCCTATGAATATTTCTATTACATGCGCCATCAGGTCAGCAGCATCAAATGGATGGAAGAAAACGAAGCAAAAATCCGCGAAGCTTTGAACGCTATTAAATAAGGTTGCCATTGGCAATTATAAAATTGTGAAGAAAGTCTGAGGGGCAGACATGAAGCTTATCTCCAAAATCAACGTCTTAACCGACGAAGAAATGGAAAAAGTGCATGAAAGCACGCTGAAACTTCTATGGGAAAAGGGTATCACGTTCCAAAGCAGCGATGCGGTAAAATTATTGCAGCATCATGGCGCTGTGGTTAATGGTAATAATGTACGAATTCCCAAGACCATGGTACAGGATGCCCTGGTTCAGTGTCCCCAGACCTTTCGATTAGAAGCATTGAATCCTCAACGCAGCGTCACTGTGGGCCATGGGCTTCTGATTCATCCCGCTGGTGGCGAGGTATTTATACAAGATTTTGAAGACGGCAGAAGATCCCCCACTTTAGGGGACTTCTCCGACCTTCAAAAAATTTATCAGGCATGCAGTGAATTGGATATTGCAGGGTATCAGCCGTTGAGCCCCGTGGATGTGCCAGATCGCACAAAGGGACTCCATTGCGTATTGGCCTCCATGAAGCATTCTGACAAACCAATTTTAAGTCCCATGGAGCTTGATACTATGGCTCAAAAAGAGGAATGTCTTCGTTTGTTTGATATTGCTTTTGGCCAGGAGGGTTATCTTGACGACCATTATGTGACCTGGCACGCAGTATGTCCCAATTCTCCGCTCTTTTATTCCGATTTTGCCTGTGAAGGCATTAAGGTTTATGCCGAAAGGAAGCAGCCGGTTTTAATTGTATCGGCTCCCATGACGGGCATAACCTCCCCTATTTACCTTTATTCCACGGTTGTTCTGCAAATGGCGGAAATTTTAGCTGGTCTCGTACTGGCTCAGTTATATTGTCCCGGCGTTCCGGTAATTCCCTCAGCATCGTTGACCTATGGAAATATGAGATACGCCAGTTGGGAGTGCGCTTGTCCCGATACAGCGCTGATGCTAGTGGCATCAATTCAAATGTTTAAAGATTTCTATCACCTGCCTTCCCGGGCACAGACCGGAGTAACCAGTTCTAAAGTCATCGACTATCAGGCGGGAATGGAAACCATTCAGAGCTTTATGCTCACTGCTTTGGCTGGAGTTGCCCTTTGCAGCCAGTCTTTGGGTACTTTGGAAAATCTCATGACAACGTCGCTGGAAAAAACGATCATTGATAATGAAATGATATCACGCGTTCGTCATATCATGAATGGAATAAACACATCAGAAGAGGCTTTGGGGATGAATATCCTAATGGACGCAGTTCCCTGTCAGGATTTTATGACTCACAGTTCTACATTAGAGCATTTCAAAGAGGGATGGCAACCTCAGGTTTCGGATTGGCGATCTTATGATGCTTGGACTGCTCAAGGTTCACCGGAAATTCTTGATGCAGCCCATCATGAAGTTGAAAATATCTTATCCTTGGCACCAGAAAGTCTGTTGCCTCAGGAAATAGAGGAAGCACTTACGGACTATATCAGATATATTGAAAAGCAACATCTGTTATAATTGCCCATAATAAATAAGTCCCTATATAAAGAAAAAACTCCTGTGGTCCCAAACAGGAGTTTTTTCTTTGGCAAATTTATTTGACAGGGTACTTGTACTTAATTTTGATAAAAGGCTTTTAGATCCTCTTTTCGTTCAACGGCTATCCAGAGCCATTAACCGATGGATACTAGCACGGGAGAAATTCAATGGCGAGAATTTTAACGGCTCCCAGTTCCTTTAATTTTCTACAGAGGTAATGATCATGCTGCGCAAAGTAACATAAAAAATTTGGCTGACAGCCCAGGTATGCCGTTCAATCACAGGGAAATAGGGAAATAAAATTTTTTATGCTAAAATAGATGCATGGAGCAGAATAACAACTGGAATATATAAGGCCAAACTTGAATTCTACTGTATGTTATGTAATTGTAAAGCTCACTTGCTGGAATGCAAATGAGTATTTTGATAAGATTTATACACAAAATCAATAGGAGGAACGCATATGGAGTTCGCAGAAAAACTTATAAAGCAGGGAATTAACACAGGAACAACTGGCTGAGCAGATTAATGTTTCAAGACAGTCTATTTCAAAATGGGAAAGTGGGCAGGTCATACCCGAAGTAGAAAAGATTGTTGAACTAAGCAAAGCATTCGATGTTACTGTGGATTATCTGTTAAAACCATCAGAAATAGATGAGTTATCGGTCAAAACAGAAATTCTGGAACGGCAACAGAAACAAATGTTAGTCAGGGAACAGAAACGCACTCAACTTTCCAAAAATATCATGTATTCGATTGGAATATATTTGATATTTTTTGCAGTCTATTTCATTGGACATTTCTATTTTGAAATATGGAATGCTTCTGTAATTTTTGCGGAATTACTTATCGCAACTGCAATCGTGATTTTTGTTTGGGTAAAGAGTTTTTCCGACAAATCATAAGAAGATATGATTTATAGCAAACCCAGCCGAGCCAGTCAACGGTCAAGATGAACGGGCTTCGCCCGCCGTTGACGGCCCCGCCTGGTTTTGCAGATGGGCAGCCACGGGGCGACAGCAAATAGTGCTGCCGCCCTATTTTACTGTTTCTTTATCCTGCAACATTGCTCATGTGCCATAAAGTAACACAATAATTTGATAGACAGTTACTTCACTATTCCAAATTCGGTTGACAAAAGCCACTTTTTGATGTATCATTCAAATAGTAGCTTTTATCAACTAATTAATTAAAAGGAGCAGCTATATGGAGGATAGATGGGAAATCATAAATCAAATTAGGGAGTTTAACCGTTTTTATACAGTGCTTCTGGGATTTCTTAATCGAAATTATCTTGATTCCGGGTATTCCGTTACAGAAACAAGAATTTTGTTTGAACTAAAAGAAAATAGTCAGATAAGTGCTAATCGTTTAATTGAAATGCTACATTTGGACAAGAGTTATATCAGCCGTCTAATTCGCAATTTTGAGCAAAAAGATATTATTACGAGAAAAACTGCTTTAGATGACAGACGAACTCTTATGATTCAATTAACTTCCAAAGGGCAGGTAGAAGCAGAAAAATTGATTGACATAACAAATAATGAAATCTATAAGCTGATTGAACAGCTAAATTCTGAAACCTGTAATGACTTATGTGAGTCAATGAAAAAAATAATAGATATACTTTCAAATAGCAATAATTCTCAGGAGGAAGATAATGAAAACGAATGACGATGTATCAATCCGCACCTATAGACCGGGAGATCCCAGTCTTGTCTGCTATTTTTATTATAAGCTGTATGAACAACAATACAAATTTAATGGCTCTGTAGAAGGGTATTTTATTCGTGGAATGGCCGAACTTTTCGATCATCCAGACGGAAATCAGCTATGGGTAGCAGAAAAGGACAACAAAATCGTTGGCTGTATTGCCATTATAAAAAAAGAGGAGCATGAAGCACAACTTCGCTGGTTTGGCGTTGATATAGCGATACAGGGCATGGGAATAGGAAATAAACTGTTAGAAACAGCTATGCGCTTTTGCGAAGAACACAATTATACAGATATGATTTTATGGACGATTGATATTTTGAAACCGGCAAGGTATCTTTATCAAAAATATGGCTTTACAATGACAGAAACGAAGCCAAATACAGAATGGGCCGATTATGAAATCCTTGAAGAAAAATGGGAGTATCATAAATAGCAAAATCAGCCGGAGCAGTCAACGGTCAAGATGAACGGGCTTCACCCGCCATTGACATCCCCGCCTGGTTTTGCAAATGGGCAGCCACGGGGCGACAGCAAATAGTGCTGCCGCCCTATTTTACTGTTTCTTACCCCTGCGGCAATGCTCACAGTATGTAATTATTTTTTCCACGGTCAGCCCAATATTCGGCAATTTGAAGAGTCCTCTCATCATAGATCTCCTTTTTATTTTATCGCATACAAAAAGCGATCCTTACCGTTGTAGTCCTTCCGAATTTCCACAGTATGCCATCCCAGGGGTTTCATAAGTTTAAGAATGGACAGGCCTTGAGTTTCACCAAACTCCATCAGGAAAAGGCCACCATCTCTCAAATAGCCATTCACTTCATTAATGATGAGACGACAAAGATCCAGCCCATCTCGACCAGATACCAAGGCCAAGGAGGGCTCATAGGTCAATTCCACGGGAATTTGGGACATTTCCTTCTCGCTTAAATAAGGGGGATTCGCCGTAATCAAATCAAAGGTTTCACCTATTACGGGCGAAAAAAGATCACCCTGCCGAAAATCAACGGACGCCCCCAACAGATCATTATTTTCTTTGGCAATGGTTAAGGCTTCGGATGACAAATCCACTGCAGTAAAGGTGCCTTGCAGGCGCTTTGAAAGGGTAATAGCAATACATCCGGAGCCCGTACACAGATCAAGCGCATCGATATTCCGCCCCCTACCCCACTGAATCGCAACCTCCGTCAGTAATTCCGTTTCCGGACGGGGAACCAAGACACCCTCCCTAACATGAAAGGTAAGACCGAAGAACTCCTGAGAGCCAATGACATACTGAAAGGGGCGGCCTTGCGCCAATTCTGTAACAGCAGCTTCAAACTTAGGTCGCAGCTCCGCCTCAAAGGGCTGTTCCCGCAAAGTATAGAAAGGAAGGCCCGTCATGGCTTCCACAAGCCAACGGGCCTCATTGATTCCGTTATCACGCTGGGACAGCTGCTCGGTGAGCCACTGAGTAAATTGTCCCCAAGTCATGATTCCACGCCCTCTTTCAGCTGTTTCATTTGTTCATCGCTGATGAGAGCGTCAATAATTTCATCAAGATTTCCCTCTAAAATCGAATCAAGGCGATGGAGGGTCAAGCCAATTCGATGGTCGGTTACACGGCCCTGAGGGAAATTAAAGGTGCGGATTCGTTCCGAGCGGTCGCCGCTACCCACCATACTTTTGCGGGCCGATGAAATGTCCCCTTGGATTTCTTCCTGCATTACCTCATAAATACGGGCGCGCAGCACCTTCATGGCCTTTTCTTTGTTGCGAAGCTGGCTCTTTTCATCCTGGCAGGATACTACGATGCCCGTAGGAATATGGGTCAAACGCACAGCGCTTTGGGTGGTATTGACGCACTGCCCACCAGGGCCGCTGGCGCAAAAGACATCGGTCTTTACATCATTAGGGCCGATTTCTACTTCCACTTCTTCAGCTTCAGGCATTACCGCTACCGTAGCGGCAGAGGTGTGAACGCGGCCAGAGGCTTCCGTATCAGGAACCCGTTGGACACGATGGACGCCGCTTTCATACTTCAAACGGCTGTAAGCGTTTTTCCCCTCGATGAGACAAACGACTTCCTTTACCCCGCCGATATCGGTAAAATTACCGTTCATAATTTCCAGCTTCCAGCCCTGCTTTTCCACATAGCGGCTATACATTTTGAAAAGGTCATTGGCAAACAAAGCAGCTTCCTCGCCGCCGGTACCGGCGCGGATTTCCATGATGACATTTTTGCTGTCATTGGGATCCTTGGGCAGCAGCATTATCTTCAATTCCTGCTCTAAAGCTGCCATTTTCTCTTCCAAGTCAGCGGCTTCGGCCTTGGCCATTTCCAGCATTTCCTCATCGTCTTCCTCACCGAGGAGCTCCTCAGCACCTTCCAACTCCCTTTGTAGGGATTTATACTGCCGATAGCCGTTCACGACATCCTCTAACTCCGCATGAGCCTTGATGTGCTTTTGCCACTCGGCTTGGTCATTAATAACTTCGGGATCGCTGATTAGCAATGATAGTTCGTCATATTTTTTTTCCAGTTGACTTAGTTTTTCAAACATGAATCAGTTTCTTCCTCATTTTCATTTTCATTTTCGTATTTGGGGCGCGGTTCATCGGGATGTTCGTCAAAATAGCCGGGGATTACCGCCTTCAGGGACATCAAGGCTACCTCCAATTGATCGAGACTGGGTTCGCTGGTGGTAAGTTTTTGGAGCCATAGCCCCGGCGCCATAAGCATCCGCACAATGCGGTATTGACAATGTCCCGCAGACCAACGGGTAATTTCATAAGTAATCCCAGCGATAAAGGGCAAACAAATCAATTTAATTACAATGCGACCCAAAGAGCCTTCGGTCTGCCCCACAAAGGTAAAGATGATAATCATCACGATCATCACCATCAGCATGAAGCTGGTACCGCAGCGAAGATGCTGGGTGGAATATTTTTTGGCCGCTTCTGGCGTCAAAGCATCGCCATGCTCCCAAGTGGCGATGGACTTATGCTCCGCACCATGGTATTGGAAAACACGGCGAATATCCTCCATGCGGCGAATGGCCACAATATATAAAACAAATCCGGAAATACGCAAAACTCCTTCAATGAGGCTGCGTCCAAAATCACCGACGGTCTCATGAGCCCAAGTACCAATAAATACAGGCAGGGCAATGAATAAGCCCGCGACAATGACGACGGCTAAGGCGATGGAGAGGAACATTCCCCAGAATCCCAGCTGCTCGTTTTCTTCTCCGGATTGATTGGCTGACCAGGTAATGTTTTTCATCCCCAGGGCCATCATTTCAATGAGATTCACAAAGCCCCGAATAATGGGCCATTTCAAAATCGGATACTTATTTTTAATGGTATCGACGGGTTCTTTTTTCGTGATGATAGAGCCATCGGCTTTTCGCACAGAAACGGCGTATTCTTGGGGGCCCATCATCATAACGCCTTCAATCACGGCCTGCCCGCCATAATAAAATGGTCTTTTCATATTGCTCCTTTGGGGTATTTCGGCAAGTTCATTGGAGATAGCAAAAAACGGAGCATAAGCTCCGTTAATAGCGTTTTATTGAAGACCGTATTTTTTCTTAAATTTATCCACACGGCCGCCTTCTTCGACTAAGAAACGTCTGCTACCGGTGTAGAAGGGATGGCACTGGGAACAAACTTCAACCTTAATATTCTTTTTAGTAGACTTGGTGGTAAATTTGTTGCCGCAAGCGCAAGTGATTTCTACTTCTTCATAAGCAGGATGAATACCTTTTTTCATACCTGTGTCACCTCTCTTTCGGTATGGTGGATATTTTCATGCAGAAATTATTATAGCACACTTTTTACAGTAATGCAAACATTTTTTTAAATATTTTTGGGACGGCTGTAATTTCCTACGACTACGCCATTTTCTTCTAAGCGGTGAATTAACACCTCCATCCCTAAGCTCGGTTCTTTTTCCAATTCCAAGGTTTCATAGAAGTAATCGCAGTCGATATTTAAATTGCGAAGCTGTACTTTTTGCAGCCCCGTTCGGTGAATGAGTCCAAGGAGCGCTTCAATTTCCGTTTTACGGTCCGTAAACCCGGGGAAAGCCAGTAGATTCAAAGAAACGTATACGCCTTGCTCTACACTGTAAGCAATAGAGCGTTCCACGTCGGTTAAGCTGTAATTCCGGGGACGATAATAGCGGTTATAGTTGTCCTCTTGGGCGGAAAAAAGGCTAACTCGCATAGTGTCGAGACCGCTGTCAACGATGGTTCGGACATGATCTGTATTTCCGGCGTTAGTATTAATATTGATAGTGCCCTGTTGAGTGTTATCCCGAATCACCCTAATGGCTTTGGCGATGCGTTCCGATTCCAAGGAGGGCTCTCCTTCGCACCCCTGGCCAAAACTGATGATATTATCTTTTCGCTTACCACCAAGATGGAAAACGCCGACTTCGGCAATTTCCTTTACTTTGGGTCGAAAAGTGATACGTCCCTGGGCCGAAGGGCAGCATTCGCTCTCCTGCTGGGAAATACACCCCACACACCGGGCATTACAGGCGGGAGAAACAGGAACCCCCCCTTCCCAACGTCGGTAGAAGAAATTCTGAGCCGTAAAACAGCCATAATCCAAAGAGCAGTGGGCCAACTGGCTTACAATGCGATTTTCAGGAAAAATTTTTCTAACTTTTCGGATACGGCGGGGCAAGTCCTCTGTATTATAATGGTTGGGATGCCAAATGTTGTGTTCATCGGTTTGAACCGCTGCCACTTTAATTTCATCACCATCCATAGCCACAGCGGTATAGCCAAGAAGGGGCAGCACCTCGGGGCCGGCAGTGCATTTTTCGTAGGCAGGCAGCAAGGTACGGGTAAAGCCCTGGGGTAAAAGCGCCGCCACAGGCCAGCCTTTCCCTCTGAACGGAACAACTTGACCACTTTTATCCCGTCCCAAAGGGATACGGCCTGGCAAGGACGTCAAAGTAGCGCCGTCTGGCATAGAAATAAAGGTATCGGCCGGGACGAAAGAATCGCCCCGACCGCCCAAAGCATCCAAGTTTTCAGCAACCAATAAGTCGCCATTTTCGTTGGTATAAAGCAGTTTCATAGTCGTATAAAACTTCCTGAATTATTTGCCGGCATACCCGGGATCATCCTTGCGAATCAAATTCGACAAGGGTTTTTTATTGAAATCATGGATGGTTTCAATAAAGCGAACGGTACCGGTTTTAGCGCGCATAATCAAAGAATGAGTGGTTGCGGTTTCGCCGGAATAAACGACACCACGGAGCAAGGGACCAGTGGTGATACCCGTAGCGCAGAAAATGATATCATCTTTGGCTGCCAAATCCTCCATAGTCAGGAGCTTATTATCATCGGCAATGCCCATTTTAGCCATTCTTTCACGGTCCTCGTCATCTTCGGGCCAGAGACGTCCCTGCATATCGCCGCCCATACATTTCAGGGCAGCGGCAGCCAAAACACCTTCGGGAGCACCACCCACGCCGATCATCATGTCGATGCCAGAGCCGGGAATCGCGGTGGCAACAGCGGGAGCCACGTCGCCATCGGTAATGAGTTGAATGCGGCAACCACATTGGCGGAGCTCGTCAATGATGGGCTGATGGCGTTCACGATCCAAAACAACAACGGTTACTTCCTGGACTTTTTTGCCCAAGGCTTCTGCCACGTTATTGACATTTTCCGTTACGGAAGCGTCAAGAGCGATACGGCCTTTGGCGGCAGGGCCAACACAAATTTTGTCCATATACATATCGGGGGCATGGAGCAAGCATTCTTTTTCCGCAGCGGCCAAAACAGCGATGGCGCCGGCAGCGCCCTTAGCTACCAAATTAGTACCTTCCAAGGGGTCTACCGCAATATCTACCAAAGGTGATTCGGCATTGCCAAGACGTTCCCCGATATAAAGCATGGGAGCTTCATCCATTTCCCCTTCTCCAATTACCACAGTGCCATGAATGGGAATGGTATCAAACACAGCGCGCATCCCGCGAACCGCGGCATCGTCAGCGGCAATTTTGTTGCCACGGCCACACCAATAACCGGAAGCCAGAGCAGCGGCTTCGGTAACACGCACAAAGTCAAGTGTTAATCCTCGTTCTAACATGATATATTCTCCTTATCAGAGCCCTTGAATTCCGCTTTTGGCCCAGTCCGCTTTGAATTTTTCCAAGCCGACATCGGTCAAGGGGTGGGCTACCATCTTTTTGAAAATCCCGTAAGGGATGGTGGCAATATCAGCGCCTGCCACAGCGGCGTCAGTGACATCCCGCGCCGAGCGGATGCTGGCGGCAATGATCTTGGTTTCTAAGTGATATTGCCGGAAAATCAACTTAATTTCCTCTACTAAGGCTTTACCTTCAGCGCCGATATCATCTACACGGCCCACAAAGGGACTGACGTAGGTGGCGCCGGCTTTGGCGGCCAGTAAGGCCTGATTAGCGGAAAAAATCAAGGTTAAATTCGTTTGAAAGCCTTCGGCCGAAAGCACCTTCAGGGCTTTCAAGCCTTCCTCTGTCAAGGGCAATTTGATAACAACGTTATCGCCATATTTTTTCAGATGGCGGGCGTCCTCAATCATGGCGTCGGCGGTTTCACCGAGAACCTCCAAGCTCAAGGGCCCTTTGACATAATTTTCGGCCTCTTTCATAAAATCGGCCACGGCGATTTTTTCTTTGGCCAAAAGTGAAGGGTTGGTGGTAAGGCCGGCCAAAACACCCCAAGAAGCAATCTCTTTGATTTCTTCCAGGTTTGCCGTATCAAGATATAATTCCATAATACGCCTCCTGTGGACTTAAGCTTTGCCGTCGCAGCCCAAAACGTTGATGAGTTTATGTTTTACTAATTCTTTGATATTAGCCCGGGCAGGTTTCAAATACTGACGGGGGTCGAAATGGTCGGGATGCTCATTCATATATTGACGGATAGTACCGGTCATAGCGAGACGGAGGTCAGAATCAATATTGATTTTGCAAACGGCCATTTTTGCGGCTTGACGCAACATATCCTCGGGAACGCCAATGGCATTGGGCATGGCGCCGCCGTTTTCATTAATCATTTTCACATATTCGGGAATGACTGAGGAAGCGCCGTGAAGCACGATGGGAAAACCGGGCAAACGCTGGCCGACTTTTTCCAGAATATCGAATCTCAGCTGCGGTTTCTGACCGGGTTTGAACTTATACGCACCGTGACTGGTGCCGATGGCGATGGCCAAGGAATCCACGCCTGTGCGGGACACAAATTCCTCCACTTCTTCGGGACGAGTATAGGAAGCGTCTGCATCAGAGACATTAACATCGTCCTCAATCCCAGCCAGACGGCCCAATTCACCTTCCACCACCACGCCGTGGTCATGCGCATAGTCCACAACTTCTTTGGTCAATTTGATATTTTCTTCAAAGCTCAGCTTGCTGCCGTCAATCATTACCGAGGTAAAGCCGCCGTCAATGCAGGATTTGCACAATTCAAAGCTATCGCCATGGTCCAAATGGAGGCAGATGGGAAGACCTGTTTCGATTTCCGCTGCTTCCACCAGCTTCATCAAATAAGTATGGTTCGCGTATTTTCGAGCACCTGCGGATACCTGAAGGATCAGGGGCGCATTGACTTCTTTGGCGGCTTCGGTGATGCCCTGAATGATTTCCATGTTATTCACATTAAAGGCGCCGATGGCATATCCGCCCTCATAAGCTTTTTGAAACATTTCCGTAGAAGTTACCAATGGCATAGTAATTTCTCCCCTTTACACATAATTTTTTTTGATCGTTGGTGCCGTTGCGGTTCGACGCAGAGGGATATCCACAATATCGCCAACTCCGGCATCGGTATTATTAAGCGAGATCACCGTTGTCTGCATGGCGATGCGGCCGATGACAGGCAGCGGTTTCTTCTCGTAATAAACTTGATGATTGGGGCGCTTCCGTAAAAAGCTGCGGAGAAGCTTTAACCCCTGTTTCACAAAAATTTTAAAGGAAACATTATTCAGGGGCGGCTGCACCCCGAACCCGTCACTATAGCCTACGGGAATCACACCGAGACGCATTTTCTCACGAACCTTGAAATCAGCGCCATAGCCAACGGTATCCCCGGGTTCAACCTCTCTCGTTTCCAAAATACGGGCCTTCGCCTGCCAAGTAGGCAAGAGCTCCATGGTACCTTTCAAATGTGCGGCAGGGAACTGGCCATAAAGCAAGGTGCCCACCCTGACATAATCCCAACGGGCATCGGGATAACAAATTGCCCCTGCGCTGTTGCAAAGGTGAATATCAAAATCGTAATCAATTTCTTTTTTAATTTTCGCCACCACAGCTTCAAATTTTTTGATTTGCGCCGTGGTTTGGGGATGGTCCTTCAATAGCGCTGTGGGTAAATGAGAGAAAACCCCCGCCAAATACAAATTGGGATATTGGGGCAAAGCGGCAAGGAAATCACCAACCTGGTCACAGTTGAGGCCAAAACGGTTCATTCCGGTGTTGACCTTTAAATGAAACCCCATCCTTCGACCGCCTGCTGCCTTGGCAAGTACCGCGAGATTTTCCACACAGTCCAGAGACGGCATGAGGCCAAGGGATACGATTTCCTCATAATAATCAGGCAACGCCGGAGTCATCAAAAGAACCGGCATGGTGATACCCTGCTCTCGCAGGTACTTCCCTTCCCCGAAATGGCTCACTGCCAAGTAGTCGGCTCCGTGCTTTTCCAGAGCCTTAGCGGTTTCCGCCATGCCGTGGCCGTAAGCGTCTGCCTTGATTACCGCCATAACGCCTTTTTTACCGCCGACAGTATTGCGGACAGCATCGTAATTGGCACATAAATTTTTAAGATTTACATCAATCCAAAAATCTTCGTTGCGATAAGACATCATTTTCCTTTTCCGAGGGCTCCTTTGAGTTTCTTTTTGGCGCGAATCAGCTTTCTCACACCACTATAATACATCGGTTCAAAGGTTTCGTAAAGCTTATAAAACGTTTTGTTATATACCAAATCATATTCACCGATAAACTCCACATAATCCCCATGAAAGCCTTTTTTAAATTTATAAAGGCCGTAAAGAGGATGCTCCGGCGGAACATGGCCGGGTACGCCCCGGAAATCATACATGGTGCAGCCATGCTCTTTGGACCAGCGAATCATTTCCCACTGGATCAAATAGTTGGGCATGACATTGCGGTGGGCGTTGGAGGAAGCGCCGTAAATGTACCAAGCGCGGTCGCCGAACTTAAAGAGCAAGGTTCCGGCAATCATCTCCCCTTCGTAATAAGCCAGGAAGAGATTTCCTAAACCCTTGGGTACCAGGTAATCATACATATCCTCAAAATAAGAATACGGGCGAATCAAAAATTTATCCCGCTCAGCGGTGACTTTCATCAAATCATAGAACTCCGCCAGTTTGGACCGGTCGGGGTTGGTATCCACGGTGACGCCCCGTTTCCCAGCCAAACGCAGGTTATAGCGGGTTTTCTGGTGCATATTTTTCATCAGGGTTTCTTCATCGGGAGTAATGTCGAGACGGAACACAAAACGAGGCTGAACCCCTTCAAAACCAGAACCACTTTTGGGCTTCTGAAAACCATACTCTTTGAAAAACGCCTGCCAGGCTTCGTTCTCAATGGAAACATCAGGGTCGATTTTCAGATAAATGGCTTTGCGTTCTTTGGCGACGCGTTTCACTTCAGACATCAAAAAGGCCACGGTTTCCTTCGCCCCGATATTGACCACAGGGCCCCGGGGAGCGTAAAAAATGGTTTTTCCCATGGGTACGCTGCGTTGGAGCAAGGAAATGGCGGCTACCGGTGTTTCATCATCAAACACCATCAGACGAATGGGTTCCCAAGCGCCTTTGCCCTTGATTTCTCCCCATTCATAGCTTTGGAGGACGTGGCCCTTTTCCGCGTGATTGGCCACAAAGTCATTGTATAATTCCCTGTCTTTTTCTTCAATGATACGGGATACTAACAAAACAAACTCCTTTCCTGAGACTGACGCTTCAGCCTCTCTCTTTATGAGAAACTTGGAGATTTCCAAGATCAATTTTCTTTATTTCATATTTTCAAAAGCCGCTTTGACCAAACCATGAAACAAGGGATGGGGACGGTTGGGGCGGGATTTGAATTCGGGATGGAATTGGCACGCCACAAAATAAGGATGATTTTTCAGCTCAATCATTTCCACCAAGCGACCATCCAACGAAGTGCCAATGATATCCATATCGCTATTGTCGTACTGTTCACGGTAAGCGTTGTTGAATTCATAACGATGGCGGTGGCGTTCATAAATCGGCGATTCACCGTAAAGGTTCAGGGCTTTGCTGTCCTCCGCCAATTTACAGGGATAAAGGCCCAAACGCATGGTACCGCCCATTTCCTCAACCTCTTTTTGTTCCGGCAGAAGATCGATGACGGGGAACTCAGTATCGCCGAATTCGGCGCTGTTGGCTCCGGCCATACCCAAAACATTGCGGGCGAATTCCACCACCGCTAACTGCATCCCCAAACAAATACCGAGGAAAGGAATGTTGTTTTCACGCACATACTCAATGGCGTTGATTTTGCCTTCAATGCCGCGATCGCCAAAGCCGCCGGGGACGATAATGCCAGCCGCACCTTTTAGGATGTCGGCGACGTTTTCCTTGGTAACAGTTTCGGAATCGACCCAACGGATATCCACTTTGATGCCCTGATGAAAGCCGGCATGGCGCAGGGATTCCATAATACTCAGGTAAGCGTCGTGGAGGGCAACGTATTTCCCCACAATGGCAATGGTCAATTCATGCTGATAATTCTTAATTTTGTCCACCATGATCCGCCATTCTTCCATATCAGGCTCGCCGCATTGGAGACCGAGTTTTTTCACCACAATCTCATCCATGCCCTCATTAAGAAGGTTCAGGGGAACTTCGTAAATGGTTTTGGCATCCTCCACCTGGATAACGGCTTCTTTATCTACATCGCAGAACAAGGCGATTTTTTCTTCCATCTCATGGGACATTCTCTGCTCCACACGGCAGGCGATGATGTCGGGATGAATCCCGATACCACGCAGCTCATGAACGCTGTGCTGGGTAGGCTTGGTTTTGGCCTCGCCGCTGGCATGAAGATATGGCACCAATGTGGCGTGAATATAGAGAACGTTTTCTTTCCCTACTTCCCGTTTCATTTGGCGGATGGCTTCCAGAAACGGCTGAGATTCAATATCCCCAACGGTACCGCCAATTTCTGTAATCACGACGTCAGGATTGCTTTCCCGCGCGGGACGCATAATACGATCCTTGATTTCATTGGTAATATGGGGAATCACCTGAACCGTACCGCCAAGGTAGTCCCCTCTCCGTTCTTTTTTGATGACAGCGTCATAGACCTTACCGCTGGTAACATTATTGTTTTTGGTAAGGTTAATATCAATAAACCGTTCATAATGGCCCAAGTCCAGGTCGGTTTCAGCACCGTCGTCGGTAACAAAAACCTCGCCATGCTGATAAGGGCTCATAGTGCCGGGGTCTAAATTAATATAAGGATCAAACTTCTGGCTGACGACCTTAACGCCTCTGCTTTTCAAAATACAGCCCAAAGAAGCTGCGGTAATGCCTTTTCCCAAAGACGAAACAACGCCGCCAGTCACAAAAATATACTTTGTCATTGCAAATCCTCCATCAAACAGTTCTTCAATCTTTGATTATTGCCGTACCCCGGCATTACATTTCATTGGGTGCGTGAATACCTAAAATGGTTAAAACGTTTTTCAAAGCGATGGCGGTGGCTTTGGAAAGCCCTAATCTGGCGTTTCTCAATTTTTCGTCATCGGTATTGACTCTGCAATGGTTGTAAAAGCTGTGGAACGTCGATGCCAAATCGTGAAGGTAGGTACAGAGACGATGGGGCTCCAAAGCCTGGGCTGCCGTGGCGATTTCCTCAGGCAAGTCCGCCAGCTTTTTCATCAAAGCGAGCTCCTGCTCCTCTTGTAGAACGCTGTAATCCACGATTTTAAATTCAGGCATTTGATAGCCCTGGGCTTCTGCCTGGCGCAAAATGCTGCAAATTCGGGCATGGGCGTACTGCACATAAAAAACAGGATTGTCCGAAGATTTGGATTTGGCCAAATCCAGGTCAAAATCCATAGCGCTATCGGGATTTCGCATCACAAAAAAGTAACGAGCGGCATCGTACCCGACTTCTTCCACCAGATCTTCCAAAGTGACGTACTGACCGGAACGCTTGGACATCCGCACCAGTTCACCGTTGCGGTATAATTTCACCAACTGCATCAGAATCACAGTGAGAGCATCGGGGTCATTGCCGAAAAAGCCCACGGAGCGTTTCATTCTGGCCACATGGCCGTGATGGTCAGCTCCCCAAATATTGATGACCTTGTCGAAACCGCGGTCAAATTTATCACGGTGATACGCAATATCCGCAGCAAAATATGTAGGAATGCCGTTAGCACGGACAAGAACGTCGTCTTTATCCTCTAAATTGACCCGTTCCCCCTCTTTGGCCGGTTTCTTTTTTTTCTCTTCTTTATGTTCAGCTTTCAGAAGAATACTGCCGTCTTCTCCCTGATAGGCATAGCCTTTGTCCAATAGATAATCAACGGTATCCTTGACTTTGCCGGAATCGTGGAGCGATTGTTCCGAAAACCAAACATCAAAATGAACGCCATACATTGCCATAACGCTTTTGATGGCGTCTAATTTTTCTTTTAAAGCGTACTGGGCCAGGATTTCCTCCCGTTTCGCAGGTTCGGCGTCCCGGAGGCTTTGGCCGTGCTCTGCGATATAATGTTTTACCGTTTCGATAATATCGTCGCCGTGGTAGCCGTCTTCCAAAAAGGGAGCATCCTCTCCCAGCTGCTGCAGGAACCGCGCATCCAAGGATTTTCCCAGCAAGCGAATCTGGTTTCCTGCATCATTGATATAAAACTCTTTTTCTACGTCATAGCCGGCGAATTTCAGCAAATTACCCAAGGAATCGCCGATGGCGCCGCCTCTGGCATTGCCCATATGCAAAAGGCCCGTTGGATTGGCGCTAACGAATTCTACCTGCACCTTAATGCCCTTACCCATTTCCACTGAGCCAAAGCGATCCCCCATTTCGTGAACAACGGCAGGGACACGGTACAGCCAGTCATGATTCAGAAAGAAATTGATAAAGCCGGCTCCCGCCACTTCGGTGCTGGCAATATACGAGCCGGTTGTATCCAGTTCGGAGAGAAGAATCTCCGCAATTTTTCTAGGTGCCATCCGCGCTTGTTTGGCCATGGCCATGGCCAAATTGGTGGCAAAATCCCCATGCTCTTTTTCCCGGGGAGTCTCAATTACATAGGCAGGCAGCGCTTCATATACCAACGCCCCTTTTTCCTTGGCCGCAGACAAAGCGGCTTCCAGACGTTTCATCAGATCCTGTTTGATTTCTTCGATAAATCTCATGGTTCCTCCGTGTAATATCTATTTCATTGCACCAACGATATTTTCGCCAAAACTATGACGAAAATACAGGTGATAGATCACAATGGAAATACAACGCAAAAACTCGCCGTGACCGTGCAAGGCAAGTTTTTATTTATTATATCATATAATGCGTAATATTTCTCGGCTTTTTTAAAAAATTTTTTTATTTTTTCATAAAAGTTCAAGCAAGAAATTCCCCGATGGCCACCATACGGATATTGACATAAATATGCAGCTATAATAAAATAGACTAATATATTTGCAAAATAAACAGAATCAAATAATGGAGAATTATAAAATGAAAAAAAGTATCCCTTTCAATCATGAAGAATTACAAATCATGCTGGATCAATATCCTACGCCTTTTTATATTTATGATGAGAAAGCCATTCGAGACAACGCAAAAGCGTTTAACGACGCCTTTACCGATTTTCCCGCCTTTCAAGAATATTTCGCGGTAAAAGCCGCGCCGACTCCCGCTTTGATGGAAATTTTTCGGGAGGAGGGCTGCGGTGTGGATTGCAGCTCTCTGGCGGAATTAATTTTAGCGGAGCGGGCAGGCTTCCGAGGGGAAAATATTTTTCTCACCTCCAATGACACTCCCGCTGTGGAATTCCAAAAAGCCATGGAATTAGGAGCTGTCATCAATTTGGACGATATCTCCCATATTGAATATTTAGAAGAACACGTCGGCATTCCCGAAACCATTTGCTTCCGCTACAATCCAGGCCCTCGCCGCACCGGCAATGCCATCATCGGCAATCCCGTGGAAGCAAAATACGGTTTAACCAGAGAGCAGCTCATTGACGGCTACCGTATCATGAAGGGAAAGGGGGTAAAAAAATTCGCGGTTCACACCATGATTGCCTCCAATGAACTAAATATTGATTATTTCCTAGAAACCGCAAAAATGATGTTTGATCTGGTAGCAGAAATCAAAAATAAAACCGGGGTGGATATCTCCGTGATCAACCTCGGCGGCGGTCTCGGAATTCCTTATTATCCCGAAGACAAACCCATTCAGCTAAAGACGCTGGCCGAGGGTATTAAAATATTATATCAGGAAAAAATTATTGATAAAGGTTTGTTCCCTGCCAAGCTCTGCTTTGAAAGCGGCCGTATGATGACAGGCCCTTACGGATATTTGGTAACAAAAGTCATTCACAAAAAAGAGATTTACAAAAACTACGCTTGTCTAGACGCTTGCATGGCAAATTTGATGCGCCCCGCTCTTTACGGTGCTTATCATCATATCACCGTGATCGGCAAAGAAAAATTCCCCAGAGATCACAAATATGATGTGGTGGGCTCACTTTGTGAAAACAATGATAAATTTGCCATTGACCGCTATTTACCCAAGCTGGATATTGGCGATATTTTGGTATTTCACGATGTCGGCGCCCACGGCCATGCTATGGGCTTCAATTACAACGGCAAGCTGCGGTCTGCTGAAATCCTCTGGCAAGGTGGCAACAAAAGCAAAATGATTCGCCGGGCAGAAACCCTGGAGGACTATTTCGCCACACTAAATTTTTAAGTAAAATACCCTCATGATTTCCCGAAGCCGCCGTAAATTACTACAATGGTTAAAAAATTTTGCCGTAAGCCATTGAAAACATTGTATTTTACTATGATTTGTGGTATAAATGATTCGGGAAGAAAGGAGATTGGCATGTTAGAATTAAAAAATGTTAGCTGGCATGTAGAAGATGAACAGGGGCAGACCGATATCATCAATGACATCAGCCTCACCCTGGAAGATAATAAATTTTATGTCATTACCGGTCCCAACGGCGGCGGCAAAAGCACCTTGGCCAAGCTGGTCATGGGAATTTTAGAACCGACCTCGGGACAAATCATCTTTAACGGACAAGACATCACTCATATGAGCCTTACAGAACGGGCCCGTTTAAAAATCGGTTATGCATTCCAGGCCCCTCCGGTATTTAAAGGCATCAAGGTCAAAGAAATTTTGGAAATTGCCGCCGGGGATAAAAAAATCGACGCCATGCAGCTCCTCTTTGATGTGGGGCTTTGTGCCGGAGAATATATCGACAGAGAAATGGATTCCGGACTTTCCGGCGGGGAATTAAAGCGCATCGAAATCGCCAGCATTTTGGCGAGAGATTTAGATTTGGCGCTGTTCGATGAACCCGAAGCCGGCATTGACCTTTGGAGTTTCCAGCGTCTGGCGGAAACATTCGGCAAAATGCACCGTGACAGCGATATGACCTTGCTTATCATTTCTCACCAGGAACGTATCATGGAACTGGCCGACGAAATCATCGTCATCGAAAACGGCAAAGTCAAAGAAATCACCGACAAAGAGGCATTTCTCAGCCAAATCACCGCACAATCAGCCCAGTCGGGTTGCGCCTGCGGAGAAAGTTGCATACCCTCGAAAGGAGGTTGCTTCAATGCTTGACATGATTGACAAAGGTCTGCTTCAGGCAGTGGCGGACCTCAACGATATTCCCCCCATAGGGGCATATAATATTAGAAAAAACGGGGAAGGCGTTTCACGCCGTTCCACCGATAATATTCAAATTGTACCGAAAACCGACAAGCCCGGCATTGATATCAATGTAAAATCCGGTACCAAAGCGGAACAGGTACACATCCCCGTCATCCTCAGCGCTGAGGGAATGCACGATACCGTATACAACACCTTTAATATTGGCCACGACGCCGATGTGGTCATTGTGGCGGGCTGTGGCATCCATAACGATTGCGGCGCCGAAGCGGGGCATAACGGCATCCACGAATTTTTCATTGGCAAAAACGCCAAAGTCAAATATGTGGAAAAGCACTATGGTGAAGGCAGCGGTGCGGGGAAACGTGTGCTGAACCCCACCACAAAGCTCCATGTAGGCGAGGGCGCTCAAGTGGAATTGGAAATGGTGCAGATTTCCGGTGTTGATGATACCATTCGCGATACGGAAATTATTTTGGAAAAGGACGCCCGTTTGACCATTGTGGAACGCCTTCTGACCGAAGGAGATCAAAAAGCGGATTCCATCATTAACGTGGAATTGCAGGGAGAAGAATCCAGCGCCCGCATCATGTCGCGTTCCGTGGCCAAAGGCGATTCCAAGCAGCTGTTTCATCTGAACCTCATCGGCAAAAATGCCTGCCGTGGTCATATTCAATGCGATTCCATTATCATGGACAACGCCAAAGTGGAATCCATTCCTAAAATCACCGCCCACCACAGCGACGCACAGTTGATTCACGAAGCGGCTATCGGTAAAATTGCCGGTGCCCAGCTTTTAAAATTAATGTCTCTGGGGCTTACCGCAGAAGAAGCGGAAGATACGATTCTCCAAGGTTTCTTGAAATAAACCGATAAAATAGCAAAATAGCGGCTCTTTAAGAGCTGCTATTTTATATTACTATACTTGTCTACATCATTGAATGATCTTTTAATGGTAGTTCAAGCATTCAGAAGCTTTGTTAAGTCTTCAACGGAAGCGTCCATTTTCTTCGATATCTCTTCCATCGTCATCCCGGAAGCGAGGAAGCGTTGAATAACCATTTTCATATTTTCGCCGACCTCTATGATATGGCCGTCCAAATCATAAAATCTGATCACACGCTGTCCCCAGCTGTGTTCGATCACATCGCCTAAATATACAATGTCAGGATACTCTTTTAGCCTTTCAAGGAAATCATCAAATTGCTCTTCCTCAAAGCATATCTCCATATTATTGGAATTTTTCAGCACTTTATCCTTGGGCAAATTCACGAGCCAATCGAATTCTTGCTGCAATGCTAATCCACAAGTAAACGCAATATTGATACCATAATCTTGATAGACTTCCAATCCAAACAAATCTTCATAAAACTTTCTCGCCGCGTTGACGTCTGCCACGGAAAGTACTGTACAAGTATATTTCATCAAAACTCCCCTTTCCAGCTTTCGATCTACCGATCAAATTTTCAGTTTTTCATGATTTTAGTGATGCCCCAATAAATTTCCAATATAATCTCCAGCCAAAGCGCCACGGATTTGAGCCCCCAGCGTAATATCAATGTAGTTCACTATTTCATCGGCGGTAAGACTGATTTCCCCATTAAGCCAGCTTTCCACCAAGGCGCTGAGAGAAATGGTATAAAAATGAGTGATGAAATTGACATAGTCCTCCGGCACCTTATGCGGAATATCCTTTAGAATCGTATCAATGGTTTTCTTGACAATATCCTCCAGGTTGCCATGGTAAAACCGGCTCAACTGGTCACGTTCTGTAGAACGGAGAGCGCAGAGACAGATTTCCCAATTATCTTCAATATAATGAAATAACGCCCGCAGTCCGGTAGACCAAACATCGGCTCCTTCCCGTTGTTTGAGAAGATTCAGAGCCTCCTCCCGATACATCCAGGCTACCATATCATAAATATTACCAAAATGATAGTAAAAAGTCTGGCGGTTCACACCGCAATCCTCTACGATTTCCCGAATGGTGATACGATTCAAAGGCTTTTGACGCATCAGCTTTTTCAGAGAATTCACCATCATCCATTTGGTACGCTCGCTTTTCAAAAGGCATCCTCCTTGGAATATTTTCCTTAGTATACCATAGATTTCTTTTTTAGACAATGTAAAGTAAATGTCCAAAAACCATACAATCAAGGCAAATTGTTTATTGCGGCCTATTGAGGAAAAAGCTATGATGGCTTTTAGAATCGCTTCAGAAAGGAAGATTGCCTGTGAGCATCAGAAACATTACCAAAGACGGCTTTCGGAGACTGTTCTCCAACAAATTTCTATGTGTTGCATTATTGGCCATTATTTTGATTCCCGTTTTATTCGGAACCCTCTACATCATCGCATTTTGGGATCCTCAAGGACGGATGGCGGATATTCCCGTAGCCATTGTAAACATGGACGAAGGGGCTGTCCGTGACGGCAAGCCAGTCAATTATGGCGAAGATGTGCTGGATCAGGTCAAAGATAACGATGACGTAGCATGGGAAATCATTGACCAAGACATTCTCAATGATGGTATTGAACATACAGACTATTATATGGCCTTCGTGATTCCGGAGAATTTTTCAGAATCCGTGATCAGCGCGGAAAGTGGTACACCGCAGCAAGCGGAAATCATTTATCTCAATAACGTCAGAAAGAACTTCCTCTTATCCCAAATCGGTGAAACGGTAAAAACAAAATTCAGCGGCACTGTAGCCCAGTCCATTACCAAAGAATATTCAGGGGCCGCTTTCGACAGCTTACACGAGGTTCAAAATGGCATGTCAGAAGCTGCTGACGGCAGTGAAACCTTGGCTGACGGCCTCAATACCCTTAAAGACAAAGTCCCGGCCTTGGCCAATGGCGTCGATGCCGCTACAGACGGCTCCGCCCAAGTAACATCAGGTTTACAGAAGCTCAACAGCAACATGCCCTCCTTACAGAAAGGAGCATCTGACGCATCTTCCGGCTCTGCCTCCATTACCGCAGGACTAAAAGAACTTAGCGACCAAATGCCCACCTTTACAGCGGGAGCTTCTCAACTATCTCAAGGCATCAGTTCCTTGGCGGAGCAGCTGCCTGGACTAACCAATGGACTTGACCAGATTTCCCAGGGCGCCACCGATATCAACAACGGCGCGACGGCCTTGAAGCAAAAAGTCGACGGCGGTACAGCAACCATAGACGGTTCCTTTGACCAAATTATTGCCATGGCCTCTCAGGCTCAAACTCCCGAAGAAATGGCAGCAGTAGCAGCAGCGCTGCAACAGTTAAAAAGTGGTTATGACAGTGGACAACAACAGATTTCCACAGCATTGTCTTCTATTTCCCAAGGTGCCAATGCCATTCAAAGCGGCTGTGGCGCCATTGCTTCAAAGGCCCCGGAGTTAACCCAAGGAGTCGCCGCCTTACAAAACGGCGCAGCATCATTAAACAGTGGCGCGCAACAAATCAGTGGTGGTATCGTTCAGTTATATGAAGGTTCCTCTTCTCTCTCATCGGGACTTGCGTCCTTGAAAGATGGCACAGATGAAGTCAGCAACGGTGTAGGAAAGCTTTATGACGGATCCAGTACTTTAACTTCGGGGTTGGGAACTCTGGATAGCGCCGTGCCTGAATTATCCTCCGGTGTTGTAAAATTGACGGAGGGCGGCGATACCTTGGCCACGGCGCTCAAAGACGGTAGTGAAGAAATTAACGAAAAGCTAGTCAATACCAGTGACGCCATGGCAGAATTCATGTCCAAACCGGAAAAAACAACCTCGGAAAAGTATGGCAACCTTGATTATTACGGCTTAGGTTTTGCACCTTTTTTCCTTTCTCTGGGATTATGGATTGGGGCTTTACTGATTTTCTTCATCATTCCGCCTCGGCCTGAAGCAAAGTTGGAAGCGAATACCAGAGAAACGGTACTCGGCAGATTGCCACTGTTTTTCTTTGTCGGCACCTTGCAGGCCGTGGCCATTTCTGCTGCCGCGCTCATCATTGATATTACCATAACAAATTTGCCCTGCTTTTTCCTTTTTTCCATTTTCGTTTCTTTGGTTTTCGTACTCATTATGCAAAGTCTCAATTTACTATTTGGCATTGCCGGAAAAGCCTTGGCCATTGTATTTCTGGTATTGCAGCTGTGTTCTTGCGGGGGGACCTTCCCTACAGACTTAATTCCCTCCTTCTTCCAAAAAATCAGCCCTTTCATGCCCTTCACTTACAGTGTTGACGGCTTCCGTGAGCTAATTTCCGGTGGAGATATGTCAGTGGTGCTGTCTGATAGCTTGCACTTGCTGATTTTCGCCGTGATCTTCCTAATCACTTCTTTCATATTCAATAAAGTTGCCCAACGAAAAATCAGTAAAATCCATCAAGGATTAGAGGAAGATGGCATTACTGACGCAATATAATTAAAATCACTAGAAAACTTAAATTTTCTATAATAATAAAATAAGGGGCTGTCGATCCATGCTGTTATCAGTATTGATCGGCCGTCCCATAATTTTTTCCAATTTCCTGAATAAAAGCCTTACAGTAAGGTCATACTAAGGAAAAATTCAGGAGGAAAAAAATGAAAAAAACTCGTATTACTCTCATGCTTGTATCATTGGTTATGATCTTGAGCATCTTTGCTCTGGCAGGATGCAGTGGCAACAATGATGCCAAAAATGGCACAAATACCCAAACTGAGGACGACGCAAATTTAGACGCCGACCGTGAGGACGGTACCAACGACCTCACCGATGATAATGACAAAAACGGTGACAACAACAATGACGTTTCTCTCACCATTGACACTCCTAATGAAGAAGAG
Organism: uncultured Peptococcaceae bacterium; assembly: GCA_964637365.1. GTDB lineage: Bacteria > Bacillota > Dehalobacteriia > UBA7702 > UBA7702 > Cryptoclostridium. The sequence continues at coordinate 29,751 of CAZWWH010000014.1, forward strand.
GCAATTTCCAATAGCTTCACCGTTATTGGGAAGGCTGAAGGCGAGGTAAAATCGGTGAAATGCGTCATTACTGCCAATGGTACCCATTTAGGAGAAGGAACTTCCCTGGTAGCTGATGTGAGCCATGAGTACAGCGCAAAAATCAACTGTACATTGCCTGATGACATGGAACGCGGTGATGACGGCACCGTCAAAGCAGAGCTAAAAGTCACTGCTTTGGACAGCAACGACAAAGAGTTAAAAACCGAAACCCGTACCATTACGATGAAATAAGCAACATTCATCCTATTCCACACAACAGAATCAAAAGGGAAAGCCCCTTCTTCTGAAGAAGAAGGGGCTTTCCTATGATCTTTATATCACATAAATTGTTTTTGCTCCAAAACATGATCCGGTTCGACGATGATAAACCGGTCATCCCACTCACCGGAAACCAAAGCTTTGAACATATCCATGTTACCATATAATTCTTCAAAGCCAACATCCAGAAAATTAGCGACCTTACGACTGTAATCTATGTCGCTCGCCTCCTGCTCCGTAGTATGAATATAAGCGACACGCTGATAATTGGCATAGAGCATAGCGGTAAATTCCTTTGCCATCTCTTCGCCATAGAGATCACAGTTTTTCAGATAGGCTGAGTATGGGTCTCCTTTTTGCTTGATCCAACCTTTGCTTAAATAATAGGTAGCTGGCACTTTGGCAAACTCTTCGTCATATTTCGCACGGGAACCTAAAAGCAGGCTGATGCAGTCATGTACCCTTGGGATTACCAAACGGTGCCGAGAAGAAGAAATCCCAAGAACACTGTTGGAGCACAGACCGTAGCCCAACAATATTGTATCATGATCAGTATCGGCAGCAAATACCTCACCAAGCTTCTGCTTCAGGATTTCCGGAGTATCGTGCAAGGAATATTCCAGGAATTCATAATCCATCCCCTCTGGAATCACCGATAAAAGTTCATCCTCTAAGGTTCGGCAAGCAACCAGTTTACAATTTTTCATATTTTTCATTGCAATACTCCTCCAGATTGATATATTTTTACTAAATTAATACTAAAAACGCTATTTCAACAAAGGTTTGATATCATCGTGATGCGATAAAATCATGAGATGATCTTCATCTCTGAAAATATGTCGGGGATCCGGCAAAGTATTCATGATGCCATCGCTTTTAATTGCCAGAGTATTCACGTTACAGCGTTTTCGTACATCAAGATCAACAATACTTTTTCCCACCCATTGCTTGGGTACGCGAATCTCATCAATAGAATAATCTTGAGACAGGCGAAGGTAATCGAAGACGTTTTCATTACCATATTTTACAGCAAGACGTTCCACCATTTCTTTTTCAGCGTAAACCACTTCATCGGCACCGCTTTGAAGCAAAAATTTTTCCTGGACATCACGGCAGCTTCTGGCCACGACATATTTGGCGCCATTTTCTTTCAGCAATGATGTAACGACCAGAGAGCTTTCAAAATTGTCGGAAATCGCCACCACGCAAAGGTCAAAGTTTGCTACCCCAAGGCTCTGTAAAAAACGTTCATTGGAAGCGTCACCAATCATAGCGCTGGTCACATAAGGTAAAACGGCGCTGGCTACCAACACAATTTTGGTATGGAACCGGTAACGAAGAAAATGAAGCTTATGCTCCAATAAATCCTGCCAGACAAAGAAGACGAGACCGCCAATTTGAATCAAGGCCAAAATGACAGTCCGTCCAAATAATGACCAATGGGTCGCCGTATCATAGATGATTAAACCCGTAACGCAAGTGGCGGATGTGGCAGTAAAGGCCGCATTAAGAAAGGGTGTGGCGGTTCCCCTGGCCGAAGCTACGGGAAAGGTTAACCAAATAGCGCCTAATAAAATAATGGAAGCAAAGCCTAAGACCATCACGTGAGACGGCGACATTTCAAATTGTTTTTTATTAATTTCTTCATTCCATATTAAACCAACAGGCGGTCACGAAAATGTTCCGTAGCCGCCCTTATTTCCATCAGAGTTCTATCTCGCCGGAAAAATCCATTTTGGCATCGCCGGTCATGGTAACGCCATCTTCGTCATAATGGATCACCAAATCTCCGCCTTTAAGTTTCACGGTAATATCACTGTCTTTTTTGCAATAACCATTAAGAACAGCAGCCACGGCGGCGGCGCAGGCACCGCTGCCGCAAGACCATGTTTCACCGGTACCCCGTTCCCAAACACGCATACGCAGGGTATTGGGACCGAGAACCGTAACAAATTCCGTATTCACCCGCTGGGGGAAGATTTCAGCCCGCTCAAACTTGGGACCGATTTTTTCCAGATTTAAATTATGGATGTTTTCCATAAATACCACGCAATGAGGATTTCCCATGGAAACACAGGTCACATTATAGGTTTCACCGCCGATTTCCACCGGACGGTTTACCACGCAGTCACCTTCCAGTAAAACAGGAACCTTCATGGGGGCGAGCTCTGCTTTTCCCATGTCCACGGTAACACTGTTGACTTCCCCATCCCTGGCGTAAAGATGTGCGTTTCTGAGGCCGCTGGCGGTTTCCACCACCATGTCCTCTTTCGTCACAATCCCTTGCTCATAAAGGTATTTGGCCACACAACGAAGGGCGTTGCCGCAAATTTTTCCTTCAGTGCCATCGGCGTTGTACATCACCATTTTTGCGTCAGCCACATCGGATTTTCCCATTAAGATAATACCATCGCTGCCGATCCCCGTGTGGCGGTTGGATAAGGATACCGCAATGGAACCGGGAGCTGCGATTTCACGGTCAAAGCAATCAAAGTAAATATAGTCATTGTTGGTGCTGCGCATTTTCACGAAAGGCAGACGCAATTTTTCCGAACGGAGCTGGTTGATATCCACCAATTCCATACTCTGCTGGGAATAACGGCTGTTCAAACTGTCGATCAAAGCGTTGGCTGTATCCATCGAGGTCAAGCAGGGAATGGCCCGCTCCACAGCCTTTCTGCGGATCTTCACGCTGTCACGGGCAGGGATGCGGCCTTTCTTAGAGGTAGAGATAACATAATCAATTTTGCCGCTTTCCAAAAGCTCAAGCAGACCAGAACCTTCCGCAATTTTCGGCACTGTAGTCACATCCATCCCGGCGTCAAATATGGCCTTGGCAGTACCGCCTGTGGCATAAAGGGAGAAACCACTTTCATAAAATTTCCGTGCCACGTCCACCATTTCAGCTTTATCGCTGTCCCGCACTGTCAGGAAGACACCACCGCCTTTTTCCATGCGGTAGCCCGCAGCCACCAACCCCTTGTAGAGAGCTTCATTCAAGGAACGACCGATCCCTAAAACCTCACCGGTGGATTTCATTTCAGGTCCAAGCTGCGTATCAAGGTCCGCCAACTTTTCAAAGGAGAATACAGGAACTTTTACCGCATAATAGGGAGCCGAACGGTAAAGCCCTGTTCCATACCCCATATCCTTCAAGGGTTCTCCTAACATGGCACGGGTGGCGATATCCACGACAGGGAGTTCCGTGACCTTAGAAATGTAAGGAACCGTTCGGGAGGAACGAGGATTAGCTTCGATAACATAAATTTCATTGGCGTAAATTACGAACTGAATATTGAGAAGACCCTTGGTCTGGAGCCCCAAGGCGATTCGTTTTGACGCTTCAATGAGCTTTTCAATGATAGCACCGTTGAGATTAAAAGCGGGATACACAGCGATGGAGTCGCCGGAATGAACCCCCGCACGTTCAATATGCTCCATAATCCCGGGAACCAGAATATCCTTGCCGTCGCAGATGATATCCACTTCCACCTCAATACCCATGAGGTATGCGTCAATCAAAACGGGATTTTCAATGCCCTGCTCCAAAATAATGCCCATGTATTCTTCAATATCGGCATCGTTAAAAGCAATAATCATATTCTGTCCCCCCAGTACATAGGAGGGACGGAGCAAAACAGGATACCCCAAATGTTTTGCCGCACTTAAGGCTTCTTCCGTTGTGGTCACGGTTTCGCCTTTGGGGCGTTTCAGATGATAAGTTTCCAAAATTTCGTCAAAGCGCTCACGATCTTCGGCAATGTCAATGCTGTCGGCCTGGGTACCCAAAATATTGATTCCCTTCGCTTGGAGGGATTTCGTCAGTTTAATCGCGGTTTGACCGCCAAAGGCCACGACCACGCCGTAAGGCTGTTCTGTTTCCAAAATATCAAAGGCATCTTCGGGTGTAAGAGCTTCAAAATACAGACGATCGGCCGTGTTAAAGTCAGTGGAAACGGTCTCGGGATTGTTGTTGACCAAAATCACTTCATAGCCCGCTTCCTTCAAAGTCCATACGCAATGAACTGAGGCATAGTCAAATTCAATCCCCTGGCCGATACGAATGGGGCCGGAACCAAAGACCACCACGCGTTTTTTGTCGGTACCATGCTCTTCCAAGAATTGTTGGGCTTCATTTTCATCATCATAGGTAGCATAAAAATAAGGAGTTTCAGCAGCAAATTCCCCAGCGCAGGTGTCAACCATTTTATAAACGGCGTGACGGGGATTGGCGATAGTTTGGCCGCTGAGCTCTTCAATGATTTTATCAAGGAAGCCCATCTTCTTGGCGGAAAGATAGAGCTCATCGGTTAATGTTTCAGATTGGAGACGCTTCTCCATTTTATGAATATTGACGAGCTTTTCCAAGAACCATTCGTCGATCAGGGTACGGCCATGAATTTCCGCTACAGAAACGCCACGGCGAATGGATTCATAGATGGCAAACAGACGTTCATCTGTGGCGAGCGTGGCCTTTTCCTGAAGCTCATCATCATCGAGCTCCTGCATTTTATGCATTTGCAAAGAATTTAGACCGATTTCCGCGCCGCGAACTGACTTCATCAAAGCCTGTTCAAAGGTGGGAGCAATGGCCATCACTTCACCGGTGGCCTTCATCTGAGTACCCAAAGTACGTTTGGCATAGACAAATTTATCAAAGGGCCAACGAGGCATTTTTACCACAACATAGTCGAGGGATGGCTCAAAAGCGGCATAGGTTTTGCCGGTGATTTCATTTTTAATTTCATCGAGATTATAACCGATGGCAACCAAAGCTGCGGTTTTGGCAATGGGATACCCCGTAGCTTTACTTGCCAGGGCCGAAGAACGAGACACACGAGGATTGACCTCGATTACCGCGTATTCAAAGGAGTCGGGATTCAAAGCGAACTGGCAGTTACAGCCCCCTTCTACCTTCAAAGCATTGATGATATTCAGCGCCGCACTGCGGAGCATTTGATATTCTTTATCGGATAAGGTAACAGCAGGAGCAATGACAATGCTGTCGCCGGTATGCACGCCCACAGGGTCGAGGTTTTCCATGCTGCAAATAGCAATGACATTGCCAGCGCCATCCCGCATGACCTCAAACTCAATTTCTTTCCATCCAGCCACGGATTTTTCAATAAGAACCTGATGAATAGGGGAAGTACGGAGACCGTTTTCAGCGATTTCATGAAGTTCCTCCGGTGTGGCAGCCATACCGCCACCGCTGCCGCCCAAAGTAAAAGCAGGTCGGACAATAACAGGATAACCGATTTCCCCGGCAAAATTCAAAGCAGCTTCCACATCATTCACAACGAGAGAAGGAATCACCGGTTCACCGATTTCCTCCATGACGTCTTTAAATATTTGTCGGTCTTCCGCCTTTTCAATGGTGTCAAGACTGGCCCCTAAAAGCTGGACGTTTTCCTTTTCAAAAAAACCTTCCTTAGCCAACTGCATTCCTAAGGTGAGGCCGCTTTGACCACCTAAGGTGGAGAGGAAGCCCTGAGGTTTTTCTTTTTTGATGATACGTTTCACCACTTCGGTGGTGAGGGGTTCAATGTAAATTTTATCGGCAATGACGTTATCCGTCATAATGGTCGCGGGATTGGGATTGATGAGAACGACTTCGATGCCTTTTTCCTTTAAGGCACGACAGGCCTGAGTACCGGCATAGTCAAATTCCGCTGCCTGACCAATGACGATGGGGCCGGAACCGATCACCAAAACTTTTTTAATATCACTTTTCTGCGGCATCGCTGTTACCTCCCATCATTGCAATAAAACGGTCAAATAAAAACACAGTGTCCAAAGGACCGCCTGAGGCTTCAGGGTGGAATTGTACCGAAAATGCTGGCAGCCCATCGTAAGCAAGGCCCTCGCAAGTGCCGTCATTGACATTCACAAATAGAGGTTTCACATGAGGGGGCAGGTTCTTGGTAGAAGCAGCATAGCCGTGATTTTGACTGGTAATATAGACGTTACCCGTAGGCAATTCCCGCACGGGCTGATTTGCACCGCGGTGGCCGTATTTCAGTTTTTCAGTCTTTACCCCCTGAGACAAGGCCATAAGCTGATGGCCGAGACAAATACCGAGGGTAGGAACTTTTCTTTCCAGCCAATGGCCGACTTCTCGAATAATGTCAGGGTTATCGGCAGGATCCCCAGGGCCGTTGGATAATAGTACCCCATCTACATTTAAAGCGTCAATATCCTCAGCTTTTGCGCGGCAATCAATTCGTATCACATCGCAGCCGCGATCTAGTAATTGTTGTTCGATATAGGCTTTGGCCCCGAAATCCCACAGTGCCACCTTGTATTTTTTCTCACCTTGGGGAGCGGCTATGGGCTCTTGAGGAGATACCGAGGGCACGGCGTTTTCTACGCGAAAATTCTTTAAGGCTTCCAACAATTCATCGGTAATTTTATCCTTGGACGCAACAATCGCCCCGTTCATTACCCCATGAGAGCGTAAACGGCGCGTTAACGAGCGGGTGTCGATATCATAAAGACCGACGATATTTCTTTCTTTCAAAAAGGAATCAAGGGTACCATCTGCACGAAAGTTTGAGGGGGCCTCGCACCATTCACGAACAATGTAACCTTTCAACTGAGGACCTTTGCTTTCAAAATCAGAAGGAATGACCCCATAATTCCCAATAAGAGGAAATGTTTGAACCACAATTTGACCATAATAGCTGGGATCTGTCAGGGTTTCTAGATAACCGGTCATGCCGGTGGTAAAAACCACTTCCCCCATGGTCTCGGCATCGGCGCCGAAGGACTTCCCGGTATATACGGTACCGTCGGCTAAAACAAGGTAGATTTCTTTTTTACTCATGCTATGATTATCTCCATTTCATGTTTTGCTGACAAAACAAGCTGTTTCAAAACCATTTAAATATTACTAAATATTATACGAAATATCAATCAATACTGTCAAGATGATTAAAAAAAAACACTGATATTTTGGAATAAAAAAAGAGAGAAAATCAAAAGATTTTCTCTCTTTTTTCTATGATTGGGAATTACCATTGATATGACGCAACATTTACTGCTGATGTTGCGGTAACACATAAACATAATAGTTTTGATCGAGAACCTTTGCCGAATAGTCGAACATCATATTTACCTTGTTCATTATGTTTTGGGCATAAGGTTCCTCTACCGTACTCCCTTCAGCGGCGGTAAATTTGTTAGCGGAAGCATTATAGCGTCCTTTTTCCGTCAGCCAACTATGATCAGAAAAGACCACCAACCCTTCACTGTCGGACAAAATATCACGGCCCATCAAGAGACGGGAATCATATTCCACCCCAAAAAGATTGGACAAGGTAGGCAGGATATCCAAAGAACAGCAAGGCTTGTTGATTTCGATGGGCTCTTCCATGGCGCTGTTCCAGACAATCAGCGTTGTGTGATATAACTCAAAGTTTTCTTCCACAGTCTCCCCTGCCAACTCGTCAATTTCATTTTTTTCTAAGCCATAGGGATAGTGATCGCCGGAAATCACGATGACCGTATCGTCAAGGATTCCCGCAGCTTCCAACTGATCGATGAGGTACTGCACTGCCTGATCAAATTCCATTTGGCAAGCGATATAAGCTTTACAGGCCTCGGAATAATTGAGGTCTGCCACATCCTCCTGGTGTTTGGCGGCCATACGATTACCGCTGAAATTATATTCCAAGTGACCGCTCACTGTCATATAATACGTATGGAAAGGTTTGTCGTTAATATACTCAGGAATGGTCAGTTCCATCATTTCCACATCGCTTTCGGGCCACATCTTCGTTACATCGAGACCATTGCCATAACCTTTATAGTCGTAACCCATATTGGGGTGGCTAACATCGCGGCGGTAATAATCATAGGTATGGTTATGGTAAGCCCGCACAGAATAACCCATGGCGCCTAGCTGATTACCGAAGCAGAAAGGCATGGCGTTGGAACCGCTGCGGTAAAAACTCCAGACTCCGGTTTTCGGAATCAAAGAGGTACAGGTGGTGTACTCCCCATCACTGGTACTCACGCCCCAAATAGGGTTATAAAAATTCTTAAATACAAAGCCTTCTTGAGCCATTTTGGACAAGGTAGGCGTTTTTGCATCGTTCAGCGCCCAAGAAGAAAACCCTTCGGCACAAATCCAAATCAAATTTTTCCCTTCAAACATTCCTGTATATTGGTTTTTCTTAGTAGGAGTCACATTACTGAAATACTGATGCATTTCCCGGATGGTTTCATTGGGTTCCTCAGCAATGAGGGAATCAAAATCAATTTCCATGACTTGGTTTTCATAAACGGTTTCCTGCTTCGTCTTGTCACTGCTCCCATCTTCCATATCAGCTACGGTGCCTTCTGTTCCAAACAAAAGATTTTTGGCATCTAACCTTGCAGTGGTCAGCAAACCGAAATTCTGTACCGAAAGTTCCGGAACAAAGGCTTGTGAATAAAGATAGCGGCGGGACATTACGCCGCCATCGGAAAAATTGATTAGCTGCGCAGTTCCCATCTGCCAAAGCACAATGACGGAAATAAAAACTAAAATGCCTCTTTCCCCCAAACGACCTTTCAAACAAAAACGGCGACCCCAAATAAGCCATAAAACAAAAGGAAGGGCCAAAAGAATCAACCACAACGCAGCGTCTCCTATGCCGCTTAAACCGGCACGCCAAAATTCCATAACCTTTCCCGCACCGCTCATGGAATACAGCGCCATAAATGTATCAAAAATCGTAACATAAACCGTTTGAATCATAAAATACAAAGTCATAAGACCGAATACCAATGAAGAGACAATACGGTTTCCCCGTACTCCCCAAAGGGAGGACAAGAATACAAAAATCAAACAAAGGGGCACCGATAGCAATACTGTAAAAATCAATCCCATATCCCAAGGACTGCCGAAAGCTTTCATTTTTATAATCATTTCCATATAAATGATGGACACATATAAGAACGCACAGTGATATGCCAAGGTTTTGATTCTCTGTTTTTGTTCCATGACGGTGGTGGCTCCTTGCTCAGAATGATGTATATCAAAATATTATAGCAAAATTTGTCGTAAAAAGCAATGAAGGTATCCCCTTGCATCTCAGGGAAAAATTCATTATGATATATAGAAACAATGTATGCCCAGCATGTTATAGAAAAGGAGTTTCCATGGAGCCCAATCTTATTTTGGAAGAGATGAAACGGTATTTTTACAGCGATATGACCAGAGACTGTCGCTTCCGCTGGCAGCACTTGGTGAAACTACGGGAGGCAATCAACAAATATGAACCTCAAATCATCACAGCCCTACAAACAGACCTGGGCAAAGCGCCCCAGGAAAGCTATATGACGGAAATCGGCATGGTACAGGGTGAAATCAACTACTCCTTACGACACGTCAACCGCTGGTTCCGCGCCAAAAGAAAATGCACGCCTTTGGCGCTATTCCCCTCTGCCAGCTATATTCTCCGGGAGCCCTATGGAACCGTTCTCATTATGTCCCCTTGGAATTATCCCTTCCAGCTAGCCATGATTCCCCTCATCGGTGCTGTAACTGCCGGAAACTGCGCCGTTTTAAAACCTTCGGAATTTGCTCCCCGTACGGCAAAAATCATCGAACAAATTGTCACGGAAGTGTTTCCTCCTCAATATGTCAAGGTAGTTCAGGGCAACGCCGACACAGGCAGCGCTTTGTTGCAATGTGATTTTGATATGATATTCTTTACCGGCAGCCCCAGAGTGGGCAAAATCGTCATGGAACAGGCCGCGAAAACATTGACTCCCGTAATACTGGAGCTTGGCGGGAAAAGCCCCTGCATTGTCCACAAAACTGCCAATATGGAATTGGCGGCACGACGCATCGTTTTCGGAAAATTCCTCAATGCCGGCCAGACCTGCGTAGCTCCGGACTACGTGGTTGTCGATAAGGAAATCCAATATCCTTTCATCAACTGGCTAAAGATTTATATTGAAAAGGCCTTTGGCAGCGATCCGCTTTATAATGAAGAGCTGCCACAAATTATCACCGACCATCATCTCATGCGTTTGGTGGGATTGATAGAGGGAGAAGCCATTGCTTTTGGCGGCGGCTATGACCGGAAGCAAAGGAAAATCGCCCCGACGATTCTCAAAGATGTCCAATGGGATTCTCCCATAATGCAGGAAGAAATTTTTGGTCCAATTTTGCCGGTCATCAGTTACGAAAATTACGACCGCCTGCTAAGCAAAATCAAACGAATGCCTTCACCTCTGGCCTTATATATTTTCTCCAAGGATGAATCCGCCATTGACGACGCCTTAAATTCCGTTTCCTTTGGAGGTGGTTGCGTGAATGACACCATCATGCATATTGCTAATAGCCGCCTACCCTTCGGCGGCGTGGGCGACAGCGGTATGGGAAAATATCATGGGAAATATTCTTTTTATGCATTTAGCCATGCCAAAAGCATTGTGCGAAAACGGCCGCACTTTGACTTTCACATTCGCTATCATCCCTACAACGAAAAAAAGTTCCGTCTGATTCGCCGCATGATGAAATAGTAAAAGAGCCTCCACAGAATGGGGCGGCTCTCAGGTTGTCGAAACCCCGGTTTTTCGGCAAGACGACAGCCCGTCAAAAAAGGCTTAGAATTAGTAAAACTTCCTGATCTGCGGATACGACGTGTACAAAATAGTACATAAGTGGTCGCATGCTCAGGAAGTTTACTGATGATCAGACTTTATCGGCAGGCTTAGATTATTATCCCGCAGTCTGCCTCGGTTTGATTTTTCTGGCCAAGTAGATGAATGGCGTATCTGCCAGGGACGTGCAAACATAAATCAAGTAGCCGGTAAAGGTGATGCTCAAAAGCGTGGGCATATCGTACATTCCCCAAAAGGCGCCGAAATTGAACAATACCGAATTAAAGAACTGGGAAATCAATGTAGATCCGTTATTCCGCAGCCAGAGGAATCGTTTAACGTCCTGATATTTACTGCGGGTAAAGGCCCACCATTTATGATAAAGCCAGACATCCAACCTCTGCACAATGGCATAAACCAGCAGGCTCACAATCATCACTCGTGCAGAATTCGTAAAAATCTGCTCCATATGGGGGAAAGCCCAGTCATTGGCGGAGGGAGTATAGCAGAGCCAGATTTGTGACAGAATGAGGAAACAAACCGTGGTAAAAATCCCGATATTTACGGCCCGCTTGGCTTGCTCCTTCCCTTCCACCTCGCTGATGATATCCGTAATCAGGAAGGTAGCGGCAAAGACGATATTCCCCAAGGTCTGTTCAAGTCCAAAGGCGTCAATCAGAATGAGGACCTCAATATTGGCGGCAATGGTAGCAAACACCGTAAAGCACATAAGGCCGTTGAGGCCGAAAATACGGTACGCCAGCAAGACACCGCCGTAGACCACCAGAAGGTTAATGAGTAACAGTAGTTCGTTGGGCATAGTGCTTTTCTCCTTCTCTTTGCAAATTCGTTGCCCGAGCAACAAAAAAGCAGATGTGATTTTCCCATCTGCGTAGAAACCGCATTTGTAGCGGTCTTATCTCCGTAGTTTTGTTTTACGACAGGATGGTTTCGAACTGTCTATGCAATTTTGGAGCGTTTATAGTATAAGCCATTCTTTCCTAAAAAGCAAGATGTTTTTTATTTACATCTTCCCCAACACGTTTTATAATATGGGTAATAGGCAAGCGGCTTGGAGGAAGGAATATGAACCAGCATATTTTAGTCATGGTAGGAAGTCCCCGGGTAAACGGTAACACTGACCAGTTGGCTGACGCTTTTATTAAGGGCTTATTGACCAATGGCAACAGCGTCACTAAAATCCATCTGGCCCAAGTAAAATTAAATCCATGTTACGGTTGCGAGCAGTGCTATCGCAACGGCATTCCCTGCGTCCAACGGGACGATATGAACGATATTTTGGCTGAGGTAGGGAAAGCCGACTTGATTGTTTACGCCAGCCCGGTATATTTCAGCAATGTTTCCGCCCAGATGAAGATGTTTATCGACCGTTTTTATTGCATTTACCACCGTGACCATTGTTTCCCACCCAAAGAGGCCATGCTTTTGATGACCGCCGGCGGCACAGTGCCCGACGCCTTTCAGACTTCCATGGACTACTTTGACCATACCATTATCAACTTTATGGGCTGGAAAGACAGGGGAAAGATTTTGGTAGGTGGCGTTCTCAATAAAAATGACATTCAAGCTACCGATGGATTGGAAAAGGCTTACGTCTTCGGAAAAACTATATAAATATCAAAACGCTCTTATCTGCAAAACAGATGAGAGCGTTTTCTCGCCAACAACTCATTCATTGATTATTCTATCTAGCAACTTATTCTTTTCCGATACCAAGAAAGGCCAAATGGCTCAAATCAATGCTCGGGGCTGCCTCCTCTTTTTTCTGGGGATTTAGGGGTTCTCCCACGGAAAATATCGACGTAAATACAGAACGGGGCAGATTGTCTTCTTTCCCCATCATGCGCCGCCACATCGTTTCTTCATATTCCCGCCATTGAGCAGTGGAATAAGGAACCGCGGTGTAATCATCGGCAAGAAACAGCAAAAATAGCTCCGCCCGATACCCCCGCTCCAAAGCGTCATTACGGGGATCGTTAAAATACTGAATCAGTGCCATCCGAGCGGCAATATCAAAATACCCCTGGAGCCAATGTTCCACTTCTCCTTCAGCACGATAAACGGAAAACATTTCTTTCACCAGGTCCCTTGCCTTGTCCCATTGGTGAGGGCAATCTGACATAATTTCTTCCGGTGCGGAAAAGGCCGAGACAAAAACATATTTTCTGGTGGCCTTATCAAGAATTATGCTATCCCAAAGGATTTCATCCCCATCCCAAAAGGATTTAGACGGCGCCACAGTTCCAGGCACCTCAAAGGATGTAAGTCGTCGGTAGTCCTCAACAGATAAGGGCGATAACACCTGCGGATACCGCAGAAAGGCTTCCTTTTCTTTGATGGTCTGGAGCAGCAGCTCCCCTTTACGAAAATTGGCCAACATGTTGAGCCAATAGGTTGTACCTTGTTCCATCTTGTTGCTCACTTTCTTTTTTGAACTCCTGAGGGAAACTTTTTCTCCAGTATCCGTAAAATCTCAGGAGCTCTTTTTTCTGAAATCCCTGCTTTGCACCAAAGGGCAAAAGCACCACTGTTGGGCCACTGACGATTCAGCGCCAAAGGTGATTGGGCTCTGCGACCGGTATCCCCTTTGGAATAACAGAGATATTGAGATGGAGAAATCTCTTCAGGAAATATTTCCTCAAACGATACAATATAAACCGTACCATCCCTTTTTTCCACAGTGGTTTTTCCCTTTTCATCGAAGGATTTCGGAAACTCCAGCACAGATAGGGAAGCGCAATCCCCAGAAAACGCTGATAAAGATACGATAGAGAGGCATTTGCGTTCCTCATCATACCAAATCACATGCCCCATATCAAGAAAAATCCCCCAACGGCGCCCCGCTCCGATCACATCACCATAAGATATGGAAGCACCACAAGAATGGATGTCGCTTTCCATCATCATGGAAACGATTTCATCCACAAAAGGACCGAAAATTACTGACATTGTTGCTCCTTATTTTTGCAGATTGTCCCATTCGGCTTCTTTAAAGCCCACATAGACTGTGCTGTCAGTAACCACGATGGGACGTTTCACCAGCATACCATCGGTGGCCAAAAGATCAAGCTGTTCTTCTTCGGTCATATTGGGGAGCTTGTCCTTTAACCCCATATCCCGATAAATCATGCCGCTGGTATTGAAAAAGCGCTTCAACGGCAAGCCGCTTTTACGGTACCAAGCTTCCAATTCCGTACGGCTGGGCGGCTCCTCCTTAATATGACGTTCATCGTAAGAAAAGCCGTTGTCATCAAGGTACTTTTTTGCTCTTTTACAGGTAGTACATTTTGGATAATGGACAAATAACATTATGATACTGAACTCCTTTCAACTAGCTTATAGCATAGATAGGATTGTGTTGATAATTCTCACTGATACGGAGATTATACCTAGGCCAGAGGCCAATGTCAAGAAAATCAGTAAAATGAAAGAAATGCCACTTATTTAACAATGAATCTACATTGACTTTTCCTTTTCTCCCTTTTATACTGAACAGAACAAATGAAATCATATGAAATGAGGTAACTCTATGAAATTAATGTTCTGTTCCGATATTCACGGCTCCCTTTACTACGCAGAGCAAATGGCGGAACTCTACAAAAAAGAACAGGCTGATAAACTCATTCTCTTGGGGGATTTGCTTTATCACGGCCCCCGCAACGATTTACCCAAAGATTATAATCCCAAAGGCGTCATTGCTTTGCTTAACTCCATGAAGAACGAGCTGCTTTGCGTACGGGGAAACTGTGATGCTGAGGTGGATCAAATGGTATTGGAATTTCCCATTTTGGCTGATTATATGATTATGTACCTTGAAGGACGTATGGCCTTTATCACTCACGGTCATGTTCACAATCAAAAAAACCTCCCTCCACTAAAAAAAGGCGATATCCTAATGCATGGTCACACCCACTTACAGGCTTTGGAGGACTGCGGCGATTATTTCTATATCAATCCCGGTTCCATCTCCATTCCCAAAGGCGACAATACCAACAGTTATATGGTTTATGAAAACGGGGTATTTTCTATTCGGGATTTAGAGAGAAATATCATCAAGGAACTGGTGCTAAATTCCTGAAATCGACACAATTCCATTCTTGAAAAAGAAATGATATTATGATAAAGTATACAAGATGACGGAGTGTTAAGAAGGAATAACCATAAGTAAAATCAATTGATAGTTACTTAAAGTTACCTTTGATTAACCAATTTTAGGGAGATAGGAATATCTCCCTATTGAAATTTTTATTTTGATTTATATGAAATTAAAGAAGTGTGAATCTCAAATGAAACTGGAAAAGCTAAAAACATTATTTCGTAATTTTCAGCAAAAACCATTAATTGCTTGTGCGGTATTGTCCATCCTCCTAACGTTTATTCTGGAAATCTTAGGACGCCGCTCCTTTTTAGAAGCAATTCAATATTTCGTGAGCAGCCCCATGATGTTTTTCTACAATGCCCTAATCATCATGCTTACTTTATCCTTGGCTCTGCTGTTTAAACGGCGCTTTTTCGTTTTGAGCTTGGTTTCCATCATCTGGCTGGGCTGTGGTATTGCCAACTTCGTTTTGCTGAGCTTCCGTACCACTCCCTTTTCAGCTATTGACTTGACCATGGTGCCATATGCTTTGAGCATCATTGATGTTTACCTCAGCAAACCGCAAATTATTACCTTAACGGTTATATTGGTATTAGTGCTTATCGGCATAATTATCATTGGCATTCGGGCGCCAAAGCATAAAGAAAAAATGCACTATCTCCGCTCCATAATTGCGGTGGCGACTCTTTCCGCCCTGGTGGTAATCGTATCGGCCATTGGCTCTCAAACGCAGATTTTGGAATCCCGCTTTGGGAACTTGGCGGCGGCTTATGAAAACTACGGCTTTGCCTACTGTCTTTCCAATAGTTTCATTGACAGTGGCATTAAGAAACCCTCGTCCTATTCAGAACAAGCAATGAATGACATTGTTGACGCTTTGGGAGAAGATGATGGTGCCGACGACGCCAAAACACCCAATATTATCTTCATTCAATTGGAATCATTCTTTGACGTCAATTATTTAAAGAATGTGCAATTCTCTGAAAATCCCCTGCCCAATTTTACGAAGCTGAAAGAGAAGTATCCTTCAGGATTCCTCAATGTTCCTTCGGTGGGAGCGGGCACGGCCAATACAGAATTTGAAGTCATCACCGGTATGAATCTGGACTATTTTGGCGCTGGGGAGTATCCCTATAAAACCATCTTACTGGAAGAGACTTGTGAAAGTCTTCCTAATAATTTAAAAGAACGGGATTATAATAGCTTCGCCATTCATAACAACCGCGCCTCCTTTTACGGCCGTAATGAGGTCTTTTGCTCCATGGGCTTTGATACCTTTATTTCCAAGGAATATATGCAGGATTTGGAATATACCGGTGCAGGCTGGGCCAAGGACAACTGCTTAATCAATGAAATCCTAAAATCACTGAAGTCCACGGAAAATCAAGATTTCATTTACACCATTACCGTAGAAGGCCATGGCAAATACTCCGCTAAAGTTTTGGACGGCACGGAAACCTTGGACTTTACTATGCCAGAGGGGCACGATCGTGACGCTTACGCCAGCTTCTTCAAGCTCCAGCAGGATGTGGATACCTTTATCGGCGATCTTATCGACGCTTTGGGGCAGCTTGATGAAGATGTGGTTCTGGTAATGTATGGCGACCATTTGCCCAGCTTAGAAATTCAGCCCTCGGAACTTACCAATGGTAATGTTTATCAGACGGAATATGTTATTTGGAACAATATGGGAATTGAAGCGGAACGCACAGATTTAGCTTCCTACCAGCTTTCTTCCTATGTCATGAATTTACTGGGCTTCCATAATGGTACCCTGACCAAATACCATCAACAAGAAAAGGAGTCTATCACCTATCTAAAAAACCTTGAGCTGTTGGAATATGACATGCTTTATGGTAAAAAATATATTTATAATGAAACCACTCCCTATGAGCCTACGGTGCTTCAAATGGGGATTGATCCCATTACCATCAGTGACATCCTCTATTTTGCGGGAACGGAATCCATCTATATCAAGGGGGAAGGCTTCACTGAGGCCAGCCGAGTCTATATCAATGATGACCGCTGCAGTACTGTACAAATCGATAACAATACCCTTATGGTAAAGAACAGTACTTTACAGGAAGGCGATATCATTACGGTAAAACAAGCCGGGAAAAACCGCATTCCTCTCAGTTCCACAGATCCCTTTATTTTCAATGGTGTTACCCAGGAAAGCATCATTCATGAAGAGACGCCGGAAGCAACGCATTCAGAGCAGGAACATCTTAACTTACAAGATCTGAATATCGAATAAACGTAAAAAAGCAGAGATACTTCCTTTTGGAAGTATCTCTGCTTTTTTTATTTCATTGGTTTGATGACTCTTTATCTTCCTTCAAGCAAAGATAATCGAAATACTCATCGTACATTGGCTGGGGATACATTACACGGTAAAGCGTCGCTACTTGTTTCATCAAAATCTCATCATCGACGTCGCCTTCTTCCTCCAAAGGCAAATACATGATTTGGTAATCAACCTTTTTCAATGAGGAAATAATATTGGTTTTTCGCAATCCATTGCGAAGATAAAAACCAATGCGTCGCCCTCGGAGTTCTCTGTCCGTATCGTCAGCGGCATGGAGCGGAGATTCCACTTCCAAAACAATACCTTGGGCAAGATTGCTGTAATCCTTTTGCAACAGCTTCAAAAATACAGCACCTAACCCCTGATTGCGAAAAGGACGCAAGATGGAAAGATAATCCAGCAACATCCAGGGGGCGTCTTGGGAGCAACAAAAATAGGCGTAACCACAAAGGGTTTCTTTTTGATATAGCCCCAGACAGAGGTACTCCCCGAGCTCCGACAGCTCGAAAATCAGAGACAGAGGTTTCAGCTCCGCCGCAGGGAAATCATACACCATTTCCTGGTGGTATACATGGTTTATGGTTTCGGTGTCCAATGGCTTTACTTGATAGCCGGCACACATGAATATCAATCTCCTTGTCTTTTACGCTGTGGGTATAGCATTTTTATCCATGATTAAATATTTCATCGCAAAGCCGTCCCTTCGGAGGTACGTGGTGATTCCCGCCACATCAAATCCCTTGCTCTGCCAAAAAAGCCGACTGGAGAGATCGCTCTCCCCTACCGCAACTATCATACGGAGGCATCCCTGTTCCAAAGCGACGGATTCCAGAGAACGCAGTAACATACTGCCAATCCCCCGATTTTGAAAGTCGCGATGCACCAAAAGCAATCCCAACCATATCATATCCATCACCGGAAAGTCCTCTATAAAATCCAGGACTGCCACTATTGCGGCTCCGTCGTATGCGGCAAGACTATGCTTCTTTTCGGGATCTGCTCCTTCAGGCAAAGTAGCGATATCGGCCAAGGCTTCCTCTAAAGATACGGGAAAGGGCTGAAAGCTCCGAAAATAGCTGCCAACGGAAGTATACAACTCCCAAATCCCATCATGTTCCCGGTCGGTAATTTCCACCAGGCGGTAAGGAGCCATCCGCTGTTTTAACACGTCAAGATCCAAAAATATTACCCCCTCGCCGCTTCTGACAGGATCGCAGAGACCATTGCCTCATCGAAAGATTTTATGGGTCGTATGGTCAACGGATAAGACGAAAGATCCTCAGAATCCAGAGCTTTATCCATCCATATGACATCATGCCATTGACCAAATTTAAAGCCGCTGCGCTGAAAGTGACCACATTGGACAAAACCAAAGCTGCGGTGAAAGCCAATGCTTTCCTCATTGGGATAGGTGATACAAGCATAGGCTCGCCGATAGCCCTGGGCACAAAGCAGACTAAGCAAGCCACGATAAAGCATTGAACCAATGCCATGGCCCCTTTGGTCCTTCCGCAGATAAACCGATAATTCCGCGTCCCACTGATACGCCGCGCGGTCATAAAGTAGTCCGCCATAAGCATAACCAATAATTTCCCCGCAAGAGGAGACACAAACAACATAGGGATAGCGCATAAGGGTATTTTTTATGCGGCGGCGGAATTCGTTTTCATCCGGGGGGTCATATTCAAAGGTTATGGCGGTATTTACCACATAGGGACGATAAATTGCCGCCAAAACTGCCGAATCCTCAAGGGTAGCCAAACGAAGATGATAATCAGCCATGGGTTTCCTCCTCTGGCCAAATTTCTTCCAAAATGGCCACACACTGTTCTATAAAATCACGATCAGCACTGGAGAAACGGCGGAGCTCTGAGCTTTCAATATCCAAAACAACCACCACGCTGCCGCCGTGGCAAACGGGAATCACCATCTCTGAACGGGAGGCATTATCACAAGTAACATGTCCGGAAACTGTCTCCACGTCATCGACTACAAGGGTATGATTTTTTTGAGCGGCGCCGCCGCACCCACCCTTGCCCCAAAGGATACGGGTACAAGCCACCTTCCCTTAGAGGAAATCCCAAAACAGCGTTTCCTGAAAATTGAGATAGAATCCGAGCCAATTAACACGCTCCAGCAAACCAAAAAGATACGCCGCGCGTTACCCAAATTGCTCACCAACGGGCCATCCTCATAGAGCAGCCAGCGCGCAACTGCTTGGGCTGAAAAGCTTCCATAACGTTCTCCCGTCTCCAAATCATGGTATTTGTATATTATACCAGAATTCCGGGAAAGAGCCAACTGTATTTTTCTATTTTAGATTGCTTTTTATGCTCCAATGGTATCAGCGGTGTCTCACCGGTATTTTCTTTCGCAAATTTGCCAAGCGGTTTAGGGCTTCCTGAAGGGTCGCATCCTTTTTGGCAAAATGCAAACGAATGAGATCATTGACATCCTCACGGAAAAAGCTGGAACTGGGGATCGCGCCTACCCCAACATCTCTGGCAAGAACCTCGCAGAATTCCAAATCGTTGTCAAAGCCAAATTCGGAAAGATCCAGCAGGATATAATAAGCGCCTTCGGGAATGGTATGAGGGATACCGATGTCATCCAAAAGAGATTGCGTTTCCCGGTATATTTATCCCGCAGCCATTGATAAATAGTCGTCACCAAAATTCAGGCCCACCACGGCGGCTACCGCTTTGATCGCTGGGATATTTTTTTGTTGGAGATTCTCCGGCATATATCCTTTGATGGCGGTTTCAAGATCCGCCACGGTAATTTCATCGAATACCGCCGCGAAGACACCCAACATGATCGTATTGGTAATGGGGAGTTTTAAAATCTCCGCTGCGAAAGCGTCGCCGTCAATAGCAATGACGCGACTGTCGTTAAAATGCCTTTTTGTATTCACCAGAATCTTTCCATCAGGTTTCAATTCGTTTAGAGAATCTTCAGAAAACAAAGTATTATCAAGTAAAATACCATAGTCTTTTTTTTAACTTCTCTGTGCTTGCCGATGGGCTGACAGTTCAATTTCGTGAAGGCGCGAATGGGAGCACCGCGCCGCTCCGGTCCAAACGAGGGAAAGGCGATGGCGTTATGGTGAATGCTCCGCCGCGCGCAAGCCGCACCCAAAAGTTTTGCCGCGGTAAAGGCTCCCCGGCCGCCACGGCCGTGCCACAATATTTCTTTCATCAAAAATCCTCCCTTCAATGTTTCTATTTCAATAAGTGACACTGCAATTTATTGAACAAAAAGGAAATTACAACAACCATAACGCCAATAATCAAAAGGCCGACAGTGTGCGGTTATAATCCCCTAAATCCGAATAGTTCTTTACATAATAGCCCATTCCGCTGCGGGCACCGACCATCTCCACCGAGGTCAGCAAAATGAAGAAAACGCTTAACCCCTGGTTGCAGCCGATAAATATCTGCGGCAATGCTGCCGGAAGAATCACGGAAAACACCATGGTAAACTGGTTCACATTCAATACTTTCGCGGAATCAATGACCCTTTGCTCCAATTCAACCGTGGTGGAAGTACCACTTTCTTTTCCCCCTTCCCTGCTGTTACCATAAGACGCGAAAGCCAGAATCAATACCCAGCAATTAATTTTTTCGCCATTTTTGCTTACCTGGCGCCTCAAATCGGGACACCGTATCTTTTCTTTTCTCTCATTTTTTATTTAAGCATAAAAAAATGGAAGCGCGTTAAAATCGGCTTCCAGAGATTACGATTCATTTTGATTTCCAATGTCAGGAGTGATTCATAAAATCACATTCGGGACATGCGACATCGCATGATACAGCAACCTCCGATCCGCATCATCATACACATGCCCATGATTTCTTTTCCAAATGTGATCGTTGTCATGATAAAATTCCTCCCTAGATTAAATATATATTAAACAAATAGGTTTTATATTTACTAACACACATGTCTTACTTTGTCAATAACAGATTTCATTTTTTTATCGTGGATCGTTTTTCTATAATTTCGTCCAATGGCGGTTTCTTATGCAAATCATACAGTCTTGTCCCATTGCCGATTCAATCTTGCAAATGAAGCAATCGTTTTGCGTTTTTACTCGCGATTTTTTCCTGGTCTTCTGTACTGAAACCAAGACTCAAAAAAGTCTCCAGCTCTTGTACGGGACTCCAAAGAGGAAAGTCGCTGCCGAACAGAATACGGTCGGCCCCATAGCGATAAATATATTTTTTTGCCTTCGCCTGCCCTAAGAACATGATGGAACTGGAGATGTCAAGATAACAGGTTTCGTTTTCAAGACACTCCATGGCTTCGTCAAAAACCGACCATCCGCCCAAATGGGCGGCAATTACCGTCAAATCGGGAAACATATGCAAAATCTTCTTTAAACGTCTTGGATGAGAGAAGTCATAACGAGGGTCACCGCAGTGGATCAGGACAGGATAACGTCCCTGCAGAGCGTCATAAATTGGATATAAACGTTCATCATCAATGGGGAATTGTTGGGTATCAGGATGAAGCTTGATTCCCTTTAAATTTAAATCCTGCAGCTTCTCAATTTCCGATAGGGGGTCATCCATGGCCGCATGAAGCGTACCAAAACCAATAAACTCTTCATGGGCGGCGGCCTCCGACGCGATGAAGTGGTTAATTTCACCAACCTGTTGAGGCTTCAATGCTACGGGAAGCAGCACAAATTTGCTGATTCCACCTTCCTTCCCCAAAGAACGCAGCACTTCGGAGGTCGCATTAAGGTTGGATTTTAAATCATAAAAATTGCAAATGCTTTTTGTTGCGATTCTAGCAATGGGATTGGGATAAATATGTGTGTGAAAATCGATAACTTCCATGACTATCATCTCCTAAATTTGAATATAACAATGAAATAATTCTATTTATCAATCATTTTCCCTTTTTTTTATTTACCGGAGCATGAATAATCTTCTTGAAAACCTACTAAAAATATGTTATTATAGGGTTATGAAGCGAGGTGTAATTCTATGAAGATTTCAACAAAAGGAAGATACGCTCTGCGGATGCTGGTAGATCTTGCCGAACACCAAAATAACGGCTACATTGCTCTTAAGGATATCGCGAATCGCCAAGGAATTTCAAAAAAATATTTGGAACAGATCGTGCCTATTCTGAACAAATCAGACTTTTTGCAAACAAACCGAGGATTCCAAGGTGGCTATAAATTAGCAAAGTCTCCGGATAAGTACACGGTAGGCGATATTTTACGGGTAACCGAGGGAAGTTTAGCGCCGGTCGCATGTTTGGATCAAGAACCCAATCAATGCGAACGCAGCAATGAATGCGCAACTCTCTCCGTATGGCAAGGATTGAATCGAGTCATAAACGACTACCTCGATCATATTACCTTACAAGATATTCTGGACAAACAAAAAGAAAGATATGCAAACGATTATATGATATAACTCAATATGTGTTGTCACTATGATAGGAACACGTTGTTTTTACCTCGTCGGTTGTATCGGAACACAAACCGGCGCTTTATCTTGCTGCCTTGCTATTCTTTCTTGGCGGCTTAAAGTTGGTGCCATCCAAACTACTTTTGAAGCCAGTCTTGTAAATAAATGTCAGTTTGAATGGGTCTACATTCCCATCTTCATCATATCCTCCCACAATGACTTTTTCAACTATGCTTTCAAAAACATAGCGATCAAATGTGTCCAGCACTTCGTTTTCTTCCAACGTCCTGCGAAACTCTGCAATCCGCTTTTTCATAGTGTTTTCAGTTTCGGCGGATTCCTGCAAACTCGATCTTTGTTTTTGAAGTTGCTTGATCTGGCTACTTAAATCAAAATACTTTTGCTCATAAGTATCTTTGTCAATGATTTCTTCCAGCCTCATATCAACCAGCTTGGCCCGCTTGGCATCCAATGCAGCAATATCTGATCGATTCCCGGTAAATCTGACTGGTATACTGGCTCCCTCTGTCACTGTGAATGATTGCTCCACGGATGTCCGGATACGCTTTGACGGCATTTTCCAGTGTTTGCACACATAACGGTGCTTTTATGTTGGTATCCATCGCTAAACCGATCACACTGGAATCGAAGCAATCAAAAACAGCGGAAACATAAAGTTTTCCATCGCTGGCCTTGATCTCCGTTATATCTGTTACGCATTTGGTCAGCGGTTTCTCCGCCCTGAAATCCCGTTTTAAAAGATCTTCTGATTTTCTGGCTTCCCGGTCTTCTCTCGTAATTCCGTTCGGCTTGCGTTTAGGATGATGGCTGATCCCGATCTCTTCCATGATGCGGTAAACAGTACGTTCACTGGGAATATCAACCGTTTCGGAGTGCTTCAGGTTCAATGCCTGATACATACGGATCCGCCCATAGGTGTCATTACATTCATCTTCCTTAAGTATCTCCATCATGGCATCTGCCAGCGGCTGATACTTCCATGGACGGTCTTTATTTGCAAGATACTGATAAAATCCCTGCCTGCTGACATAAAGAACCCTGCAGCAAAAGGCGATTTCCCCTTTTAATTTGCTGTCTTCCGTTTTTAAGGCAATAAACTTCATTCTTTCGTTTTTGCTGACTTCAGACGGCTCGCGGCGAAAAAAGCACTGGCTTCCTCCAGAAAATCGTTTTCTTTCTTCAAACGGCGGATTTCTTTTTCCT
>CAZWWH010000015.1:0-50425 GCA_964637365.1 uncultured Peptococcaceae bacterium
AAGCCCTTTCAGTTGCTTGAACAATTTTGCTTTTTTTATTCTCTAACTTTTGGGGTCACTTCAACAATGTTGTCAGTCTGTTATATTTCAATTCCTTAAGCAAGGCATTCCATCAGGGCCTTCAAAAAATAATTATTTTCTTCCCGCAGTCCAATGGAAACACGAATGGCGGTAGGATAACCAAAAGCATCGGCACTTCGTACCATGACGCCGCGCCTCAGTAGGCCTTTGAAGATACGAACAGCGTCCGTCTTCACATCAACCAAAAGGAAATTCGCTTGACTGTCTAAAACCGCAAGGCCCATCTCACGCAAACGCTCGACCAAAAAATCCCGTTCCATTCGGTTGTAGAGAATGCTTTTCTCCAAATATTCTCTATCATTCAAAGCTGCTAAAGCCGCAGCCTGAGATACTGACCCGATATGGAAAGGTTCCCGTACCTTATCAATTTCATATACTACAGACTCATGGGCGACGGCATAACCAATACGAAGTCCTGCCAAACCATAAGCATGGGAAAAGGTTCGCACAGCAACGACATTAGGAAATTCTTTTTGTAAAGCAATACCATCTGGAGAATTGGGATCATCAACATACTCGTGATATGCTTCATCCAAAACCACCATCACATCTTCGCCAATGCGGTAGAGCATCTGACGCATGGAACGCTGGTCAACAACAGTGCCGGTGGGATTATTGGGATTACAAATAAAAATAATTTTTGTACGGCTGCTAATGGCCGATGCCATAGCAGGAAGATCCGCAACAAAATTTCCATTCAAAGGAATCGCTTTACATTTAGCGCCACAAACAGTAGCCAAACGGCCATATTCCCCAAAGGAAGGATGAGGAACTATAACTTCGTCATCAGGATCAAGGTAAGCCAAGCATAAAAGCTTTAAAATTTCATTGGAACCAGCACCAAAAATCAGGCGCTCTACCGCTACGCCAAGATGCTTCGCCAAAGCACTGCGAAGGTCAAAGCTATAGCCATTGGGATAGCGGGCAGATCGTAAGGAAGCCACACGCACGGCTTCGATAGAGGAAGACGACGGTCCCAAAGGGTTTTCATTCGTGGAAAGCTGATGAATTTCAGAAAGTCCAAAATTCTTTTTTAAATCTTCCAATGATTTCCCTGGTCGATATGGTAAAACATTTTGTATACACTTTCGGGATTTTATCATTTCTGTTTTATTCCTTTTACATCCGGCCACACTTCGCGGCTTCATACTTTTGCATGAAGATAGAAAAATGAGGGAAATAACGATACTGCAAAAAACAGGCCAAAAAATAACGTAATGGAAGAAATGCCAATGGCTTCTTCTTATTACGATTCATCTAAATTCATTGTAGCACAGGAACTATCATTTGTAAATATTGGCATATGCAGGTATTATGTCAGGACAAAAAATCAAACACTGTTTTTGTGGCCACAAAATGAAAGTACGATTTTTGCGCAAAAAAACATACATATCCTAATTTGCTAAAAATTGTACTATTTAGCGCTACCCATAGCATAATCATGCTATTTTGGATTTTTCTACTTGCAAATTATTGAATTTAAGCATAATTGTCTGGATTTTTAAACGACTATCCTAGCCAAAGCACAAAACCCGTGTTATAATTACAGTGTAAAAACAAATTATTCCACTCGCTTTTTAAAAAAATTCACAAAGCCAATTTGACAGATGGGGTGATGAATGATGATTAAAATGGATGTCGTTTCCGGATTTCTGGGAGTCGGCAAAACAACGTTAATCAAACGATATTTGGAAGCCCTATCCCATCAAGACGAGAAAGTCATTCTCATTGAAAATGACTTTGGAGAAATTGGGATTGATAAAGACATTTTAAAAGTAGGCGATCTTGATATTTACGAAATCAACAAAGGTTGCTTATGCTGTGGTCTTAAAGGGACATTCATTGACACCTTAATTATGATTGCAGAGCAAGTAAAACCGGATCGCATTATTTTAGAACCATCTGGAATTTTTATTCTGAGCGAAGTATTTGAGTTATTCCGTTACTATCAAATCAGTGACGCTTATGAAATCGGTGGTGTGGTAACGGTCATTGATGGCCCCCATTTTAAAGACCATCAAGTGCGATTTGGGAATTTCCTTACCAACCAAATCGACAACGCTGCTCATCTAATGCTCAGCAAGACATCCCAAATGGGTGAAGACGAAATTCTTGAAGTTGTGGAGGAACTAAGCGATTTATTTCATGGAAAGGAAATCATCGCAAAGGATTGGAATGATATCAGCGATGAAGAGTTGCTAGAAATTTTTACCGGCGATGGTTCAATCCCGGGAAAGGTTTTGGTAGGCAAAGCTCTAAAAGAAAAGAAAAGAGACCGTAGTCACCAGGGCTTCAGCAGCTATTCCTTTTATAGTAATTCTGCTTTGACGGAACGCGAATTAAATCAAAAGCTTCTCTCATTACGGACAAATAATTTTGGTGAGATCATACGGGCAAAGGGTTTTGTAAAGGAAAAAGAGAATGAAAGTTTCCTCGAATTCCATTATGTAGATGGAGAAATCCAAATCCTGCCTAATGATAAAAAAGACCTCAAAGCCAGCTTATGCTTTATCGGAAAAGACTTACATAAAGACTCTTTGGCAAGTTTTTTCCAATAAAAAAATAAAAGCTTACTGCACATAAGCTTTTATTAAAAAAAGTAAAGCTATAGCTGTTTCATACGAAAGGAGGGCAGTGTTTCTACGATAACCTTTGCGCAACATTTCGTATTTTTGCTAACTCAAACTATAATAGATAATAGCAAATCTCCGATTTTGTTGCAAGGATAATTTTTTGTAAAATTATCTAAAAAAAGTACAAAAAAAAGATAAAAATGAAAAGGAGATTTTAATAATGGCAAGATTAGAATTTAACGAATTGGCTTACAAAAGCGCTGATGAACTTATCTTTGGTAAATCTTTGAAACCCGTTACCTGCAAAAACGGTCTCGTAATCGGCGGTGGCAATGTTATTCCCGAATTGAACTACACTCTGCCCATGATGCAGATCACCGAAGAAACCATGCCCAAAGTTTTGCAGCACTACAAAGAAATGACCACCGGTGCTTGCGAAAAAGCCATCGAATTGAGCGCTCCCTCTCTTTGCTTCGAAATCGAATTGCTCCCCAACTGTACTTTCAATCCCAAATGGGGTATCGAAGTTGTTAA
Source organism: uncultured Peptococcaceae bacterium (assembly GCA_964637365.1). Lineage (GTDB taxonomy): Bacteria > Bacillota > Dehalobacteriia > UBA7702 > UBA7702 > Cryptoclostridium. The sequence continues at coordinate 3,189 of CAZWWH010000015.1, forward strand.
AACTGTTGTTGACGTTGCCAAAGAATACGAAGCCAAATCCAACACCAAATTTATCGTAAGAAATACTCCCGTTGACATTCGTGAAGGTAAAGGCCTTGAACATATGTATCATGGTATGCATTGGGATGCTATCATGGAAACCTTTGCTGGCGGCGCAGAAGCCGGTGCCGACTTGATGGCTATCGAATCCATCGGTGGCAAACATATCCATGATGATGCTCTCATGATGGGCGAAATGGACAAAATCCTCTTTGCTTTGGGTGTTGTTGGCTGCAAAGACATGGGTATCCTCTGGGATGAAATCGTTAAAATCGGTAAAGAAAAAGACGCTATCCCTGCTGGTGACACTGCTTGCGGTTTTGCAAACACTGCTATGGTTCTTGGCAACCAAGGCCTCATCCCCCGCACCTGCGCTGCTGTTGACCGCGTAATGAACGCTGTTCGTACCATGGTTTCTATCGAAGCCGGCGCTGTTGGTCCCGACAAAGACTGCGGTTATGAAGGCGTTTACATGAAAGCTATCACCGGTACCCCCATCTCCATGGAAGGTCGTACCAGCGCTTGCGCTCATAGCTCCCATGTTGGTAACATCGTTGGTGCAATGTGCGATATGTGGTCCAACGAATCCGTTCAAAACATCCGCTTGCTCGGCGGCATGGCTCCCACAGTTTATACCGAACAACTGGTTTATGATTGCCGCATGATGAACACCGCTACCAAACTTGGTAAAGCTGATGTTCTCAAAGAAATCTTTGTTGAATCCGACAGAGCCTTGGAACCCCATGGCTACATCATGGATCCCAAAGTTGTATTCGAAATTTCCAAGAAAATCGTTGCCGCTAAAGGCCATTTCGAAAGAACCAGAGCTGCTGCTTTGGCCACCATTGATGCCCTCAGAAAAGGTTACGAAAACAAAGAACTCGTTTTGGCTGATAGAGAATACAGATATCTTGATGTTATGGAAGCTTCCCTCAGCAGCGTAACCACCGACGTTGAAGCTTTCACTGCTGAAATGAAGAAAGCTTGCGCTAGCGACAAATTCAAACCCGAATGGTATGATCTTTAATTAGCGCCCTAAGGACGCTTAGGAAAATCATAACTCTCCATAATTTATTAATACTCTCTCCATAAGTTATTCGGCCTCAAGGGGAAAGAACTACTTTCCCCTTAAGGCTCTTTTTTCACCCAAAAGTGCCATACCAAAAGCATTTTTATCGATTTCTATAAAATTATGATTGTTCATTGTACTTCAATGGAGTATAATGAAATGAAACGATGTAGAAAACTAAGTCAGAGGATGTTGTTGTATAGGAAGCATTAGGAACCGTTAGGTTATCAGAGGAGATGAGCAAAAATGGGAAACTCCGAATTTCAATGGCTGGATACCAGTACAGAAAAAGAATTCCTAGAAAAAACCTTACAATCTTTTTCAACATTTAGCGGACTCAAAGCTTCTTTGGTCGATAAAGAAGGAAACACTGTAGTTAGCACAGAGAATTATGTTCCCGACTGCAAATTTTGTCAATTCATTAAAGCAGATCCCAACGGACGTCAGAAATGTCGCCGTTCCTATGCCCGTGCGGGCCGTGAAGCTGCGAAATATGGAGAACCTTATGTTTTTCGGTGCCATGCCGGTTTGGTGGCCTGGGCAGTTCCTATCATCATCAATAAACACCAGGGCGCTGTTATTTGCGGACAGGTTTTAATGTGGGAACCTGAAGACTATTTCCTTGATGAAATTGGCATGATGGTCAAGGACCTTGATGTTAATATTTCCGAAGTAAAAATGGCGGCATTGCAGCTTAACGTGTTGCCCAGCGATAAAGTACAGGCCATTACGGATTTGCTCTTTGTCATTGCCAACCAAATTATGAATCACGAATCCACCTTTTTCGCGGAACAAAAAAGCATAGCAACCTATCAGGCATTGCTTTCGGAAGAGATCAGTGAATCCAAGAAAAAGAATAAATATAAAATGACAAAAAATTTAGCCGATGGTCTATCCCTCCAAGGGAAAGAACGGGAGTTAATGGCAAAAGTACGCAGTGGTGAGAAAGATTCCGCAGAAAAACTTTTGGACAACCTTTTAATTTCAATAATGAACCATAACACCGGTGATATTGGTGATGTTAAAGCCAGAATTATTGAGTTGCTGGTGATGATCTCCAGGGCCGCAGTTGACGGCGGCATGGATTCCAAGGAAATTCGCTCATTGAACAGCCGTTTCTATGAAGAGCTTTACGCCAAAGGCACCACAGAAGAAATCTGTTACTGGACTAAAAATGTCGTAGGAATTTTCTCGGAAGAAGTAAAGAAATCTAAGGGCAGCGATAATCTACAAGCTGTATATGCGGCGGGAGAATATATTCAGGAACATTTTCGCGAAAAAATGTCCATCAATTCCATTGCTGAAGTGGTTCACCTCAGTCCCAGCTATTTAAGTCACATTTTTAGTCAAACCTTTGGGTATACCATTACCGATTATATTACCTATATTCGCTTAGAAAACGCAAAGTCCATTTTGGGAAAAAGCGGCACCAGTATCAGCGAAGCCGCCCTTGATTCCGGCTTTGAGGATATCAGCTATTTTTCCAGAGTATTTAAAAAAGTGGAAGGCATTAGTCCAAGAGAATATAAAAAGAGGCAGTTACCATGAGTAGAGAAGATATTGAATGCATTCAAGAAGCCGTGTTAAATGGTCAGGCAAACAAAGTAAAAATACTGACCACCATTGCCATTGAAAAAGACATTGATCCAGGAGAGATTCTAGGGGAAGGATTATTATCTCCGTTAAAAATCATCAATCAAAAATTGAAGATGAATGAAATTTTCACCGCCGAGGTTTTAATTATTTCCCGTGCGGTTCACGCAGGGTTACATGTATTGGAACCCTACCTTAGCGAGGCCCACCGTAAAAGCAGAGGTAAGGTCGTGATCGGCACCGTTGCCGGTGATCTACACGATATCGGTAAAAACCTTGTTTCAATGACCTTAGAAAGCCTTGGAATGGAGGTCATCGATCTGGGAATTGATGTTTATCCCGAAGACTTTGTAGCAGCGGTCATTGAACATAAACCCGACGTAGTGGCGCTTTCCGCCATGCTGACTACTACCATTAATATGATTGTTGAAACCATTCATAAGCTGGAAGTCGCAGGCTTGCGTAAGGATATTAAAATCATTATTGGAGGGAATCCCGTTACCAACGACTTCTGCTTTTCCTCGGGCGCAGATGGTACCTGCGAGGAATTAAAAGAAATTGAGGATATGATGCGCCATATTAAACCATCGTTATTCCGCTCATAAGCTCAACATAAAAAAACCACTGCAACATGCAGTGGTTTTTTTATGTTAATATTTATAAGCGTTTTGCACGGCGCTGTATCTGTTGATAAAGCTTTCCCTCATCAATGTTAAGACTCTTTTTATCCCGAACAACGACTTTGCCGTTGACAATCACCGTATGAATATCGCCGGCTTTGGCGCAATAAGCCAAATGACTAAGGATATCATTCTGCTCAGTACGGGGGTAAAAATGAGGATGCCATAGGGAAATAATAGCAATATCAGCTTTTTTTCCAACCTCCAAGGTGCCAATCTCACCATCGAGTCCCAAGGCCCTGGCGCCATTAATGGTGGCCATTGCCAAGGCGTCATAGGCGCTGACTGCACTGGGGTTCATCTGGGCAACCTTTTGCAACAACATGGCAGTACGCATTTCCTCCACCATGTCGAGATCATTATTGCTGGCGGCGCCATCGGTTCCCAGGGCAATGTTGACGCCATGTTTTTTCAGTTTCTCGTAGGGAAAAATTCCTGACGCCAATTTCATATTGCTTTGAGGACAATGGATGGCATGGAGGTCCCTCTCCCCTGCCAGCTTCATCTCATCTTCCTCTAAATGAATCATGTGGGCCGCAATAACTTTAAGATCAAGAATTCCGGTATCCTCTAAATAAGGAATTACTCGTTTTCCACGAAGCTGCAAGCACTCTTCTTGCTCCTTCCGGGTTTCCGCTACATGAATGTGGATGGGACAGTGAAGCTCCTGGGCGGTTTGAGATATCTGCTTCAAATACGCTTCCGAGCAGCTATACACAGCATGGGGAGCCAACATAAAATGGATGCGCCCCTCCAAATCGTTTTCATGCTCATGAAAAAGCCGCACAGCGTCACGGAGGTAATGCTCGCCATGGCCGTCATAATCCACCAGGCCCGCTCCCAGTACTGCCCGAATGCCACTGGTTTCCGCAGCCCAAATGGCGGATTCCGGATCAAAATACATATCAGCATAGCAGGTAGTACCGCCCTTCAGCATTTCCAACTGGGCCAAAAGGTTCCCCAGATAAAAATCCTCCCCGGTAAGCCGCTCTTCGGCAGGACGGATGACATCGTTCAGCCATTGCTGTAAAGGAAGGCCTTCGCCATAGCCCCGCAGCATGGTCATGGCTCCATGGGTATGGCAGTTCACGAATCCAGGCAGAGCGCATTTATCCTGGCCATAGATAATCTCATCGCCCCATTTGGGAGTGATATCCCCCATGGCGGTGATGCGTTGTCCTTCGATACGGATGGACCCTTTATGCAGTTCTCCCCTACCGGTCATGGGCAGGTATAAAATATCTTTGATAAAAATTGCCATTGCTTATCCCAACATTTCTGCGATTCCTTTTTGATAATCCCCGCGGAGAACCCCTTTTTCTGTGATAATCGCTGCTATCAACTCATGCGGTGTGACATCAAAAGCCGGATTGACCACAGGCACTCTTTGGGGAGCGGTGAAAACGCCGCCCAGGGAGCGGACTTCATCACCGTTTCTCTCTTCTATGATAATATCCTTTCCTGTGGCCGTCGTCAAGTCAAAAGTTGAAAGCGGCGCAGTAATATAGAAAGGAATTTTGTGATATTGGGCCAAAACCGCCAAACCGTAAGTACCGATTTTATTAGCGGCATCACCGTTAGCGGCAATGCGATCAGCGCCGGTGATAATCATATCCACTTTCCCCTGTCCCATCATATAAGCGGCCATATTGTCGGTAATAAGGGTTACGGGGATATGGTCTTCCATCAGTTCATAGGCTGTAAGACGTGCCCCTTGAAGCAGGGGGCGCGTTTCATCGGCATAAACCATGGCGACCTTTCCCTGTTCATAGCCACGGCGAATGATGCCCAAAGCCGTGCCATAACCTCCTGTCGCCAAAGCCCCGGCATTACAATGAGTCAAGATACGAGCATTTTCAGGAATTAACGTGGCGCCATAGTCCGACAAAGCTTTACAGCGTGTAATATCGTCCTTTTCGATGGCTTGAGCCTTTTCCAACAAAAGACGCGGCGCTTCGGAAAGCGAAGCGGATTGCCAAATCTTTTTCATTTCACCTAAAGCCCAGAAAAGGTTGACAGCAGTGGGACGAGTTGCGGCGATGGCGCTATCCGCCGCGTCCATATGGTCATAGAAATTACCCTGAGATTCATTCCAGGCTTCCGCGGCAATGACGATACCGTAAGCCCCGGCAATACCGATGGCCGGCGCTCCCCGCACAGCCAACGTCCGAATCATTTCACATACGTCCTCTACGGTTTCGCAGGGGACAATTTTGGCTTCGCCGGGCAAAAGGCGTTGATCCAGCAAATAAAGACGATGATTTTTCCATTCAATGTGCTTCATCAATTTGCCCTCCGGCCATTATTTTCCTCCGCGGCACTGGCAGTCTCCGTCATTGGCAATGAGGGGAATGGCCGCCAAGAGCAACGATTTAATGGTAGAGGAATTCTCCGCCATAACCTCCAGTACCTCCTCATGGGTCAAATGGGTGGGACTGACGCCGGCGGCGTAATTGGTTACCATGGCAATGGTGGCATAGCACATTCCCACTTCACGAGCCAAAGCTACTTCGGGAAAAGATGTCATCCCCACAAGGTCGCCTCCCATATGGCGGTACATCTTAATTTCAGCGGGAGTTTCAAAACGGGGACCTTCGGTGCAGACGTATACCCCACCGTCATGGGCAGCGTGGGAGATTTCCTCCGTAGCCTGAGTCAAAGCCTTCCGCAGATGCGGACAATAAGGCTCCGTCATGTCGGTGTGAACCACACCCATTTCACCGCCGTCAAAAAAGGTGCATTGTCTGGCTTTGGTAAATTCCAGGTATTGGTCTGGGAACACGAAATGCCCCGGAGCCATTTTCAGATTCAGGGAACCTACTGCCGCAGTGGCCATCACTTTGGTGACACCCAATTCTTTTAAGCCCCAGATATTGGCGCGATAATTAATCATATGTGGGGGCACCGAATGCCCCTTGCCATGGCGGTTCATAAACACCACGTCAAAGCCTTGATAATTGCCAGTGACGGCGTTCATCATGCCATAGGGCGTGGAAACGCCGACTTCTTTCACATCCCCTAAAATACTGGGGTCATAAACTCCGGTGCCGCCTATGATTGCAATTTTACCCATTGATTATTCCTCCGTTTCCTGTTCCGTATTGAAAAGCGCTTGCCCAAAGGCTTTTGCGTCAAAATCCTGGAGATCCTCAACAGCCTCTCCAACGCCGATATAGCGCACAGGGATATTCATTTCATCAATAATCCCCGCAATGATGCCGCCTTTGGCAGTGCCGTCAATTTTCGTTAAAATAATACCGTTAATATCTACAATTTCTTTAAAGGCTTGGGCCTGACTGATGGCATTTTGCCCGGTGGAAGCATCTAGCACAAGCAAAGATTCCACCGGCACGTCAGGCAGTTCTCTGTCGAGGATTCGTTTGATTTTTCCAAGCTCCGCCATAAGATTATTTTTATTTTGGAGCCGTCCCGCGGTATCAATGATTAACACATCAGAGTGGCGGCTTTGGGCAGCTTTGATGCCGTCAAAAACTACAGCGCCAGGATCCGCTCCTTCGCCGTGGCGAATAATATCCACATTGGCCCGTTTGGCCCACATTTCCAGCTGCTCGGCGGCGGCGGCCCGAAAGGTATCAGCGGCGCAAAGCAACACTTTGTATCCTTCATTATGGAGTCGCGCGGCAATCTTCCCAATGGAGGTTGTTTTCCCCACGCCATTGACGCCAGTCACCAACAATACTTTCAGGCTGCCTTTTTCAAAGGTTAAATCGGATTGTCCCCGTTCCAAAATTTTGCAGATTTCTTCGGAGAGAGCCTGCTTCAATGTTTCGGTATCCTTGATTTTCTCCGTCTTCACACGGTTTCGTAGAATATCCATAAGATCCATGGCAGTAGCAATTCCCATATCAGCTTCGATGAGGGCTTCCTCCAGCTCGTCAAACATTTCCTCGTCAATTTTTCGCCCGGTGAGCACAGAGGCGATTTTTCCGCCAATGCCGCCTCGGGTTTTTCCCAGGCCGCTTTTGAGTTTGTCAAAAATACCCATAGTAACTCCTTTCGTCAATGATTACTGTTCCAATCTGACGGAGACGGTTTTAGAAACTCCCTCTTCCGCCATGGTAATACCGTATAATTCCTGCGCTGATTCCATAGTACCTTGGCGGTGAGTAATCACCAAAAATTGGCTGTCCGCGCCATATTCTTGAAGGTAAGCACCGAATTTGTGCACATTCACATCGTCAAGGGCAGCATCGATTTCATCCAGCACATAAAAAGGACTGGATTTTACCTTTAATATAGCAAAAAGTAATGCAATACCAGAAAGAGCCAGTTCCCCACCAGACAACAAGCCATGATGCTGTAATCGTTTGCCGGGGGGCTGCACAATAACTTCTACTCCGGTTTCCAACAAATTGTCGGGATCGGTTAGACGAAGCTCCCCATGGCCTCCCCGAAAAAATGCTGGGAAGGTTTCCCGAAAGCTCTCGTCAATTTTCTGAAAAGTCTCGGCAAAGCGGGCCGTAATGATTTCATCCATTTCATTGACAACTTTTTCCAAAGCAGCCTTGGCTTCTAAAACATCGTCACGCTGCTCCGTTAAGAATTTGTACCGCTCCGACACAGTTTGAAATTCCTCAATGGCGCCAACATTCACATTGCCCAACACGGAAATTTGCTCTTTCAGCTCCCGCAACCGTTCTTTCTTGGCCTTTTGGGTCAAATCGAGACGGCGGTAAACCATTGCATCGGCCAGTACCATCTCAAAATCCTCCCACAGTTGGGCTTCGCATTGCTCCACTTCCACCGATAAGCGCTCACGCTTTAAGGAAAGCTGATGGTCCTTTTCCTTTAGCTCGTTTTCCTCTTTGCGCATTTCCTTTAAGCGCTGCTCCGCCTGGTTTTTCAAAGCAAAGGATTCCTCTCGCTGCGCCTTCATTTCTTCCAATTCCATAGAGAAATCAGCCAAGGAACGGTTTTGAGAAATCACTTCTTCCCGCAAGGCTTTTCGCCGTTCTTCTGCCTCATCCCGGGCTTTCATAGTATCCTTGCGCTCGTTTTCCTTTGCTTCTTGGGAAGTTGAAAGCTCTGACAATTCCTTTTCCATACGGCTAAGGTTATCCTTACAATTTCCCAGAGCAACTCTCTGCTCGGTATAAGCAATCCGTAAATCCGTAAAGGCGCTGCGGCCTTGATCCTCCAAATCTTTGGCGGACTTAAAGGCGGACTCTCTGTTCTCGATCTCTGTCATCAAGACAGATTCCTCTTTTTGCAGTGTCTCAATGATGGCAACCAAATCTTCCAAATGCTCCCGATTCAGCCGTTGCTCCTCCTGAAGTTGATTTACATCCATGGCAAGGGCTTCCCGCTCTTTCATATAAATCTCCCGACGGGAATCAATACTCTGCACCTCACTATCAAAGGAGGTCTTTTCCTTTTGCAACGCCGCTCTCCTCTGTTCCAATCGGCTAAGACTGTGTTCCAAGGTATTTTTTTCTTCAGCCAAGGATTCCGATTCACGCTGCACGATTTCAATCCTAGCCGTACCCTCGGAAAGCTTACGATGCAGTTCGTCAATTTCACTTTGACGCTGCAAAAAACTGCTCTTTTTCGTATCACGGCTGCCGCCGCTGACGGCGCCGCCGCCACTGATCATATCGCCGTCGGAGGTAACATAACGGAAAGAAGTTTTCACCTTACGGGCAATTTCAACGGCATCGTGGAGATTACTGAAAATTAAAGTATTTCCCAACTGATATTCCACCGCTGGCCGAACCCTCTGGGAACTGTTGACCCGATCCGCCGCCACCCCTAAAAACGAGGGATGGGAAGTGATTTCCTTGGGCAACGGCTTCCTCTGCGGAACGCGAAGCATATCCAAAGGCAAAAAAGTAGCGACTCCACGGCGGTTTTGTTTCAAAAAGGCCACAGCGGTCGCCGCCGCCGCCCCGGTTTCAGCCACTAGGTTCTGTAATCCTCCCCCCAAAGCCGCTTCAATCGCCACAGTATAGTCTTTATCCACTTTTACTAATTCCGCCATCACTCCAAGAATGCCGGAAAGACGGCCTTTGGAGCTTTCCTCCAATACCGCTTTGACGCCGGGATAAAAGCCCTCTCGCTTAAATACCAGTTCCTCCAGAACCTTCAAACGAGCTTCACTGCGGCTGATTTCCATTTTCAAAGACAAGCCATACTCTCGCTTGGAGGCAATCTTCTTTTTCATATTGTCCAGGCGGCTGACAGACAATGAAATCTCCTGATTAACTTCATTCTCCTGAGATAAAAGCCCATCAAGAAAATCATTGATTTCCTCCATACGCGTCATGAGAATTTCTTCTTCTTCATCGTAGCGCCGGCTTTTTTCCGACAGAGATTCTAATCGTTTAGCAAGGGAGGATAAAGACTGTTCCAAAGCGACACGTTCATTTTTACGCTGGCTTACTTCCCTTGTTTTGTCAAAAGCTTCACCCCGCAGACGTTCCATGGCAGCTTCAGCTTTCAACAGTTCCTCTTCTTCCAAAACTCGACGGGTTTCCAGCTCGCTCATTTTCGATTTCAATTCCGTAACCTGGGCGGATAAGACTGCCAACTCTTTTTGTCGATCTGTCATATCAGCCATCATAGCAGAAGATTTTTCACGGAGAGAGGAAATTTCCTGGTTCAATAGAGTACATTTTTCTCCATATCCCACCAAGCGGCTGTCCATGGACTTCATTTCTCCTTCGGCTTGCTGCGTATTATGGCTCAAAGCGTGATAAGATTGCTGCTTTTCTTGCAGCAAGTCATCCATTCGCTCAAGAGACAACTTTCGTTGCTCAAAGGCGGCCTCCTCGGCCATCACCGCGGCGGAGACTTCGTCGCATTTGCCATGAATTTTTTCGCTTTCCAGAGTGATGTTCTCCAGCTTTTCCCTGGCATCCAAAGCATTCTCCGCCAGAATCCCGATGGAAAGGTTATCTTTTTCTTTTTTGTATTCCAGATATTTTTTGGCATTTTCGGAATCCCGTTCCAAAGGTCCCAAACGGCTTTCAATCTCTGTCATAATATCAGCCAGCCGCAAAAGATTATCGTCAGCGCCAGTGATTTTCCGTAAGGCCTCTTTTTTCCGTTCCCGATATTTTACCACACCGGCGGTTTCCTCTACCATGGCACGGCGTTCCTCAGGGCGAGCTTCGACAATCTGTGTAATACGCCCCTGACCGATGACAGAATAGCCATCATTGCCGATGCCACTGTCGGAGAACAGTTGATGAATATCTTTCAAACGGCAGTTTTTGCCATTAATCAAATATTCTCCATCACCGGAACGGTACAATCTGCGTGTAACCTTGATTTCGCTATAGTCCAACGGAAAACCAAAATCGCTGTTATCTAAAATCAAGCTGACCTCCGCCATGCCCATGGGCTTTCTGGTTTTGGTGCCATTAAAAATCAAATCCTCCATTTTATGGCCACGGAGGGACTTTGCTTTTTGTTCCCCCAAAACCCATTGAATGGCTTCTACCACGTTGCTCTTCCCAGAACCGTTAGGCCCCACAATGGCGGAAATACCTTTTTGCAGGTCAATGGAGGTTTTATCGGCAAAGGATTTAAATCCATGTAATTCCAGTGTTTTTAAATACACATTTCACTCCAAAATTGTAGTTGTTTCATATATTCTGCGAGAAATTCTCGCTCAGTCAAAGTTCTGATTCGATGCTCCCGTTGTTTTTTATCAAAGGGAGCAAGTGCCACGGTACCGCGCTCCAAAGAAACAGCGGAAACACCACAGCGGCGTTTTTTAGAAAATGCCTCGACATTCTTGCGTTTCTCTCCAAACAGCAACGGCATATCCTCACGGGAGCACAGAAACCGGATGTCATCCCCATAGCCCTCTGCCAGCATTTCCATTTGTTTTTTCTTCAAATTGCATTGTACCAAATATCCAAAGGAGGGATGGAATGGACCAGCTAAAAGAAAACTGCTGTTAAGGTTCAAATCCTCTGTAGGCTGCAAGCCCATGCGGATCACGGGAATTCCCTGGAACTTAAATATCGCATACATATCAGTCACCAAAGCTATGGCTTCTTCCAACGTCTGAGGTTGAAAAAGGCCCTCCCGCCATAATTTGGCCAATGGTGTACCCTCCAGGACAAGCAAGGGATAAATTCGTACCATGTCCAAGCGATACGGCAATAATTCCCGTATTCCCAGAAGTACCTTTTCCCGGTTATCCCCAGGCAAACCGGTCATTAACTGGGCGCCGACGAGAAAACCATGTCTTTTTAGAATCTCAATGCTTTTTAATATTTCGCTCTTTCCATGGCCTCTTCCTGCTTTTTCCAACACAAAATCATCCATGGATTGAATGCCCAACTCAACAGTAGTCACGCCATAGCGCTTTAATAGCACAGCCACATCGTCATCCACATAAGAAGGATGGGTAGAAATTCGAATTGAACCGATTCTCTCTGCCTTACGCATTGTCAATCCAAACTCCAAATAACGGAGCATAATGTTCCTGGGCAAGGAAGTAAAGGTACCGCCATAATATGCCAGCTCCCAGGAAACGTCGGTATCTCGAGGAAATATTGCATTTAACTGGTGCTCCCTTGGAATATCATTGCATCCGGTAATGCCTTGTTGATTACAATAGACGCAATGATTTTTGCAGCCACCTTGAGGAATGAAAATTGGTATTAATTTACGCTTTGCCATGATGATCCTTGGCAAAACGCGCTGCCATAGCATGGTAGGCGATTTCCGCGGCAGCTTTTTCCGCTTCCTTTTTCGAGCGGCCCTTGCCTTCCCCCCAGAGTTCACCGAGATAATAAACTCCGGCAGAAAAGATGCGCTGATGAGGAGGTCCATCCTCAGAAAGAATTTCATAATGCACATTTTCACTTCCCAGGCTTTGAGCATACTCTTGTAAGGCGGTTTTATAATCAGTAATTTGCCGTTCCGCAGCAGCCAAGCGCTCTTCCATGGCGCCAAAATTCTTTAATACAAAAGCCGTGGCTTTTTCCATGCCAAAGGAAAGATATATGGATGCAATCACTGCTTCCATGGCATCAGCCAGAGTAGATGGACGCATGCGGCCTCCATCTTTTTCCTCCCCCTTACCCAAAAGGAGAATCTCACCCAGTCCTATTTCCATTGCTACCTGAGCCAACGTTGATTCCTGAGCTAAATTTGCCCGCATACGGGTCAGTTCACCCTCATTGCATTGAGGGTTTTTCTCAAAAAGATGGTTTGCCAGGATTAGACCTAAAACAGCATCGCCGAGAAATTCCAGCCTCTGGTTACTGCGATGTTTGCTGCTGTCATAGGAGGGATGCATCAATGCTGTTTGAAAAAGCGATTCATTGATGCCCTCTAAGTCCCATTCTGAGATTTTTTTTCTGAATCTATCTCGCTTCATAATTTACCTCGTTAAACAAACCAATATCATCAAAGGTTTAATAGCACTGGTTTATTTAAAGTAAAAGAGCCTCAAAAGCGAGGCTCTCAGTAACAGTTTAAATCACAGGAATTAGCCCTGATTGACGATGTCAACTAAATGCTGAATGGCCTGGCCGACACTATCAAAATCGCCAAATTCATCATCGGGGATAGTGACACCAAATTGCATTTCTATTTCGGTGATGATTTCCAGCAGATCAAGGGAATCAATTTCCAATTCCTCAAATGTGGCATCAGGCCGAATGCTTGTAGCATCGGCAATTCCGAGTCGTTCTTGAAAAATATCTATGATTTTTTCATATGTACTCATACTTATCGCTCCTCATTCTGTTCCGCTGTATATTCCGCCACAGCTTCAGCCAAGTGGTTTATAAAATTCTGCTCTACACAGTTGGCGGCATTGACAATAGCATTTTCAATGGCAGTGGCATGAGAGCTACCATGACAAATAATTGAAATACCATTGACCCCCAACAAGGGAGCACCACCTTGATTGCTATAATCAAGGCGCTTTTTCAAATTCATCAATCCGGGTTTCACCAGAGCGGCGCCGATTTTTCTGGGCAGCGTGGCGGTAATTTCATCCTTTACCAATTTAAATAAGGCTGACGCCACGCCCTCTGTAAGCTTCAGAGCCACATTACCGCTAAAGCCATCGCAGACAACAACATCGTAATTACCTTTCATCATGTCGCGTCCCTCAATATTCCCTTCAAAAGCAAGACATTTGGTAGCAGCCAATCGTTGATAGGTTTCTACAATTACAGCGGTTCCCTTATGGCTCTCTGTCCCATTAGACAACAGCTTTACCGAAGGACGGTCAACATGAAGAAGATGCTTGGCATAGGCATTTCCCAAGACAGCAAAATCAACCAGATTTTCCACGGTGGCATCAGGATTGGCACCACCGTCCAGCATTACCTTATCCCCATCTAAAGTAGGATATGGAATGACAATCGCCGGACGCCTTACGCCTTTGATGCGCCCGATAAGCAACACGGCAGCGGCCATTTGTGCTCCGGTACTTCCAGCAGAAACGATAGCATCTGCTTTTCCTTCCCGCACCAAGGCAGTGGCCATGTAGATGGAGGAGTCGCGTTTCTTTCTGAGATGATCTACAGGCTCATCCATAGCCATGACAGATTGGGAATATATGGCCTCTATTCTCGATGGGAGCACTGGAAGATGTTGCTGAAAAGCATCTTCACTGCCCACAAGAATCAATTCCAAATCGGGATTATGCTCCGCTGCAGAGACAGCGCCCTTTACCAATTCTTCGGGAGCATGGTCACCTCCCATAATATCTACGGCAATTTTCAAGGTGATCCCTCTTTCATCACATAGTTAAAATGCACCTCTTCCCAAGGTTGAGGTGCATTTACCAGACTTATTTAGATGCGGCAGCTTTAACTACCTCTTGTCCTTTATAGTAGCCGCATTCAGGGCAAGCCTGATGGGGCCGTTTGATACTATGGCATTGAGGACAAGTAGACAAGCCAGGGATACGAAGTTTATCTTCTCCGCGGCGCTGTCTTTTATTGGATTTAGAAGTTTTTCCTTTGGGTACACCCATTGTTTACACCCCTTTCTAATCATTCTCTTTGAGCAAATCAGCCAGAACCGCAAGACGTGGGTCAATGGGTGATTTATCACAAGAGCATTCTTTGTTGTTGAGATTCTGTCCGCAGCTGGGGCATAGCCCTTTACAGTCCTCACGACAGAGGACTTTCATGGGCATCGCAAGGAACAAAGCCTGCTCTACATAAGGCAGAAGGTCGATCACGTCCCCTTCAAAGAAATGAACATCATCATCTGCTTCTTCCCCTTCGGACACTTTTTCCGGAAGATTGGTAAAGGATTCCGAAAAATCAGTCGTAATGGTAAATTCGGTTTCATCACCGCAACGGTCGCATTCCGCAGTAAACTGCGCTGAAATACTGCCGCTAACCTTAAGAACGCGGTCGAGGTTTTCAGCCTTCCCTTGAAATTCCAGTGGCTTGGAATCACTTAGCGATAAATCAGTCAGCCCTTTTAATTTTTCTTTCGATAGGGAGAAAGAGAGAGCTTCACGGCCACCAGCCACATTTTTCAGTTTATCTACCCGAATAATCATCGGACTCATACGCATTTCTTCCATAATAACAGAATAATTATATATAAGTGTTCCCTAAATGTCAAGAGTTATCCGCTAAAATCCCAATAAAACAGGATTTATTTGCTGATAATTGCTAAGGTATCGCGAGCAATTGCCAATTCTTCATTGGTGGGAACGATGAAAGCTTTCACTTTGGAATTGGGAGTGGTGATCAATTTATCAACACCACGGCAATTATTGGCTTCTTTATCGAGTTCAACGCCGAGTACACCAAGTCCTTCCAAAATACGTTCACGAGCCAAGATGGAGTTTTCACCAATGCCGGCGGTGAAAGCGATGGCATCAACGCCGCCCAAAGCAACAGCGTAAGCGCCAATATATTTTTGTACGCCATAGTAGAAAACTTCCATGGAAATCTGGGCTTGTTCATTGCCTTCAGCAGCAGCTTCTTCCACATTGCGAAGGTCACTGGAAACACCAGATACGCCGAGGAAACCGCTCTTCTTATTGAGGAAAGTTTCCATTTCTTCAGGTTTTACAGCACCCTGAGTCTGCAAATAGGTAACAACGGAAGCGTCGATATCACCGCAACGGGTACCCATAAGAACGCCGGCCAAAGGAGTGAGGCCCATAGAGGTATCGATACATTTGCCGCCGTCAACAGCGGTAATGCTGGAACCATTGCCGAGATGGCAGGTGATGATTTTGGTTTCTTCAATAGGTTTGCCAAGAAGTTCAGCAGTTTTTTGAGCAACAAATTTATGGGAGGTACCATGAGCGCCATAACGGCGGACGCTGTACTTTTCAGCTACTTTATGGTCAATCCCATAGGTATATGCCTTGGCGGGCATGGTAGAAGTATGGAACGAGGTATCGAACACGGAAACCATGGGAACACCGGGCATTACTTTGGCGCAAGCTCTGATCCCTGCAACGTGGGCAGGATTATGAAGCGGAGCCATGGGGAAGGTTGTTTCCATATCTTCGATAACCTTATCAGTAATCAAAACGGATTCGGGGAAGAGAACGCCGCCATTCACATAACGGTGTCCAACACCGCCGATTTCGCTAAGATCATCAATAACGCCATGTTCTTTATCAGTAAGAGCGTCAAATACCATTTTAATGGCAACGGTATGATCAGGGATATCTTGACGAACTTCCATTTTTTCCTTACCGGAAGGGCTGTGAGTGAGCACAGAGTTGTCGATACCGATACGGTCAACAAGGCCTTTTGCCATTACGCTTTCGTCATCCATATCAATGAGTTGATATTTCAGAGAAGAGCTGCCGCAGTTTACCACGAGAATTTTCATGAAAAATACCTCCAAAACTTCATTTCGATCTTTGTTTTTCTGTTTGATCTATTGATTGTTGTTTTTATGATAAAACAAATATAGCTTATTATATTCTTACATAAAAGTCATATTTTTAACAGAGGAATTTTTTGACTTTTTTGGCAAAAATCCCCACAAGATACGCATGATTAAAAAGATGGTGATACAAATTGAAACGATTATTTCCCTGGTTTCTTATGGGTATGATGCTTTACTTTTTTATTGCGCCCACCGAGGTTTCTGCGGCAACGAAAGACGGATTAACACTTTGGTTTGCATCTGTGGTTCCAGCCTTGCTGCCCTTTTTTATCTTAAGCAATCTTTGCATGACCTTTGGTGTCGCAGAATCAATGGGTAAAATCTTCCGTCCAGTAACGGAACGTCTTTTTCACTTACCAGGAGAAGCGGCCTTTATTATGGTGACGGGTTATAGCACAGGGGCCCCTGTCAGCGCAGGGCTCATCGCATCCCTGCGGAAAGCAAAGAAGCTTACCAAAAGGCAAGCTGAAGATATGCTAGGCTTATGCACCAACGTAAGTCCTCTTTTTATCCTATCGGTCGTGGCGGAATCCTTCCTGGGCCAACCACAGCTGGGACTCACCTTGGCATCCATTCATTACGGAAGCAATCTTATTTTAGGCTTCATCCTCGGTTTCACCCGAGAAAAAGTTTCGTCCCCAAGAACCGCAGTATCCCCTATCACACAAACACCTTCTTTAGGCAAAGCTTTATCCGATGCTGTTTATCACGGCGTCTCCACCATCAATCTCATCGGTGGACTCATGATAGTTTTTATTATTTTGCTTACCATGATGGATACCTGGGGAATTACCTCTATGTTCAATGCCCTTATTCACACAATTCTACCTCAAGACATGACGGGATTATTCCACGGCATCTGGGAAATGACCATCGGTACAAAAGAACTAAGCCAAACAGCTTCTCTGAATGGCCTGGCAATTCCCTTCATTTCCGCTATCCTGGCATTTGGAGGAATTTCCACCACCATCCAGGTACAATCCCAAATCAGGGATACGGATTTGACACTGAAAAGATATCTTCCCTATAAGATCAGCCAAAGTATATTAGCTTTTTTATTGGCGCTATTTTTGCCCATAAAGAAACAGGCGGTCACGGTTTCCGGTTCAATAAACGCGGTTGCGCCGCCTGATTTATTTAATTATCAATATCCCGTCTGGTCTCTTGCAGTCCTAGCAATGATGGGAATTAGTCTTGCTCTTCTACATATTCAGTTGCGGAAGAAGCAGCGGGCTTTTTGGCGCTGACACGCAGTTCATCTCTGCTTTTCTTTACGGTGTAAAGGGCTTTATCAAGATTATTTTCAATCTGATAAAGAATATCATTGGCATAGCTTCTGGCACCTTCACGGACTTCCAGTGCGTTCTGCTTGCTACGTTCCAATAAAGCGTCAGCTTCTGCCTGGGCATGACGCACAATTTCATGTTCAGAAATCATACTTCTGGCTTCTTTTCGTGCATTTTCCAATTCTTTTTCTGCCTTAGCCTGGGCTTCGGCAATCATTCTATCTTTTTCCAGTAAAGCATACTGGGCATCTTTCAATTCCTGAGGCAAATTATCACGAATCAAATCGATAAGCTCGAACATTTCATCCACATCAACCATGACTTTACCGGTAAGGGGAACTTTGGTTGCAGTATCTACAATTTCTTCCAACTGATCGACATACTTTAAGATTTCCATTTTTTACACCTCATATTATTTTATTCCGTAATTAACTCTGTAAAAACAAATTTGGGCTGCGCCATATTTTTTAGTTTTAATGGCAACCAAAGCGGGATTTGTGCAAATTTCCGGTTCAGTCGACGATGTTTCAGCAACAATCATCCCGTTTTCTTTTAAGGAGCCCAATTTGATGATAAATTCTAAACTCTCTGCTAACAAGCCTCTGCCATATGGCGGATCCAATATAATCAGATCGTAAGACTCGCCGCAGCGCAATGCCTGCCGGAAATCGCAACAGCGAATTTCCACACGGGACGTAAGGTTTAAATCGGTAATATTTTTTTGAATAATATTGCAAGCCCCGCGAGATTGATCGCAAATCACAGCGGACGCAGCATTTCGGGATAACGCCTCAATAGCCATGGCGCCAGTACCGCCGAATAAATCCAGCACTTTTGTTTCAGATACGTCGTACAAACTGTTAAACACAGCGCCGCGCACTTTGTCTAAAGTAGGTCTTGTCTCATGACCATCCATTGAGTGAAGTTTTCGCCCTTTCAGGCTCCCGCCGATAATACGCAAATAATCACCTGATTCTCAGCAGTGAAACGGTCCCGGATTTCGTCTCCAAAACTTTGCAAAATAAGAATAATTATCAAGCATTTGCACAATCTAACAACAGAAATCCAATGATTCTTCCAATCCCCCGAAGAGTCTTTTGGTTTCTCTCTCCCTATTTTGGGGCGGCGGAGTTTTGCCGTTTCTTCAGAAAAATTTTGACGGAGAAACAGCTTCTGCCGCCATATTTTTTCTTACACTATATAATAACTTATTTTAGCATGAAAAAGCAAGTTTTCAATGGAATTTTTTAAAAAAAATTTTTGAAACGGAGGGAAAATTGTTGGAACATCGTATTTTTTCTGAACTTCATGTGAACTGCGATTTGGCTGCTGAAGCTCACGCCCTTTTGAGAGGGGAACAGGATGTTGAAATCCCAGGAGTGAAGGAGGAAGTTGTCAACCAAAAATTCACAAAAATTACAAAAATTACCATTCTCAATGAAGATGGTGCCAGACTAATGAAACGTCCTAAAGGACATTACATTACAATAGAAGCTCCCATGGTATCGGAAGACTTTGACGCTCTAGAAGAGGCTGCATTCGCCACCGGAAATGCCATTCGAGATATGGTAGAAAAATTGGCTCCCAACAACAGCCACGCACCAATTCTCATTTGTGGCCTTGGCAATGAACGCATCACTGCCGACGCATTGGGCCCTTCCGTCATCCAAAAGTCTTTGGCCACGCGGCAGTTCTTTTTAACCATGGCCAAGGATGTTGTCGGTCGCTACCGCTCTACCGTATTATTGCGGACCGATGTGATGGCAAACACCGGCATGGAGTCGGCGGAGCTGATTGCGGCAACGGCCCATCAAATAAACGCCTCAGCCATTATTGTCATTGATGCCTTGGCTGCTTTGGGCGCGGAGCGGTTGGGGACTTCATTTCAGATTTCTGATACTGGAATTACACCGGGCGCTGGTCTCGGCAATATACGTTCTGCCATTAATCGGGAGACCATGGGAATCCCCGTCATAGCCTTAGGTGTTCCCACGGTGATCCGTATGGAAACCCTCATCGATCAAATTATGCATCATAGCCAAAATCCACGGGAGCACCAGGATAGCAACGCAAAGAACGATGCTCCCATGGGAGCATCGTCCAAAATCATTTCTGAATCCATTTTAATGAAGCAACGGGAGCACTTTGCCGTAACTCCCAAAGACATCGACCATGTCATAGACAGAGCCGCTTCCGCTTTAACTGTTGGCATTCATATTGCATTACATCAATCCATCGGAGAAGACAACTACCATGAGTACATTAATGTATGATTTAATGTGGCATTGTCATCATATAGGCAGTTAAGTTAGACAACATGGTGGCAGCCTCCGCTCTGGTGGCATTTCCCTTGGGAACAAACATATTATTATCTCTTCCGTTGATGATCCCCGCCGCTTGAATCCGTTTTACAGCATCTAAGGCCCAAGAACCAATAACGGGAGCATCGGCGAAATCAGTAGCGGCCCGTACCGCTTTACACTCAAGCTGGTAATAAGAAATATACCGATCGCAAAGAGTGGCCATTTCCTCTCTGGTAATGGTGGCATTGGGTGCGAACCGATCCGCTGACTTTCCTTGTACCAAGCCGCGCTCTGTTCCCCATGCTACATAGCGATAAAACCAATGATCGCTTGTAACATCGGTAAAGCGGTTCGTTTGGCAGCTTGCCACATCTTCACTAGATAATACCGCCAGGATCTTCACAAACTCGGCTCGGGTAATGCTGCGATCCGGCTGGAAGTTACTTTCGGAAACACCGTTTAAAACTCCATGTGCAGACAGGAATTCAACATAGCTTTTTCCCCAATGCCCGGTTATATCGGTAAAGCTTTTTAAATTATCAGTAATCGTATATGTCTCCGAAATTCCTAACTGCCAACGAAGTTCAAAGCCATCGGAAAAATAGGCGCTGTTCCCGATATAGCTATCTTGATTCCCTTTCACTGCTGTGGTTAAGGTACCGCTTTCATAGGGGACAGAAACAATGCAAAGACCAGATTGTCCCCAAATAGTACTTCCATTTGATTTAATTCTTGCAGCACAGGTGTTTCCCTTCACGGAAAGCGAAAACTCAACAGTATCGTCAGCCTGTTCTACAATGCTTTCAAGATAGGCTTTGTTCATAATCAAAGCCCCATCATCCCCAACAACCATAAGTCCCTCAAAGCCATCATCGGATATCATGGCGCGAAGACCGTTACATTCCATTGATAAAGAGGTTCCCTCCATATCCAATTTCTGAAAGTCAAAGAGCGCAGAAGTGATTGCGCTGCTTTGGCTTTTTACGTCAGTGGCCTCCTGGGGTTGGGTTTCATCCAAAGCGTAAAGACGCTCCACACCGAAGAGGCAAAACGTTCCAATTCCCATCAACAATGCGCCAATTAAAACGAGCGCTGTGATATATCGCTTTTTCATAATATACTCCAATTTTTATATTTGTTTTATTATATATGAAAAAGCGACAAAATTCAACTATGGCTTGACTCATTGAGTTGGCGTATCAAGCGGCGATGCATTCTCCGGCAGGTACTTTCATCGCAATACATACGATTTGCGATTTTGGTCCAGGTAAATCGCCGAATATACCGCATTCTCAATAAACGGCGCTCCATGGAAGGAAATATTTCTATGACCGACTCCACCTTCAAGCGTAACTCCCCATAGGATTGAATCTTTTGTTCAAGCACATTTTCCAAGTCAACTACCGTAGCAACACCTTCCGCCATGGCATCATTATGACATGCCGAACCGCTGCGTCTTGGAGATTTCAAAAGGCTCCATATATTAGCGATTTCCTCCCGCAATTCTTCAATCTCCTGGCCCAGAGCACAGTAATCCTCACCTAGCTTCCATTTCAAAATAATCCCTCCAATCAATCAGCGATGTTTTCTTCACCAAAAAAAATTACGGGACGCTGAGGAATTTGAGTATGATCCGAAAACAGAGAGGCGTTTTTCCCCAATAATTCTGCGGCACGCATTTTATCCCGAACAGTGACATCTTCATCGTTACTGCGCATGACTTTCGTAAGATACTCCAGAATTTCGTCATTTCCAGCAATATTCTGTTTTTCAATTTCAGATTTTCTTTGGGTGAGATAAGCGCTGATCTCCGCTTTCGCCAAAAGACGCGCTCCAGTAGTAGGAGCGCTTTTTTCACTGTAGCCGGCAGCAATGGCAGCGGCAGTACCGTCCTCCAATTTCAGATATTGTTCGCAAAAAATACGTTGTTTGGTTGTCATTCTGATACCTCCTAAAATTCAATACCATCATATATTTCATTCAATTGCTGTCGTTCCATAGAAGTAAAATTTTCCTCTAAAAGATGTTCAAATCTAGTTGATAGTTCCTGCCGACAGGAAGGGCAAATTTGTAAATAATAAAACTCCGTTTCAAATGGTACGCCACACGTTTTACAGAGACTGATGGGGATAAGTGAATCATGGCAACCACAATGCGGACAACAAAAGGCACGATAGCCCGTCTCACAATCTTTCACCAACATCGGGTCATCAGTAATCCGATGACATTTCATGCAGAGATGATGCATTGCCCCTCCTTTCTTAACTCAATATTAAAAGAACATTAGTTCTTTTAATATTGAAATTATATCGCCTTTCTTTTATTTTGTCAATACCATTTCTTAACGTTAATTTCGCAAGTGGAACATAATATCGGACAATAAAGAGCATATTACCTGTTACAAGCGATATAAATATTTTTTACAGGCAGATGTGTCCAAAGTTAACCCATTTAGTTTAACTTCATTAATCGACAATTATCTATATCATTTCTTTGAATAAACAGATTTAAACGCTCAATCAATTGATATCTCATAATATATATGAAAATCATGGGCATCACCGGGCAAAAAGAAAAGCTCCGATAAAATCGGAGCTTTTTCATCATGGTAACTGTTAGTTATTGTTCTGTTGCTGGCCGGGGAATTGAGTTTTGGCAGAGTTGTTGACTGCGCCGGTCTGGCCCTGGCTCATGGCCTGTTCTGCGAATGCAACCATTTTTTTGGTCATGTTGCCGCCAACATAACCGTTTTCACGGGAGCTGAGGTTTCCTTTGTCAATGTTTTCATAATCCTGGATACCAAGTTCGTTGGCTACTTCCATTTTGAAACGGTTCAATGCACCTTGTGCGCTTTTTTTAACGGGGTCGTTATTTCTTTGAGACATAATAATATTCCTCCTATTTTTTAAATCACTGAGTAAAATTCAGTGGAAAATGATTTTAGTTGTTTTCTTTTTTGTTGCTGAAGCTATTGCGGTCACATTGGGAGCAACTGTTAGAACGTTTTTCACTGGATTCGTTGTTGTTTCTCACAGTGCTGTTTTTGGCTTCGCTGCCTTGGCTGCTGCGGTTAGAAAAATCGTTATTACGGTTACTGCAATTATTCTTTTCGTTGTTTTTCAAAGGATGTCACCTCCTTTCGCTGCGTGACTATTTTTTGTTGTTTTCGATTTTTTATGCGGTTTTACGATGCTATTTATTTCCTGCCTTTTGAAAAGTGCATCATTGACTAAAAATATCTTTCCCATAGTTGGTGGCACTTATTCGTTCAAAGATTTTTTCTAAAATAAAAAAACGACCAAAGGTATTTAGCCGTTTTCATTATATTTTGTTTGTCTAAAAACCTAGGCTACGGTACTTTCGCAAACATGAGCAAAGAATCTCCACATCAACATCGTTCGTCGCCCAAGAAGTCACAAAACGGATGGCGGCTTTATCGTTGCCAACTTTTTCAATCAATTCAAAGCCAATGGTTTCCGACAATTCTGTAATAAATTCCCATGAGAAAATGGGAAACAATTGGTTGGAATGAGATGAACTCATCAAAGGAACATCTAAATGTTTCAAAGTTTTACGAATTTTTTCGCATTGTTTATTGGCGTGCTCCGCCAAGCGGTAGTAAAGTCCATCACGAAACATCACTTGAAATTGGAGCCCCAGTAGCCATCCTTTGGCCAAAAGACCGCCTTTCTGCTTTATAAAATAACGGAAGTCTGGCTTGAGCACATTATTGGCAATTACCAGTGCCTCCCCAAAAAGCATACCGTTTTTGGTACCGCCAATGGAAAAGGCATCGGCAATCTGAGCCAGATGTGCCATAGAGCAATCGCTTCCCGGTGCAGTAAGTGCTGAGCCGAGACGTGCTCCATCTATATAGATCAAAAGATCGTGGTCTTGGGCAAAAGCCTTGATATCATTCAGCTCATTTCTAGTATAGATTGTACCCATTTCCGTGGTTTGGGATAGATATATTAGTCGCGGCTTTACCATATGCTCATCACTGTGAAGACTGTAAATTTCTGCCAGGTTAGATAATTGCATCTTACCGTCAGTCGCCGGCACTGTCAAGACTTTATGTCCCGTAGACTCTATAGCGCCTGTTTCATGGACGGCAATATGACCAGTATCCACCGAGATCACCCCTTCGTGAGGACGAAGTGCAGAGGCAATCAAGGTCATATTGCATTGAGTGCCGCCCATCAAAAAATGGACATCGACATCTTCCCGCTCCACCTCAAAACGAATCAGCTTTCGAGCCTCCTCGCAAATAGCATCGGTGCCATAACCACTATATTGATTAAGATTAATATCTGCCAAAGCTGCGAGAATTTCCGGCGCTGCTCCTTCTGTATAGTCGCTGCTAAAACGTATCAAATCAAACACATCTCCTTATCCCATACTATGATTTTTTCCTAAAAATTCTGCCAAGGGGCGCCATTTTCCCTGTTGGAGCTGCGGGTCTTCTGTCAGCAATTCCTCAGCAAAGTCTCCGGCCAATTTCAAAATCTCATGATCCACATACAAATCAGCAATTTTCAGTTCCGCCAAGCCGTGCTGTCGCGTACCGAAGAAATCTCCGGGGCCCCGTAGCTTCAAATCCTCTTCGGCAATTTTAAAGCCATCCTGATAGTTTAACATAATTTCCATACGCTTTTTGGCGTATTCACTGTTGCCATTATATTCCAATATGCAATGACTCTGGGCTTTTCCCCGACCAATACGGCCTCGAATCTGGTGTAGCTGCGCCAAGCCAAAACGGTGAGCGTCACGAATCATCATCACCGTGGCATTGGGAACATCAACACCAACTTCAATCACGGTAGTGGAGATTAAAACGGAAATCTTGCCGTTTCTGAAATTCTCCATGACTTCATCTTTTTCCTTGGCCTTCATTTTACCGTGAACTAACCCTAAGGATAGCTCACGCAAAGGCCCTTTTTTTAAGCGCTCGTAAAGTTCCGTAGCAGAAACAAGATCCAGAGCCTCGCTTTCCTCCACCAAGGGACAGACAATGTAGCATTGATGGCCGGCTGCGGCATGTTTTTTAATAAAATTTAGGGCGCGACTCTCTTCTTTTTCCGTAACCACATAGGTCTTCACAGGCCTGCGGCCCGGCGGCAGTTCATCCAAAACAGAAAGGGACAATCCCGCAAATACAGTCATCGCCAAGGTGCGGGGAATAGGGGTTGCCGTTAAAATCAACGTATCAGGATGATCCCCCTTATCGGCCAAGGTTTCTCGCTGGCGTACTCCGAAGCGGTGTTGTTCATCAATAATTACCAGAGATAAATCTTTAAACACTGTTTTATCCTCAATCAACGCATGGGTTCCCACCAGCAAATCAAGCCGCCCCGCCGCTAAATCGCGATACACCGCTTGTTTTTCCTTACCTTTTGTTTCCCCTGTCAGAAGACCGATACGAAGACTGCTACCGTCAAAGAATTCCGAAAGCGATTGAAAATGCTGTTTTGCCAATAATTCCGTAGGAGCCATAAAAGCGCATTGATGGCCGGATCTCACGGCACGGTATACGGCAGCGGCTGCAACGGCGGTTTTTCCCGACCCCACATCACCTTCCACCAACCGCATCATCTGTAGAGGAGAGGCCATGTCCTGAAAGATATCCTCAATGGCACGATGCTGGGCATTGGTTAAAGTAAAGGGTAAAAAGGAGGAAAACTCCTCCAAATTCCCTTTTGTCTGAGAAGCCCCCGGAACCTCCAGGTGGCGCTCCTCCGTGCCCTGTGCCATACGCAGTAAAAAGAATTCATCAAAAACCAAACGACGGCGGGCATCCTGCAATTCATCCAAAGTATCGGGAAAATGGTAATGCTGGATGGCCCATTCCCGTCCCACAAAATCAAATCGCTGTCGAACATCCTCCGGTAAAAATTCTTCGATGGTTCCTTGTTTTTCCGCTAAAGCACTTTTCACAATGGTGCGTAAAAGCTTCTGACTGATCCCCTCAGTAAGACCGTAAATAGGAAGAATCCCAAAGCCGTCTTTATGCTCTGCCGGAGAAAATTCAGATACGGTAAACTGCCGCTTGCCATATCGAAAATCAGCACGGCCGTAGAGGAGGACTTCATCCCCTTCTTGAATCTGGTCTTTCAGCCAGGCTTGGTTAAACCAAAGAGCAACAATGCCGCCGCTGTCATCGGTAACATAAGCCTTAAAAAGCTGCAAATTCTTTTTTAGTCGCAGCAGTTCTGTCTTCTGTACCATACCACAAATCACACATGAAGTCTTCCCCTCTGCCGTCAACGATCCAATGGGAGTAATTTCTCGACGATCCTCATGACGTTTTGGAAAATATTCTACCAAATCATCAACAGTAGAAATTCCCAATTTTTTCAGCAAGCCCATGCGTTTAGGGCCCACATTTTTTAAATATTGTAGGGAATTGCTGCTAGCTTTACTCTGTTTGTTGGTTGGACTTGCTTTTTTCTTTGGCGCCTCTGTCTGTTTCGTGTTGGATCTTCCAATCTTCGGAGCTACTTTTTTTTGTTCCATTGGCGACTGTTTTAGCGGTAACACAGGAGACGAGGGGTCCCCCTCTTCTCCCACCTGCAACAAAACGAAAATTCTCTTCAAAATTTCACGGCGAGCCTCCAGATTAGCACTGTTATAATGAACCGCCAAGGTCATAGAGGCTCTGGCTCTGGGGTCTTCGTCTCCACTGAGACGTTCCTCCACAAAGCGAGAAAAGCCGCCGAATACGGTGGTATCACCGTATCCCCTGCGGCTTTCTTTTTTGATCACTTCAATGATATCCTGATATTTTTTATTCATGTTCCATTATTCCAAAGAGATCAAATAGTAGTAGAGAGGCTGTCCGCCTTGGTAAACTTCAATATCCAAGTCGGAATATTGTTCCCCAATGACCTCTGCCATTTCATTGGCAGCTTCCTCGGTAACGTCTTCTCCATAGTACAGCGTCAGAAGAGAAGCGTCCTCATCGCTCATTGCTTCCACCAATTTTAGAACAGCGTCGTTCAAAGATGCGTTGGCGCAAACAATTTCTCCATCCATCAAGCAGAGAATGTCATTTGCTTTAATTTCAATACCGTTAACTGAAGTGTCACGAATGGCATAAGTTACTTCTCCATTTTTCACAGCATCCAAGGAGGCTGTCATTTCTTCGGCATTTTCCTCTGCGCTGGCTTCGGAATTGAATTGAAGTAAAGCGCTTAAACCTTGGGTAATATACTTCGAGGGAACAACGGACACTGGCTGCTCTGCCATGGATACAACTTGTTGTGCGGCGAGAATGATATTACTGTTATTGGGCAAAATCACGATTTCTTTAGCGTTGACCTTGTCCATACAAGCCATGATATCTTCGGCGCTGGGATTCATCGTTTGTCCACCGGAAATCACTTCATCGGCGCCGAGGCTTTTAAAAATCTCAGCCATGCCATCACCTGCTGCAACGGCAATGATACCGCAGGTCTTTTGGGGTTCTTTCGCTACAGCCGCAGCCCGAGCAGCTTCGGCTTCCTTTTTCTCCCGAGCTTCTCTGGCCATTTGCTCCTTCATATTTTCCACTTTGATATCAAAGAGCTCCCCGACTGTCAAAGCATAGCTAATAATTTTCCCGGGATCATTGGTATGGAAATGAACTTTGATAATGCCTTCATCTCCCACCACCACAAGAGAATCGCCGTCGCGCTGTTCCAATTCACTGCGCACAGCTTCATGACTCTTATTGGCGTTATGAATCATCAATTCCGTACAATAACGGTAGGTGATTTCCGATTCTTGAATTTCCGCGGAAAAAGCAGCGGTTTTATCAGGGACATCAGAAAGATCCGAAAGCTTCGGAAGACTGTCAAGGCCTTTTCCTTCCAGTGCCAATAAACACCCCTGCATAATGTACATAAAGCCTTGTCCACCGGAATCCACCACACCAGCTTCCTTTAATACGGGGAGCTGATTGGGCGTATTTTCTAAAGCCTTTTTCCCAGCCTCCATGGCATGACTCATCACAACAACCATGTCTTTTTCATGGGAGGCACTCTCTACAGCCGCATCGGCAAAATGACGGCTTACTGTCAGAATGGTGCCCTCCACTGGCTTCAAAACGCTTTTATAGGCCACTTCCACACCTTTTTGCAAAGCAACAGCCAAAGCGCTGGCATCAATGACGCTCTGGTTTTGCAAGGACATGGTAAAACCACGCAAAATCTGAGACAAAATCACCCCCGAATTACCTCGAGCTCCCATAAGAGCCCCTCGGGAAACCGTGGCGCAAATCTCCTTCAATCCCATGGATTCATCTAAATTCTTAATGGCGCTTTTAATGGTAAGCCCCATATTGGTACCGGTATCACCATCGGGCACAGGAAACACATTCAGAGCATTTACCCGATCTCTATTCTGGCTCAACACTGCTTCGCCCATACGAAAAAAATCCCGCAATTCGGCGGAAGATAATGTTTCTATGGTAGACATAAAATGATTTTCCTCCTCAATCCATGACCCGGATCCCAGTAATTCGGATCTCTAAACGGTCAATGGTCATCCCTGTTGCTTGTTCCACGGCATAGTGAACAGCCTCGGAAACATTTTTTGCAACCTCCGAGATTTTCGTGCCGTAAAGCACATGGATTTGTACTAAAATATTTATAGCATTATCTTTTACTTTGACTTCTACGCCTTTGTTTCCGCTCTCTCCTCGGACAAATTGGGCAAAATTTTTCGCAGGCATCCCCACCACGCCAAAGCATTCAGAAACTGCCTTATAAGCCAGCTGGGCAATGGCGGTGGTGCTAATAACGACTGCGCCTGCATCCGTCAAAATCGTATTGCTCATGATTACACCTCCTGTAATCGTATTTTAGCTTTTCATGTGATTATACCATAGAAAGTGAAAAAAGTAAATTATTACCGTTCCTAAATCTTCGACGAAGATAACCATTTCCATTTATTTTTTGCAAAAACTCTAGATTTTATTAAGAAAAAACGGTGCGTTTCTTATTATCAAGAAAGCACCGTTATTTTTAGTGATCCAGGGAAAACTCCGGTCGAATCGTAACGTCATTACCACCAACTTCGGCTTCGCAAAGAATCAGCTGTTTTCCCGTTTCGTTCTCCCATTTCGCATTGAGTTTGTTATGACGAATATAGCGAATGACATCGGCAGCGGCTTCAATGCGAATGGCGTCGGCTTCGGTCTGCCGGGCCTGTTTATTGACCTCATGGCGAATTTGCAAACAAATCATAGAAGGATTAAATACCCTGCCTCGTCCGTCACAAAATTCACATTCATTATCCATCATTTGGTTTAAGCCATGACCGGTTTTTTTCCGCGTCATTTCCAACAAGCCAAGCTGGGTAAGTCCCAAAATATTGGTTTTTACCCGATCCTTTTTTAGTTCATTAGCCAAGGCTGCAATGACCTTTTCCCGATCCTCTGGTTTTTCCATATCAATAAAGTCGATGATGATAATACCGCCGATATTGCGAAGACGCACCTGGCGGACGATTTCCTCCACAGCCTCTAAATTGGCATTGACTACGGTATCCTCCAGGTTCGTTGTTCCTACATATTTCCCAGTATTCACATCAATAGCCGTGAGTGCTTCGGTATTATCAATGATAATATGCCCGCCGTTTTTTAACCAGGCTTTACGCTTTCCTGCTTTTTTGATTTCCTCAATGAGATTGTACTCCTCAAAGACCTCCATCATGTCGCGAATCACCACACGCTTTTTGTAATCCCCGGGGAAGAATTGCAGTCCGTCCATAACAGAGTCATAGGTTTCCTGGCTGTTCACGATAATGCGGCTGACCTCATCGGTAACCTGATCCCGCATGATGCTGGACAGGAGGTTAAGGTCTTTATAGATAAGCTTGCTCCCTTTGGAGTGAACGCTCTTATTGACGATTTTGGACCATACACTTTTGAGCCATTTGAGATCAGAAACCAACTCATCCTCTCCGGCCCCTTGGGCCACAGTTCGAACGATAAGCCCCATATTTTCCGGACAAATTTTTTCCGCCAAAGCCGTTAAACGGCCGCGCTCATCTTCATCCTCAATCCGACGGGAAATACCGATATAAGAAACAGTGGGCATCAACACCAAATAGCGGCCAGCCAAAGTTAAATGAGTAGTGACCCGAGCCCCTTTGGTTGGCGTGGGTTCTTTCACAATCTGAATCAGGATCTCCTGATTTTTTTTCAGCAAATCACTGATTTCCACATTGGCAACATTATTATTTTCACCGTCCATGGCGGTTTTGGGAAGTACTTCACGAATATAAAGAAAGCTGTTTTTACTGAGACCAATATCAACAAAAGCTGCTTGCATCCCAGGCAGTACATTTTCCACAACACCTTTGTAGATGTTTCCCGTCAGACGTTCTTCATCGGCACGGTCAATATAAAGCTCCACTAAGCGGTGGTCCTCGATCACAGCCACCATGGTTTCGTCAGACTCGGCACGAATGATAATTTCTTTTTCCATAATACTCTCACCTTTTTCCAAATCAGGGATTGCTGCGGCGCTCTCCTTCTTTAATATATAGCCCTAAGCGTTGTACCCTGATATCTCCAATTATATCCCAATATCCCAATGCTGTCAAAAGTTCTTCCGGACGCAGAGAACCGCGATTTCCCAGGGATACGGATATAAATAGGATTTGCTCTTGCACTTTCATGTCATTCACAAAAGCACGAAGGTCGATTTCCTTATCTCCTTTGGGACTATGGCGCACATGGATATGATGTTCCTCTGCCATAAAATCTAATACACGCTGTTCCAATTCATCCATACAATCCTCAGGGAAAATAGCTTGATATTGCGCTTCATTAATAACAGCTTCCAGAAGCTTTGTGCCTTCAGGTAATTCCCGAACCTTCAAAACGCGAACCTCCGGCGGCAAAACACTATTCAGTCCCTCAACAACAGTATTTCCCTTGAGATAGGTTTTAAATTCCATATCAATGTATTCACCCAAACCTTCAATGCCAACACCTTTGGCAGGTCCCAAAGAGAGCTTAGGACGAGGATTAAAACCTTGGGACCAGGCAATGGGCAGTCCGGAGCGAAGCAAAGCCCTTTGCCATAGACGCATCATTTCCAGATGGGACAAAAAGGAAAGATGGCCTTTGACCTCATATTTTACTCGGAATCGCATGGCATGGTCCCCTCCTTTCGGCAGCCTGCGCCACAACCATGGCAGATATTATCATAGCAATGGGGCGTTGTCACCATGGCTTTGGCTTTTTCATATTCCCGTTGCAGGAATTTCTTCGTAACGCCGCAGGAAATATGATCCCAGGGCAAATCATCTTCCAGGGAGAAGCTCCGCTGAGCATAGTGATTTCCGTCAATCCCTGTTTGCTCCAAAGCCTCCAACCAGAGGTCATAGCGGAAATATTCACTCCAACCATCGAGCCTGCCACCCAGACGGAAGACCGTTTCCAACAAATCAGCAATATGTCTGTCCCCACGGGCAATAAGGCCTTCCAAAAAACTGGTCTCGAAATCATGGTAGTTGAGACGAACACCCTTTTGAGTTTTGGCCCAAGCCTTCAATTCCTTCTGTTTTTCCCGCACTGTTTCCTCGGCTTCTTGGCCACACCATTGGAAGGGAGTTTGAGATTTCGGCACAAAGGTTCCTACGCTGACGCCAAGATTGAGACCTTTCCCGGCAGCGTATTTCACTTCACGAATCAATTCTTTTATACCGTCAATGTCTTGCTGTTCCTCAAAGGGTAAGCCAATCATCATATAAAATTTCAAGCTGCGGAACCCATTGCGGAAAGCCTCCGCCGCAGTATTGACAATATCATCTTGGGTAATGTTTTTATTGATAATATCGCGCATCCGCTGACTCCCCGCCTCCGGTGCCAGAGTCAAAGTGCCCTTTCGCACTTTTTGAACTTCTTTTGCCAATTCCACGGAAAAAGCATCCATGCGCAGGGAAGGAAGGCTCAGGCTGATACCATCTTCGCTGTACTGCTCAGTGAGATGGTGAACCAAGCCGTCAATTTGACTGTAATCCATGGTGCTTAAAGAAAGGAGACCCAATTCATCGTAGCCGCTTTCATTGATAATTTCTTCAGCGTCACACAATAAAGTGGACATTGATTTTTCCCGGCGGGGACGATAAATCATCCCAGCTTGGCAAAAACGACAACCGCGAACACAACCACGGAACAATTCCAATACTCCGCGGTCATGAACGATTTCCGTGTGAGGCACCAACGGCTTTGTCGGAAAAGTCACGTGGTTCAAATCTTTAATGAGGCGTTTTCTTACTACAGCCGGAGCGTCCCCCAAAGGAGAGACTGCACCGCTCTCTTTCACTTGATAAAGAGACGGGACATAAAAGCCCTTTTTCTTGGACAGTTCTTTTAAAAATTCATGACGATTTGCATCGCTTTCCCTAGGAGCCATGGTTTCATAAAGTGCAAGGAATTCTAGAATCGCTTCCTCCCCTTCGCCCACCATCATCACATCAAAAAAGGGAGCAAAAGGCTCGGGATTATAGACACAAGGACCACCGCCGATCACAATGGGATGGCGGTGGTTTCTATTTTCGCTTCGTAAAGGAACCCCAGAAAGATCAAGGATATTTAAAATATTTGTGGCACAGAGTTCATATTGGATGCTGAAACCGATAATATCAAAAGCTCCCAAAGGGCGGTTGGTTTCCAAGGAAAATAGCGGCGTATCTTCAGCTCGAAGCAGAGCCTCCAAATCAGGTGCAGGAGCCATAGCCCGTTCCATGCTATAATTCTCAGTTTGATTGACCACCTCATATAAAATACGCAACCCGAGATGGCTCATTCCCACCTCGTACAAGTCAGGAAATGCCATTACCATCTGGACATTTGCATTGGAAAAATCCTTTTCGGGCAAATTCCATTCATGGCCGATATAGCGACCCGGGCGTTTTACCCTAGACAAAAACCGTTCCACAGGAACTCGATTCATTGATTTCATTACCGTTTCTATTCTCCTCAAATATCTTCTTCTCTATCATTAACACTGTTAGTCAACATTGAAATAAGCAACCGGATCTTTTTGCTCCCCTTTTTGTAATACCTCAAAATGAAGGGTATCGCCTTTGGGTTTTCCCAAGGAAGCGCCTTTTTCCACATTATCTCCCACAGCAACTGAGGTTTCACCCAAACGGCCATAGACCGTGGACCAGTCTCCGTTATGTTTTACCGTCACCCAGACAGTTCCATCATCGTGAGTATCCACCGCAGTGACTTCCCCTGTTTCAGCTGCTAAAATTTCGCTGCCATCAGGGATGCGGATATCCACGCCGCCGTGATAATTTTCTTCCCCTTCGTCATTGAGCACAACACCGAACTCCTCTACCACGACGCCGGAACTCACCGGCAGAGAGAAAGAAGCATCGTCACCAAGTCCAATTTTTTCTTCTCCCCATTGTCCGGCTTCTTTCAGTGAAGTAGAAATAGCCGCAGCCACTTCACCCAAGCGGTCCTTCAATCCTTGAGCAGGAATCACATTAAAATGCAGAAGCAATGCTGCTGCCAATATCAAACAAAGCAGCAAAGCCATTTTAGGTGTTTTGCGTTTTTTACGACGGCGGCCATAACTGCCGCGCCATGGATCGCGAGAATCCTTTCCATGGTGATCGGAATAAGAAAAACGTTCCATAACCATCACTCTCCCTTTGTCTTATAACGAATCATATTGGACAAAGGCCAAGATTATGACGGTATTTTATTTTTGTTTCCGACCTCTTAAAGAAATACTGAATACAAGGCCCACGGCCATCATATTGGTCCATAGGCTACTGATACCGTAGCTAAAAAAGGGCAAGGGAAGACCAGTGATGGGCATAATACCCATGGTCATTCCCACATTGACCAGCACCTGAAAAATCAACATGGAGCAAATTCCAGTGACAATCAAGGTACCAAAGAAATCTCTGGCAATATAAGCGGTTCTCATCAATCGAATAAGAAATACCATATACAAAATTAAAACAAAAGTGCAGAAAAGGAAGCCCATTTCCTCACCTGCCACGGAGAAAATGAAATCCGTATGGTGTTCTGGCAGGAAGCCGCTTTGCACCTGGGTTCCGTTGCCGTAGCCCTTCCCGAGGAGTCCGCCGCTCCCCACAGCAATCATACTCTGAATGATATGAAAGCCGCTGTTTTGCGGATCCATTTCAGGATTGATGAAAATTGCCAAACGCATAAGCTGGTAAGGCTTTAAGGGCAAAAAAGGAATTTTTTCCTCCAGTAGCTTCGTAAATCCATCGGTATAAATATATAAGCTTATATAAATAATGACGATGGCAGCGAGAAGCCCCAGACAAAATCCGTAAAAAACCTTACGGTTGGCGCCGGAAACAAAAAGCATGACCAGCATAATCACAAGGAATACCAAGGACGTCCCAAGATCGGGTTCCACAAAAATGAGCCCCATGGGAACTGCCATAAACAACATACTTTTCCAGACGACTTTCGCTTCATGCAGCTCGTCCCTATGATTGGTAAGCCACGAGGCGTATACGACGATCATCACAATTTTCGCTACCTCCGAAGGCTGAAAGCCAAAAAGCCACCGTTTGGAACCGTCGCCGGTGCCGAAAATCAAAACGAGTCCCAAAAGAATAAGAATGGCAATATAGCCCTTCCCCGCATATTCGCGGTAACGACGGTAATCAATAAATGCCACCGCAGTCATCAAGCCAGCCCCCAACAGCATAAAAAGGGCTTGCTTGTTAAAATAATAGTGAGGCTGGTCTTCAATCACCTTAGAAGATGCCGAATTCAAAATGATTAAGCTGCAAATGAGTAAAGCAGCAAAAATTCCCAAGGTAATCCAATCAATATGGTTGAAAACTCCCTGCTTTTTTAATTCAGAAACGCGGTTCTCCTGCCGTTTGCGGCGGTTCCCTTGACGCTCTTCTTTGGTCAGACGTTGCTTTCCTGGTCGCGTCTGATTGCTTCGATTTCGTTTTTTCAAATTCAGATTGATGTTCAGAGATTTGTTCATACAATGCGGGCCAAAGGCCCAACCCCTTTTCTATTTCATTCCATCGCTTGTTTCGGTTCCACATTTCCCAAGCCAGCTCCGGTCAAAACCGGAATATTAGCCACAATGGCCACTTGATCCCCGTCACGCCTTAGACTTACGTCCATGGCGTCGGTGTCAATGGACAGATGACGGCCAATCACCGCAATCAGGTCGTTTTTCAGCGACTCCAAGGATTCCTCCCTGGTATCGATACGATCCTGCACCAATACGAGACGCAAACGCTCTTTGGCTACGGTTTTACTTTTTCCGTTTTTATCAAACCATTTTTTCATAAAGTCCAGCATCATACATCCTCCTACTTTACAAAGACAGAGCGAAGTTTCTGCCAGAAACTCACATGAAAATCTCGGTTCATAAATGGGACATTCTCCCCATTTAAGCGCCGGGCAATGTTGCGGAAGCTTCTGCCGGCATTAGAAAAATCATTTTTCGCCACCGGTTCTCCGCGGTTCGTTGAGATTACGATTTCTTCATCGTCAGCCACAACACCCAAAAGCTCTACCGCCAAAATTTCAAGGATATCAGTGATATCCATCATTTCTCCTTTCCGCACCATATCGGGGCGAATGCGGTTAATAATCACTTTGGGATCTTTGAGACCGGCGGCTTCCAAAAGTCCGATGATACGATCAGCGTCCCGTACTGCGCTGACCTCCGGTGTGGTAACCACCACAGCCCGATCAGCACCGGCAATCGCATTTTTGAATCCCTGTTCAATGCCAGCGGGACAGTCTATTAACACATAATCAAATTCTTCCCGCAGCTTTGAGGTAATGGTTGTCATGTCCCCTTGAGACACGGCAGTCTTGTCCCTAGTTTGCGCAGCGGGAAGCAAACATAGGGTATCTAGTTTTTTGTCTTTTATCAGGGCTTGTTTTAAACGGCAGCGGCGCTCCGCTACGTCGACCAAATCATAAACGATGCGGTTTTCCAGCCCCATGACAACATCAAGGTTTCTCAGGCCAATATCAGTATCCAAAAGCACTGTCTTTTTCCCCATTTGGGCCAAGGCAGTACCAATATTGGCAGTCGCAGTGGTCTTTCCTACGCCTCCTTTGCCGGAGGTGATCACAATAACTTCACCCATGTTTCCTGACCTCCTATGCCAAAAATGCTTCAATCACTACCTTGCCATCAGCAAGGCGGGCGATTTCGGGTTTGTGGCCGGCATGTTCATAATACCCTTGGGGAGGACAGGTGATATGGCCTGCGATACGCAGTTGCGTTGGTAGAAGGGATAAGGCTACGACAGAAGCGGATTCCATACCGCATGCGCCGCCATGGACCATGCCACGGAGAGCACCAAAGACCAACACGTGGCCGGAAGCCACAATCTCAGCGCCAGCATTGACATCTCCGCGGACCACCACGTTACCATCAAAAGTAACGCATTGGCCGGAGCGCAAGGGACCTTCCACCAAGATGGTATCACCATCGGAAAATAATTGTTTCATAATGTGATTAGCCATAATATCATCCTTTCCAAAGGATTGTGTTGCAACACTTGATATTATAACTTATCAAAATCCCTGCGCCAACGTTTTTTTTCACTCACCGCTCGACACGATAATCTCGGTATCGACATCGTAACCGAAATAAGCGTTGAGTGTATCATCGCAAACGTGCCCCGCGGAAGTGGAGCCGTGACGGCCATATTCAATGAGGCAAGCAAAAGCAACCTCAGGGTCGTCAGCAGGGGCAAAGGCGATAAAAACACCATGGAAGTCAGAATTTTTATTATCCGCAGCAAGACCAGTTTGAGCAGTACCGGTTTTCCCGGCAGGCCGCAGATTATCGGGCAATCCGTCGAAAAGATTTACAGCGGTACCGCCTTCATTGGTAACGGTTTTCATCGCCTGAATCAGCAAATCAGCGGTTTCATCGGTGAACTCCATGTCTTTCACTTCCGTAGGCTCCGTAGATTTCAGAACCGTACCATTATCGTCAGTAATTTCCTGGACAATATAGGGCTTCATCCGCACACCACGGTTAGCAATGGTTGCCGTATAACAAGCCAGCTGCAACACGGTATCTTCCGTAGCCCCCTGGCCAATGGCAGTATAGTATGTGTCATAAGTATGCCATTCTTTTTCCCAGCCGCTTTTGTTTTCCGCCTTCCATTCGGGAGTAGGCAACAAACCTGATACCTCGGCGGGAAGATCAATATTGGTTTTCTGGCCAAAACCGTAGTCCATACCGGCCTGTAAGAAAGCCTTTTCACCGACTTTATCGGCCATCAACTGATAATAAATATT
Source organism: uncultured Peptococcaceae bacterium (assembly GCA_964637365.1). Classification (GTDB taxonomy): domain Bacteria; phylum Bacillota; class Dehalobacteriia; order UBA7702; family UBA7702; genus Cryptoclostridium. Next base: position 40,319 of record CAZWWH010000015.1, read on the forward strand.
ACAGCTGCCAGCGGTGGCTCCCATCAGGTCAACATAACCATGACCTCCTTTTTGCCAGCACTGAGCCAAAGAATCGGAAGAATTCAGCCATACGCTGGGGCTACAAAGCACTGTATCATGGGGGGAATACCCCTCCCGCAGCATGGCGGTGGCCGTCACCAATTTAAAAGTAGAACCGGAAGCGTATTTACTGGAAACAGAACGGTTAATTTGCGGTTTCAAATCATCGCTGAAATAGTAATCGACCTCATCTTGAGTTAAACCACGGGAAAAATCATTGGGGTCCACTGACGGCGCACTGGCCATAGCGATAACGCCACCTGTTTTAATATCCAACAAAACAGCGCTGCCACCAACGGATTTATCGGGTTTGGAAACCTTTACGTCAGAGACGATACGGCGCAAAGAATCTTCCATATGTTTTTGAGTGTTCAAATCAATGGTGGTCACCAAATTATTACCAGATACAGGAGCCTCTTCGGAAATAGTGCTTACAATATTACCGTTAGCATCCACCTCAACAGTGCGGCTGCCGTCTTTCCCTCTTAAACCAATTTCCTTCCCCTCTTCGGTATAGTGTTCGTAGTACTGTTCCAAACCGCTTTTCCCAACAATGGCATTATAGTCATAGTCAAACAGTTCTCCTTCTTCCTCATATTGGGATTTGCTGATGGTCCCTACGCTACCTAATACGTGCCCCAGATAATATCCATTGGGATAAGAACGCATTGCCTGCTCGGAAACGTAAACCCCGGGATAGAGATCGCGATTTTCCGCCACGATCTGAGCAATTTTTACCCCGACCTCATAAGTGTAGGTTCGGACGGAAACAGGCATAAAATTATTCACATTGGCTGGAAGCATTTCCTTAATTTCCTCCACGGTGACTTTGTCGTTTTCCTTCAAGCTACCGTCAGAGTTTTCATCATCTTCATCAGAATCGCTGTCCTTGTCAGTCTTATCTTTCTTATCTTTGGAGGATGAATCGTTATCGTTGGAATTTTCGCCGTCCTTATTTTCCTCATTTTTCTCCTTTTCTTCGGCTTCTTCGGCCGCTGCCACCTTTTGGGCATTGGCTTCAATTTCCGAACTCAGGCTGCTGACAGCAGTAGCGGCTCGAGCCTCTTCTTCCGCGAGGTGAATATCATCACGATTAAACAGATCAGCCAAAGCCTGTGCCAGTGCATCACGGTCCTCCACTTCATCCAGATAGACATTGATGCTCATATACGGTTTTGAACTGGCAAGGATATTACCATTTTTATCGTAAATCACGCCACGGCGGGCTTCCAACTCTACGGTTCGGGTAATATTATTTTCTGCCCGTGCCGTATAAGCCTCGCCTTTGATGATTTGCATATAAAACAGGCGGCCAATCAAGACAGCAAACACGGCAAAAACCATGACATAAACAACGAGCAGACGTTTGTTAATGGTTTGCTGCGGTTCTCTTTCGGGTTTGTTATTTTTAGGGTCGCTCATATCCTTTGCTCCTTGGTTGTTCTTTCATTTTTCCACGTTTTTTCCCAGCGGTTTTCTTTTTCTTTCTAGTCGATTGCGCTTTTGATTTTTCTTTTTTGTGATTCACGCGGTTCCGCGAAGAATGATTTGTCTCTTCTTCGGAGTGGCTACCGCGAGGCAAAGGTTTTCTTTTATTCCCAGAAGACTTTTTCTTTTTGCGATTAGATTTTTTCCGTTTAACGATAGATTTATCAATAGGCGTATTGCCTGATGTTAAAACAATGCCGCCACCCGTCATATCCACGTAACCGATTTTTGTACCGCGGAAACGACGATATAAATAGATGGACGGCATAGCTAAAAGCATCAACAAAGCATTATAAAATGCTGTTGGGAAAATAATCCCCGCAATGCTACTAAGCCACGGCAATCCCAGACCAATCAAATTCATAGAAATCAAAGTAATCAGTCCGGAAATCACTGTTGCCATACACACTGAAAAGAAATGTCCGGGATAAAAATTCAATTTAATTCGCTCTGCCAGGAAACCAAAAAGCATTCCCGTGCAGCCGAAAACAATGATATTAATACCAAAATAGCTGCCAATGAAAACATCCAGCCAAAAACCCATGACAGCACCGGCAAGACCGCCGTTTTTCCAACCTGTTTTGATGGAGGCGATCACCGTAAATATTAAAATGAAATCCGGCTTTGCATGGAAAATTTCAAGAAACGAAAAAACTTCCGCCTGCAGAAAAATCCCAAGCATTCCCAATAAAGAGTAGAAGAGATAGGGAACGGCATAACGCATCATTAGGATTCATCCCCTTCATCATCGGAATTATCGTTCGAGGAGGCATTATCCGATGAAGAACCATCGTTGTCCTCTGGGTCAGGAGCGACATCACCGGAATCTTCGGTCTCACCATCGATATCCTCGTCAGCTTCCTTCTTTTCCACAGGAATCATCACCAGAACTTCCTCAATGCTGTTAAAATCACAGAATGGTTCAATCACCGCCTGACGACTCAACCCATCAATGGAATTACCAACCTTCACTACGGATCCCACAAGAAGTCCGGCGGGGAAAATCCCCCCTTCCCCGGAAGTAACCACGACATCATTTAACTGAATGTTGGCATCAAAGGGCAAATTGGACATAGTGAGAAGCCCTTTCCCACCACCGATCCCCTCTAATACACCGGGGATATGACTTTCCTGAAGCATGCCGCCAAGGGATCCCATGGCGTCAATAATCAATAGTACCTCCGATGTGTGGGCAGTCACGTTGACAGTGCGCCCAACCAAACCATCTTGGTTTACCACAGCCATGTTTTCCTTAATACCGTCAGCAGAGCCCTTATCGATGAGGAGCCGTTCATACCAGTTGTCAATTTCACGTCCGCAAACAGAAGCCGCTACCATATTCCAGCTTTCACTATTGGAGGCTTGCAGATCCAGGAGTTTTCTTAATCGTTCATTTTCTGAAGAGACTTCCTGGGCCATGGAGGATTCAGCTTTTAATTTTGCCAATTCTTTATTGGTACTGTCCAGTTCTTTTTGTAATTCATTTTTGGTACTAAAATCAAAAAAATTGCCAAAGAACTTGCCCACTGCTGTTAAAGGAGAGGCTGCGGACCGAGCGGTTCCCTCCGCTGTCGACAGTTTATCCTGGGGGCCACAGGCTCTTGCCACCAGCAAAAGCACCACTGCCAGAAGGATAATTAATATAAATTTCCATTTTCGCAGAATTTTCATTGGTTTCGACATAATCTTATGATACCTCAGTTTTATCAACAATCCGTGAAGAATCAGTGTTACAATAGATCAATTCCTATTTCTTTCAAAAGTTGATACAATTTATTGAGGGGAAGCCCCACGACATTATAGTAATCGCCTTCGATACGGCGGATGAAAAGCCCCCCCAATCCCTGAATGCCATAAGAGCCGGCCTTATCCATGGGCTCGCCGGTCTCTACATAGGCGCGAATTTCCTCTTTGGACAACGGCTGAAAATAGACTACGGTTTGTTCGGTAGCACTGATAGAACGACCGGAAACCTGATCTACAATGCCTACGCTGGTAATAACAATATGTTCTCTGCCGCTTAAGCTCCTTAGCATTTCTTCAGCCTGATCCATGGTTTTCGGCTTGCCGAGAATTTGCTCATCCATCACCACCACGGTATCGGCAGAAATCACCGTGGCGTTTTCATAATTTTTCGCCACTGTCATAGCTTTCTGCATGGCGGTTCGCAATGTGTACATTGCAGCGCTTTCCCCTTCCATGCGCTTTTCCTCAATGGAAGCGGGAGCGACTTTAAAGGGCAATCCCAACCGCTCCAACATTTCCTTTCGGCGAGGGGATCCCGACGCCAATACAATGGTCCGATTTTGTTGTTCCATAGGAATCACTCACTTTCAATACCCAGCAAATAGCCTCTGGCGTCGGCCACCATATAAAGGGAACCTGTAATCAACAGAAGCGGTTCTTTCCCTTGGGCAGCGGCTTCCGCCGTAAGCTTTTTGGCAAGTTCCACGGCGGCGGGGATTTTTTCTTCCAAATACACATGGTCGCAATAAGGTTGAAAGAACTCAGCAATCATTTCAAAATCTCCCGCTCTGGGGCTATTGGGACGTGTCACTACCACCTGATCTGTGAGCGGTCCCAACAAGGCCACGGCTTTCTCCCGTTCCTTATCAGCCAGCATCCCGATAAGAACGATGATTTCATAGTCACTGTAGTGCTCTTTTAGATAAGAGGTCAAAACTCCCATACCATGGTCATTATGTGCGCCGTCGATAATGGTCAACGGTGCTTCCGAAACCTTTTCCAAACGGCAGGGCCAGACCGTTTTACGGAGCCCCTCCCGAATCACATCTTCGCTAAGTCCCCACAGCCGACCGGCACGTACTGCCAGGGCAGCGTTTTCCACCTGGTGTAGTCCCTGCAACGGCAGATAAAGGTTTTGATATTCCACTTCCTTGTCACGATAATTGAAATACTGTCCATCGGCATCGGAGCGAACAAATTCCGTGGTAAAATTCCGTCCAGTAAAGCCGACATCAAGGGCGTTTTCCTCCGAGGTACGGCGTGTCAGCAGCTCCCGCAATTCAGGTTCCACAACGCCGCTCAAAACATGACAGCCCTTTTTGATGATACCGGACTTGGTCAAACAGATTTTTTCCTTGGTATCGCCGAGATACTCAGTATGCTCCAGAGCAATATTGGTCAGAATCGCCACTTTGGTATCGCTAATAACATTGGTTGCGTCAATCTCGCCGCCCATGCCCACTTCCATTACAGCGTTCTTTACCCCCTGCTTGGCGAAATAGTAAAAGGCCAAAACAGCGTTGACTTCAAATTCCGTGGGCTGCTCAAAACCGTCTTCGATCATGGCTTCCACATGAGGCTTGATTTCGTTGAGACAAAGAGCTACATCCTCGTGGCTGATTTTTTCCCCAGCAATGCAAAACCGTTCCCGATAGGAATGAAGATGGGGTGATGTAAAAAGACCGGGGCGATCCCCATTCACTGTCAGCATGGAATTCAGCATGGAAGAAATACTTCCCTTGCCGTTGGTCCCTCCCACATGGATATATCGCATGGTTTTATGAGGGTTTCCCAGACGGCGGAGGAGCTCCTCTACGCGCCCAAGTCCAAAATTAAATCCGAATTTCGTTAGGTCCCGCAGATACACCAGGGATTCCTTATAGTTCATCATATTTATTCGACCTCTGCTAACATGGCCAAAGTCTCTTTCAGGCCGGCCATCTTTTTATTGGCGTCTTCCAATTTGGCCCGTTCCCCTTCCACGACCTCCGCCGGGGCTTTGGAGAGGAAGCCTTGATTATTGAGCTTTCCGCTGAGGCGGGCGATTTCTTTTTCCACATTAGCCATTTCTTTGTTAAGACGTGCTTTTTCTTTGTCCATGTCAATGAGACCGGCCAAAGGCAAATACACACGGACATCACCTAAAATAGCGGCAGCGGCGCCTTTGGGGGCGTCATCTGTCAGACCGATAAATTCTACCTGGTCAATGGCTGCCATTTTATCAAGATAGGCCTTGTTTCCCTCAATGATTTTGCTTTCTTTTTCCGCCGCAGCCACAATCAGGCGAGCTTTCTGCCCCAATGGCACCTTCATTTCAGCACGCAGGTTGCGGATGGCTTTGATCATGTCAATCATCATATCCATAGAGCGAGCGGCTTCCTCATTTTCAAACCGGGCCTCATACTTGGGATAATCGGCCAGAACAATGGTTTCTCCCTGATGCGGCAGCTTCTGCCAAATCTCTTCAGTAATGAAGGGCATAAAGGGATGCAGTAATTCTAAAGCCCGGGAAAGGACATAAACCATGACTCTCTGGCTTTGAAGACGTTCCTCGTCGCTGCCTTTATAAAGGGAATTCTTGGACAATTCTACGAACCAATCGCAGAAATTGTTCCAGATAAAGTCGTAAATGATATGGGCAGCTTCGCCCATTTCATAGCGTTCCAGGTTGGAACGAAGACCATCAGCGGCTTCGTTGAGTTTGGTCAGAATCCAACGGTCGTGAATGGACAGTTTGTCATCATCCCAGGGGCCATCCTGATATTCTTCCAAATTCATCAACACAAAGCGGCTGGCGTTCCAGATTTTATTAGCAAAATTGCGGCTGCCCTCCAACCGTTCCTCACGGAAACGGAGATTATTACCAGGGGTATTTCCGGTTACAAGCATAAAACGGAGGCTGTCGGCACCAAATTTGTCAATGATTTCCATAGGATCAACGCCGTTGCCCAGAGATTTTGACATTTTTTTACCGTTCTTGTCCAACACCAAGCCATGAATCAGCACTTCCTTGAAGGGAACACTGTCGGTCATAGCCAGAGAACTGAAAATCATCCGGGCCACCCAGAAGAAGATAATGTCCCAACCAGTGACCAATACGGAAGTGGGGAAAAATTTATCCAAATCCGCAGTTTTATCGGGCCAACCCAAGGTGGAGAAGGGCCACAGCGCCGAGGAAAACCAGGTGTCCAGAACGTCTTCATCCTGGGTCAGATGGGTACCGCCGCAGTGGGGGCAAACAGTGGGATCCTCTCTAACGCAAATCTCCGCACCGCAATCATCGCAATACCAAACGGGGATTCGGTGCCCCCACCAAAGCTGACGGGAAATACACCAGTCACGGATATTTTCCATCCAGCCCAAATATACTTTATCAAAACGAGAAGGAACAAAGGAGGTATCTCCCTTTTTCACCGCTTCAATGGCGGGTTCCGCCAAAGGTTTCATTTTTAAGAACCACTGCTTGGAGATGAGAGGCTCAATGGTAGTGCCGCAGCGATAGCATTCCCCTACAGCGTGAACGTGAACCTTCTCCGCTCCGCCCTGGCCGATGTCCTTTAAATCCTCCAGTAAGGCCTTGCGGCATTCATAACGGTCCATACCGGCGTATTTTCCAGCAGCTTTTGTCATTTTTGCGTCAAGGTCGATGACTTCGATTTGGGGAAGGTTGTGACGAAGCCCCACTTCAAAGTCGTTGGGGTCGTGGAAGGGGGTAATTTTCACTACACCGGTGCCGAAAGATTTATCCACATATTCATCGGCAATGACGGGAATTTCCCTATCAATGATAGGAATCAGAACGGTTTTTCCCACATAAGCGGAATAGCGTTCATCCTCAGGATTGACTGCCAAAGCGGCATCGCCCAGCATGGTTTCGGGGCGGGTGGTGGCAACGGTCATGAAGACATTGTCCTCCCCTTTGACCTTATATTTAATTTCCCAAAGGTGGCCTTCCTGCTCACGGTGCTCCACTTCAATATCGGAAATGGTGGTATGGCAATGAGGGCACCAGTTGACAATGTACTTGTCACGGTAAATCAGTTCTTTTTCATAATAGGTCACAAAGGCCTCACGCACTGCCCGGGAAAGACCTTCATCCAAAGTAAAACGTTCTCTGTCCCAGTCGCAGGAAGCCCCAGCTCCGCGAAGCTGACGCACAATGCGGTCATGGTATTTATCCTTCCATTCAAAGGTCTTTTTCACAAAGGCGTCACGTCCGATTTCTTCTTTGGAGCTGCCTTCCTGGCGCAGCTGTTCTTCTACCTTTGCCTGGGTAGCGATTCCGGCGTGGTCGGTGCCGGGCACCCACAGGGCGTTAAAGCCACACATTCTTTTATATCGAGTCAGGATATCCTGCATGGTAACGTCCAAAGCATGGCCCATATGGAGCTGCCCTGTAACGTTGGGCGGGGGAATTACGATGGTGAAAGGCTCTCTTTCATCATTGACATCGGCGTGGAAATACTTTTTCTCCTCCCAAATTTGATACCATTTTCCCTCTACTTCTTTAGGATCGTAGACGGATTTTAGTTCTCCCGTCATTGCAAGTTCCTCCTTTTATCTCAAACAATTTCCTATGCGAATTCTCATGCCATGCTCATAATATGGGCATTTTATTAACCATAATATTATACCACAAGTTCCCCGCACAATAAAGATATTTTTACAGATTCCAAGAAAAACTACCTAACTTATAAAATTTTCTATTTTTTTGTTCTAAATATAGAGACACTTTCGTATGGATGAAGCAAAGGGGGAAAGCTCATGGCATGGCTTAAAACACTGGCATTTGTTGCCGCATCTTTTTTCACCATTACCCTCATTTTTGTCACAATCAACGGCTTGGAGCTGTTTCCTTGGGAAGTCATGGAGATCTTGTGGGTTTTCTATCTTCCCAGCTTGGCCATGGCTGCGGCAATGCTCTTTAGCAAAAAAATAACACGGCCCGGCGGCGGAATTTTTGCCGCCTTTTGCTGCGTAGCCCCACCGGTGATCATCTCTTATTATTTAGGATTGCCCTTTGCCGATAACCTATTTCGTCCCTTGCCTATCATTTTATCAGCAGTATCATCCATTCTCGGTGAAAGTTTTGTCACATTTCGCAGAAAAAGCATTGAGAAATCAGAAGACCTATGATATGATAAATTCATCATATGGTGCGATTCCAAAAAGAAAATATATAAAAGGATTAGAAAATGAAACTGCTGAAAAAAATCATATGTTTGGGACTGATGGCAGCCTCGGCTATGATATTGTCACCAGGGCCTGCAGATATCAAAATTTTAGCCGAAGAGGAGTCGCCTGTGGTCGTTCAGCGTACTGAAAATTACGCCTATTTCTTCGGCGATCCCGATGGATATATCCGTCCCAACGATCCGATTTCACGATGTGAAACAGCAACTCTTTTTTGCCGTATATTATCGGAAAATGTCGAAAAAGAATCTCGGGAAGTAAGATTTTCTGACGTCAATGATGAGCAATGGTTCTATCAATCGTTGGTAACACTATATCAAACAGGCCTTTTAAATGGATACGATGATGGAACTTTCCGTCCAGAGGACAATATCACCAGAGCAGAATTCGCTCAAATCATCGCAGCTATTGTCCAAAAAGAAGCTACCACCCAACAATCAAGGGATGTCAATCTCGGGGACAAGCCGGTCAGTGAGATCGTTTCCTTCCAAGATGTCGCAGAAGACCACTGGGCATATGATGCCATTTGCACGGTGGCACAAAAAGATTGGATTAGTGGTTATCCAGACGGCACCTTTCATCCGGACAAGGCTATCACCAGGGCCGAAGCCATCACCATCATAAATAGGCTTCTGGGTCGTAAAATCACTGAACCAGAAGCAGGATTCGACGCCAGCGAGATCCAGGACTTGCCCTCTACCCACTGGGCTTACCGAGATATCTTACACGCCATGACCGGAGGTTATTACACAGAAGTTCCTGTATTCCTTTACCATGAAATTATCTCTGATAACGATACGTATAGCAGTTCAGACGAAATCAAGGAAAGCGATTTTGAGGAACAAATGCGCTACCTTGCAGAGCATGGCTACACTACCCTGCTGGCATCAGAATACTTCGATTATCTCGACCGCGGCATGATGCCCCCAGAAAATACTGTAATCATCACCTTTGACGACGGCTATGAAAATGTTTACAATTTGGCACTGCCGATTATGAAGAAATACCAAATCAAAGCGAATTTTGCTGTGATTGTTTACCCCACGGAATGTATTTCCACGGTACCTAACGGTGATGGCGGCAGTGCTCACCATCTCAACTACACGCAAATTGATTTGATGACCCGCTCTGGATTGGCGGAATTTGGCAGCCACACCTACGACGGACACGCTCTCCAGCGAAACGCTGATGGGCAATACAAAAGAAACTTTATGAAGGATACCATCTATCTGCCCCAAGAAGGCAGAATGGAAACCACAGAGGAAGCCAAAGCCAGAGTTCGCAAGGATTTGGCCATGTCTATTGATATCATTGAGCGTAACACTATTTGTGACGTTACCTTCTTTGCCCATCCTTACGGCGTCTATACGGAGACCTCCAAACAACTGGTCAAAGAAGCCGGCTTTGACGGTGCCTTTTCCACCGTTGCTAAAAATGCAAACATTCTTTCTGACCGCTATGCCATTCCCCGCCATACGATTAAAAAACAAACAACCATGGAGGAATTCGTGGAAATCGTCACAAAAAACTCATGATTATAATTAAAAAAAAACGTGTCTCCCCTTTGGGCGGCACTCATAAGACAGTATTAGAAATGTTTTCGGGAAACGGCGTAGCTTG
>CAZWWH010000016.1:0-47946 GCA_964637365.1 uncultured Peptococcaceae bacterium
TGTCCGAGAAAATTGTACAGCTAAACGAGGAAGTAATCAAGGGGCAGATCAAGGAATTGGTCCGAGGCAGCGTGGAAGAAACGCTGAATGAGCTGCTGGAGCAGGAGGCAGAGCGGTTGACTCAGGCTGCCCGTTACGAGCGCAGTGAGGCACGCCAAGGCTACCGCAGCGGCCACTATGACCGGAACCTCACCACAACCTCAGGAGGCGTCAAACTTCATGTGCCCCGCCTCAAAGGTGTCTCTTTCGAGACTGCCATCATCGAACGATATCGTCGCCGCGAAAGCAGCGTGGAAGAAGCTCTCATTGAGATGTATCTTGCTGGCGTCTCGGTCCGCCGGGTAGAGGATATCACGGAGGCTCTATGGGGCAGCAAGGTATCTCCGTCAACAATCAGCGAACTGAATAAGAAAGCTTATGTCCACATTGAAGATTGGCGAAATCGCCCCTTACGGGGAGGCAAGTATCCGTATGTGTATGTAGACGGTATCTACCTGCGTTGTAACTGGGGCGGAGAGTACGAAAATGTTGCAATTCTGGTAGCAATCGCGGTGAATAAGGATGGATACCGGGAGGTTTTGGGCGCTGCTGAGGGTATGAAAGAAGACAAGGCCAGTTGGGTCAATTTCTTCCAGTGGCTCAAAGGCCGTGGACTGGACGGCGTGAAGCTCATTGTTGGAGACAAGTGCCTGGGCATGTTGGAGGCTATGGGAGAAGTGTTTCCTGACGCCAAATACCAGCGCTGTATCGTTCACTTCTACCGGAACGTGTTTTCTGTTGTTCCTCGTTCTAAAGTTAAGCTGGTTGCCAAAATGCTTAAGGCGATCCATGCCCAGGAGAGCAAGAAAGCTGCCCGGGAAAAAGCAAAGGCTATTGTTGCTGAACTGAAAGCGATGAAGCTAAAGGAGGCTGCGAAGAAAGTAGAGGACAGTGTTGAGGAAACGCTGACCTACTGTGATTTTCCTTATGAGCACTGGACCCGGATCCGTACTAATAACGTGATTGAGCGGCTGAACCGGGAAATCCGCCGCCGCACCCGTGTGGTGGGAGCTTTTCCGGACGGCAACTCTGCCCTCATGCTGGTCTGTGCCCGGCTGCGCTATGTGGCCGGCACTCAGTGGGGCAACAAAAAGTACATGAACATGAAGCACTTAGAGGCAGTCCTTGAGGATGCTTCTATTGCCGGATGACTTCATTCAGCCAGAGGCTGCAAACTTATTTGCGCATTATTCTTGACAGTACCAATTTTCCCCGGCACCTTGACGCTTACGAAAGAAGCAGATTTACGGCAAAATTATAGCCAAATGGAAATTAGATAGGCGGGGGTGGTTTACACCAAATCCCCGCCTACCATTATTCTACATGACTCAAGACCAAAATCATTAAAGGGATTTCCGGAACGGAATTTTCGATGCCTCAATCTCAACATCCTGGAGCCAGTAAGTGTGTTTACAGTAATGCCGGATGGCCTCTATCATACTGCTCTGATTTGGACAGGGGCCAACTGTAATCTTACGTAACGGTAAATGTCCTTCGCACCAAACAGAAATTTTAGGCCCTGAGCGGCTGAAAGATTGAACATACTTGTGTACGATTTCAAAAACATCTCGCTGATTTTTCCCTTGGGAAATGATTACACAGTTCGCATCCTCATGTAAACAGTACTCATATTCTGCGTCAGAAGGTGGTGCTTTGCTTCGGCATTGCTGGTAGCTGTGTAAATCTTCCCATCGGCGCAAAACACACCCCGTACAGAACGGCTCATCGGCGTCTTGATGAGTATCAGGAGTTAGGCGGCATGTGTGAACCAATGTAGGATGTGTAAGCTTTTAGTGCCCCTTCCAGTCCTCTAGTAAGTTCCACTTCCTTATCTCCTTGGATACAAACACGGACAAAACAGGCAGGTGAGTCCTCGGGTAAAGCAGCCTTTACGGCAATATACGGATAGCGAAGTGACGCATCATTTGAATCTCGGTAACGTATGCAGTTATCCAATTGTCCGTTTTGATTGCGGAATACCAAACGGCACTCATCTTCTTCTTCAAATCCATTGTGTTTAATAAACGGAGCCTTCTTCTGAGTTTCAAGCTGAAACACTTTTTCTTTGTCCGCTGGGGTTGCACTGTTGACTAAGGCAATTTGCTCACGGCACGCTATGCTGTACTGCTCACTGTTTTGGTCATCCCGTTTTGGGGGAATGTACTTTACTCCATCCAATCCAACATATTGCAATACATAGGAAGGAGTATCCGTGTCGCTACAAAGCACAGAAAAGGCCCGCGGCATACCAAAATCAAACCCTAAAGACACGCCACCTTCCGGTGCATAGCCGCGCCATTGACTGAGTTTGTCGTTCTCTCGGCAAAAACAAACGATATAATTTTCGTCTAACCCCATATTTTCCAAATTGTGTAGTTTCGGCTCCCCGGCGCAAATCGAGGAAATAACATCTATCCCAAACTGTTGCTCCGCTTCATCATTAGAAAAACGTGCGTTAGTTGCCCAGAAGGAATCACTCTTTATGATTTTCCAAAAACTGCTAAAATTTCGATATTGGTAAACTAAAGGCAACTTCTTCGGCTCTTTGCTGCCGTATGAAAATGAGGGAGCTGCTTTTGGGCTGCCTCAATTTGCTCATATTCCGTGGCTTTCATTGACATCCTCTCCAATACCCAGTTGTTTGAAAAGCAAGTTCCGAAATGGTTTATAGGTTACGTTTCCGTCTATACAATAGCGTTCAAAGGGATCTGCAGAGGGAGAAACGCTATTTCTCCAGGCTTTCCGAAAGAGCTACCATCAAAATCATAATTTGTATACGGGATGCAATGTTCGTAAAAGCAGTTATAGATTTGTTGTGACAAAACTATACCACCATTTTCTTTTTGGAGTATTTCATTTTGGTCTTTCCCTTCAACCAAAATAACATCTAAAATAATGGAATAGTTCTTTCCCTTACAGATTTTCGAGATATGCTCATTTACTTTGGCCGCACATTCTGCGCAGTTTTGGGGATATTGTTCCGTGTCCAGAGATAGTGACTCATATTCAAAATAAAGCTTGGGAACACCATCTTGATCCTGTTGGCGTGCTTCTAAAGTTCGTTTGATCCGCTGAAAATAATCGGAGTCCTCGGCCTCATTGTTACCAATTAAGTGAAGAATTCGAATCTCAGTATCGTTATCTTTCGGTGCATTTGGCAAATTCCGCTTTCCTGCCACAGTCAAAATGTTTTGGACGCTCAATAGAATGTCCAGCACCGGTGGAAGTTTATCTTCCACCATAAGCACTAACTTTGTTATATCATTTGTTTTTTCTACATTACTCATACCGCATCTCCTCGTTTTAGAACAGGCAATTTGATGGCATAATCATCTTCCGTTTTCTTCGCCACGACCTTCGGACAGCCATCCTTTTTCTCCGAACAGCTACGCCAAAGTCCCTCAATATACCAACTGATAGCTGCTTGAGACATTCCGGGTCCCTTTTTCTCAGAGCGTAATGGATGATGTATTTTATTGCGAATTACTAAGTAGTCAAATGCATTTCCTTCGAATATATCGCCCTGCTCTCTGTAAAGGTCGATTACACATTTCTCTGATGCTTTTTTGCTGACCAACTCATAATAGGCTTCTCCGCCCCATCTGACTTGATTCCACACGTCACCTGCCTTTAGCCCACTGATAAAGCAGTCTAGCAGGATTACTGCCAAATACTCAGAAAGATACGCATAACGCTCTCCATTCTTAGTTGATCGAAGGTCAATACATTGAAATGCACTGAATTGTTGGGACAGATTTTGCAGGTGCTCACCGATTTTGGCCTTGTCGTTCTCGCCGTAATCCATTTTGCCATCAATCCTAAAGGTGATGACTTTCATCATCTGTTCCAGATAATTTTTACGAATGTATCCAACCTTTATTGGCGTGAAGAATACGGTCTGAAGATCATAGACTGGACGCATAAGAATGCTCTGTCCGTTGCGAGCATAGTAGTTTTCGACATCGATAATCTCGCTTTCCTCCAGTTCGTTTTCTGTCCGAACCATTGTGCGGAACAGCCGAGAAATGCGAGAATTCACATATGATCGTAGGAAAAACCATTCTCGGTTATCTATTAAATGTCCATACAAAGGCGGTTCTTCATTGCCACACAGTTCATAAAGATCCTTGCGCTGTCCCATCTCGTCCACAGCATATTCCCAGTTACCGTTCTTTAGTTCCGTATCGAACTCGATTTCATTTGTCGCCAACAACAGCTTTTGTTGACATTCCACAAAATCATTTTCTGCATGATCTCCCATCTTATCCGTTGACAGCAGTTTCGCAATATGTTGTTGCTGAGATAATACTGCAATTGCGTTATTGTTAAAATCTTTTTCCAACCATTCAATTAACTTACGACGGAACATGAGAATCTTGCGAGTCAGTCCCAACGCTTTCTGTCGCTGCAAACCACAAGGAATGTAAATATAAACAGGCTCGATTTTTGAAATCGTAGGCTCGAGCTCTCGCGTATGGATGGGGTTATTGACAAGATCATCATAATTATTGTTCAACATAATAATGATGTTAAACTTTGCAGGAGTAGCGGTGGTTTTCATCAAGAAGAATCCATTCTTTTTCAATGCATCTTGTATGTATGGAGTGTCCTCGACTTGTTTCCATTGCCGTTCAAAGTCGATTTGTTCCGATGTCTTTTCCCATTCACGCCCTCCTTTAAAGTGGATTGGAAACAGAGTAAAGTAGTCAGGTAAGTTAAGATATCTTGCCGTAGGCGACTCCCTTTTCGCAATTTTTCCAAATAGGATAACGCTTTTGCACTCATCAGCTTCTAATTGTACGATATTTTGCAAGTCTTCTCCAAGGCTTTGATAGCGGTATTTATAATCCGAATTATTTCGCCCTGGCTGCAACAGGTTTCTTAAGGCATCCAACTGATGCGTCGTACCTACATTACCGCCGAATGACAAGAATTTCGCCGCATTGCGGATATGATATTCACTCAAAAACTCCTCAAGGCTGATTTCACGAATGTTCTGCTCCTTTTGTTTGTTGAATTCTTCGACTGCCTGATAAATCGCTCTGTTGTTCTCAACCAGCAAGACCTCCAAAAAATTACGAAATTGATCCTGGATATTCTGAGGAACTTTTGATACCAGTTGGTCAATTCCCTCACTTACTGTCACCGCAGGAATGTCTTCTTGATACTCTGTGCCGAACTGAAGCAGATATTCCAGCCAGACTCCCTTTGTCTCGTCGCTGCTGCTGTGAGTTATTCGCAGGATAGAACGAAGGTAATGTTCGTAAAATTCGGCTATCGTTCCTTCCTGTAAGTTGCACTCAGATTTAGCTTCACTTAAGCGGCGGCTGATCTGTACCATAGTATCCAACCGCAAAATATAATTGCTCTTGACATCGGCCAAACCTTTGAGAATATTATCTCGCATGAATTCCAACTGCTGAAATAGGCCGCTCCCGGCCACACTTAACAAATCGTCAGCAAACATCTTGCTCCACTCCAAGTGGCCATTTTCTAGCAAGTATTCTTTACCTTTCTGTTTGCGCAGACGATTGCGTATGCTTTTTACAGTACACCCTTTGATTAGAAATTCGGACAAAAGCAGGAACAAGTCCATCACGACACAACGTAACTTGTAGTCAAATGTGAAAAATGGACGCGCCAAGATTTTCAGCCCGGCCGACAACCATTCTTTACGGTTTTCATCAGTAAGTTCTTTATAGATACCGATGCTTTTCACTGAGATGTCTCCCTCCCGCACTGAAGGGGGTGCTGACCGAAGTTCTTCTAAAAAGTTTCGAATGGCAGAGAAGTAGACCGGTATATCATCTCCTTGGATTGGGCGGATATGATTGGCAGCTCGATGTGAGCAGACCATGCGTTGATAGCCTTCCTCCTGGCGTTGCTTTGCCCCTTCATCCATAAGTACATCAAACTTGTCGAAGGATACGCACGCCCGATCATAGTTTTTCTTTTCCCAATAAGCGCTGATGGATTTTGTTGCTGCCTTTTTATAATACTGTAGTGCCTCACGTTGCACCTTACAAGGGATACAACTGTCACCGAAGGTACGTATGGCTAAGATATGTAACTCCGCATAAGCATGGTAGTTTTTTTCCGGCTCTTTGACATACATCTTCTTAGAGGCCTCAGACATTCGGCTAACCAAAAGAAAAACTTGCTCCAGTTGGAACTCATACCCATGCTTTTCTTCGCTTGGATGTGTTTGTTGTATTGGGAGCTCCAGACAAGATGAAATTAACGACATAGCACGGCTAAAGCTACTGCCGCTCCGAATAGAGATATCAATATAATGAAATTTAATGTTTCTTTCCGGGTCCTTGATGGTCCGCAAGCGTCGGAACAGTCCACTGTACTCCGCATTCAAATTACTTCTGAATTCTTTTTCCGTGTTAATAATTACACACTCTGCACAGCCTTGAAAATAATACTCGTAGACGTATTGACTAAATTCCACATTATCAACCTGCTGAGGAATAATCAGAACATTGATGCATGTGGGAGAGGTTACCGAAGGCTCTCCGCGCTTGATACCCTGGCGACGCAGTTCCTGTAACCATGTAGCAATCTCTTTGCGTTCCTGCTGGAAATAGTCTCTGGTTTTTTATGTAATACTGATAATGGTTATTTCCTTTGGAAATATGTCCATAGATAGTGTTTCCCTTTAAGCGGGCCACGCGCATATCGTTTTCTGACATATCTTCCAGAGAAGCATGGGACTTACCAGAAGGCTTCAGATAGAATTGTTGAGTGGGAATGGTGGAGGTCGGATCTGTTTCTACCAATGGGTATTCCAATAACACATCGGATGGGAAGCACCGTTGGCACAGCAATGGATTGCTCCATTCACTAGTAACGGAAATCAAATAGTGTATGTTTCCCTGCACCAAGTTGCTTGTTATGGTTTTCTCAATTGGATTCGTATCTTGCCAGAAATGCACTTCCTCATTCGTTGCAGACCATTCGTCTTGGTAATGATTCCGCACCCCAAAAGCAGTAAAATTTTCAACCGTACAAAACTCTTTTTCTGCTTCACGACAAAGTTCAGCTTTCATCTTGTTGAAGGTAGTTAACGAAGAACTGATAGGAACAACCATTACCAGTGTGGTATCCTGAGGATCCCAAATCTTGTTGGGGCATTGCTGCCACTCACTTCGATTATAATACATCTGGACTTGGGGCTCCTCACTTTCAAGCTTTAAGTCATTTTGATAGATGACAAATGCCATCTCAGGAAAAGAGTCAAGCTTTTGCAGTTGCCGATAGCTCGATAGGATTTGGATGATCGTCCAGATAATCGCCCGTGAATAGGAGGCATACCCATAGAACAGAAAGTGGGTAATCGGGATAGCGTGCATTTAAATATTCGATATTCCCTTGCAATCGGAAGGTAAACACACCTCGGTTCTGCTCGGAGTGATTTACAATATTTTCCAAAATTTGGCTGATACCCAGAGAAAACATTTGGATATTGCCCATATATGCTTTTATGGTATCTTGTTCTAACTTTTCATTAATCTTGTCCCCAGCTAATACACCAAAAAGAAGCATATCCAACGGCGTAATTCCCTGCATCTCTCGTACCAAGTTACACAGGAAAGATACTAATGCCTGTTTACTTTTAAGACTACGAAATTTATTACCAGACAGGTTAGCAAACAACATTTTCAAGCCGATTTGGAACAGCATCCACGTCATATCACCCTGATTACAGCCCTGCGGTGTGATCGCTGTATATAACTTATCAAACCGCTGGTTGCTGTATTCCTCGCCCAACAGCCAAGTTTTGTTTAAGATCTGACACAGTTGCCCATCAACCTCTAACAACGGTAAAAAGGTAGATTGAACTCCATCCGCTGTTTGTGACAACATTTGTAGTGAAGTGATTTGCTCGGTGTAGCATGCATAAAAACAACGGCGGCGTTTTTGAATGAAGCGCAAAAAATGGGAAACTCGGAAGTAGTCATCTGAGTTCCATGATGTTTGCGTCGCCTTCATTAACCGTACCGCAACTCTGTCTTGGATGGTAGAAACAGTCTGTAACATAAGCACCAAGTATTGTAACTCAGTAATGTCGCTTTCACCCTCATTCAATTGGATGCGGAAATAGTAACTAAACTGATTCTCCTTGGACTCTTTTTTCAAGCCCTCTAGCAGCATTCCGCTTGACGGATTTTACTGCACTTTTTTGAATCTTTTTCTTCCAGGAGCCTTTCCTGCATTAGTAGCACGTCCCGGTTCAAGGTATTCAATCGTCCTGCTCGGGAAATGTAAAAAGGATAAAATTCTTCCTGAAAAGGAAGGTCTTCATATACATTCTGTGCAATCTTCTCAAGCCATAGGACCAACTGCAAGCATCTTGCATAGCTTTGTTGCGCGTTGTCTAAATTCACCATGCAAATCCATCGGTTTTGAGCATTTTTTTCGTCCATCTTGTTCCGCGTCCTTTCACCACAGATAAACAAATCTACACTGTTGCCATCATTAAGGGGAAATTATGCCCTGAATTGAACTGTTTACTAATTCTGCTACGGTGATGATCTTTTATTCGATGCAAAAGTTTTGCCAATGCGATGTATTGCGCCTCTGTGAGGCAGGGCCTGACGATTTCAGCACCGTGGCATTGTGCATCTGTAATGACCAAAAAATCATTGCTATCTGTACAGTCGTCACCGGTTGTCCGCCTATTGTAAAAATCGTAGACACGCCGCAAAGCGTCCAGAAGCAGTGTTGACAACCTCCGCCGGGCTGCAACTGTTTCCGGCTGGCCGCCGTGCAGAATGCGTTGCTCTTTCAAAAGCTCAACTGTGGCGGCAATGTGGTTGATAACCGTATCTCTGGCCTGTGATTTTGATTGCTCTTCCAGCGAATAGCAGGTCATCCGCTGATGGTTGATATCAAATGGTAACTCCTCTACCGGGCCAAAGTCCCTATCGTAGAACAAAATGATCCTATTCCAGCCCAGAGTTTTGATTGCGTAGCCCAGCTCAATCAAGACATTCGGATTTGGTGTTTTTCTTCCGGTGGTACCTGCATTGATAATCGTGACATCCGCCACAAAAATATCTGCACGGTCAATTTTCTCATAAATTGTATCGCCGATATTGGGAGCACCGGCAATGCCTTCTGTATCACGGCTGATCTCAATGGCTGCAAGATCCACCAGCTTTTGAAGCAAGCGCTTCATGCAATCTGAGATGAAATTTCTGCTTGCTTTGATGTCCGATTGCCAGGAGTAAAAAATCGTACAGTGGTCCATACTGGCCTCCTGTTGAAGCGTTGTGTTTACCTTGTGTTCTTGAGATAATCAATATACTCCCGTATAGCGCCACGGCCACCATCATGTTTGCAAGCATAATCCACTGCATCCAATACTTCTGGTATTGCGTCAGCAGGGCAAGCCGTCATTCCACAGTACCGGATACAGCTCAAATCATTCAAATCATCGCCGATATACGCAATCTCGTCAGCGGATGCGCCGAACTTTACGGCTACTTCCTTCAGCTTTGCCAGCTTGTCGGCGACGCCTTGATAGAGCTCTATGATTTTCAGTTCTTTGGCCCGCTGCTCCACGATGGCAGAGGATCTTCCGGTGATAATGACAGGGGTGATCTCAAGCTGAGGAAGGATATGCGCAATAGCATACCCATCCCGAACATCAAAGGCTTTCATCACTTCGCCTTGTGCGCCGATATAAATACGACCATCGGTTAGGGTGCCATCTACATCCATGACTAGAAGCTTAATGCTCATCCTACGATCCCCGCTTTATAAATATCTTGCATCAGAATGGAACCGACTACACAGGAAGAATCATCCATTACCGGCATACCAGTGATGCGTAGGTCGCTCATTTTTTGTAAAGCATTCACAGCCATGTCTCTCTGGTCAATCCATTTTGGGGATTTTGTCATAACATTGTCCACGATTTCATTGTAGACATCCACACCGCGTTCCAGCATTCGGCGCAAGTCGCCATCTGTAATAATGCCTTTGAGCTTTTTATCTTGATCCACAATTGTAACCATACTCAGGCCCTTACTACTCATTTCAACAATTGCACTGCGCAAGGTGCTGCCTTCCAGAATTATTGCATTCTCGTTTCCCGCGTGCATAATATTTTCAACCTTAACCAGAAGCTTTTTTCCAAGAGCGCCGGCTGGATGATGTAGCGCGTAGTCCTCTTTTGTGTAGTTGCGTAGCTTCGATGCAACCACGGCCAATGCATCGCCCAGAACCAGTAGCGATGTCGTGCTGGACGTCGGGGCAAGATGCATATAACAGGCCTCTTCAAAATGTGGGAAATAAAAATGATATTGACAACTTTTAG
Source organism: uncultured Peptococcaceae bacterium (assembly GCA_964637365.1). Taxonomy (GTDB): domain Bacteria; phylum Bacillota; class Dehalobacteriia; order UBA7702; family UBA7702; genus Cryptoclostridium. The sequence continues at coordinate 10,370 of CAZWWH010000016.1, forward strand.
CAAGGGTTGATTTCTGGTTGCCAGTTATTGCAACAGTTATACATCTAATTTCGTGCAGGGTCGGCAATAGCCGAACGATCTCATCACTTTCGCCGCTATAACTCATTAGAATGACTACATCATTTTCCGTGACCATACCAAGGTCTCCGTGCATGGCTTCTCCGGGATGCATAAAGAAAGATGGTGTACCAAGGCTGGCAAGTGTCGCGGCAATCTTGGTGCCAATGTGTCCCGGTTTTCCCATACCGGTAATAACGACTTTGCCTTTACATTTTAGAATCAAATGGACAATAGTTTCAAAATCATTTCCTAAACTGTTTTTTGTGACCTGTAACGCAGCAATCTCCGTATCAAATACCCATTGAGCTTCCTTGATGATGTCCATTTTACGCCTCCGTATGTACAGCATTATATACTCGGATTAGTTTTTTGAGCAATGCTTCCATCTCATTGAGCGGAACCATATTAGGGCCATCCGATTTAGCAGAATCGGGCGCAGGATGTGTTTCCATGAACAAGCCGTCCACGCCTACAGCAATGGCCGCCTTGGCCAGATACTCCACATATTCCCGATTGCCACCAGTGCTGGTGCCATTGCCGCCCGGTTTCTGGACACTATGCGTGGCATCAAAGATCACCGGAACACCAAACCCTTTCATGACGCGCAGACCCGTCATATCTACCACCAGTGTGTTATAGCCAAAGCTGGTGCCGCGTTCGCAGAGCATCACATTGCTATTGCCGGATTGCTGCGCCTTCTCCAAGCAGTTTTTCATGTCCCACGGGGCAAGGAACTGGGCCTTTTTGATATTCACACAACGGCCCGTCTTTGCGGCGGCAACCAGCAAATCCGTCTGCCTGCAAAGAAATGCCGGAATCTGTAAAATATCAGCCACCTCGGCCGCAGGGGCAGCCTGCCAAGCTTCATGAATATCGGTGCAGACCGGAAGACCGTAGACGTCTTTGACCTTCTTTAAGATTCGCAGTCCTTCCTCCAGACCGGGTCCGCGGAAGCTGTGGAGCGAGGTCCGGTTGGCCTTGTCAAAGGACGCCTTGAACGTATAGGGGATTCCAAGCCGTTCCGTGATCTCCTTCATCTGTCCAGCAATGGACAGAACCATTTCCTCCGATTCAATGACGCAGGGACCCGCAATCAGTTGAAACATAAATGTATCCTCCCGGCTTATGCCAATCCGTTTTCCATCATGTACCGCTCCACCTGAACACGGTCTTTCGGTGTGTCCACGGAAAGGGTCTTGCAGTGGGCGTTGATGTAGTAGCAGTCCTTTCGGTTTTCAATGAAGCGGAAGGAGTCGTTTTCCTCGATTTTCTCCACCGGGCCACGGGGTGTGGCGTGATAATACTCCAATGCGCCGTGGGTAAAAGCGCCGACGCCAACGAACTTCTGGTAGGCATAATTCATCTCACCCTTGGGGAAGGGGATGGGGGCGCGGGAGATGAACAGGCAGACGCCGTCCTTGTTGGTGACGATTTTTAGGTTGGTGGGATCGACGACCTCCACAGGGTTGGAAAAGTCGGTCATCAGGTTGGAGACATAAAAACCGTCCTCTGGGATAGTTTCGGGGATGCACTTGACAATGTCCGCAGCCTGCACCAGCGGCTCGTCACCGTTTACCATTACATAGAGATCGGCCTCAACTTTGTGAGAAACTTCGTACAAGCGTTCCGTTGCAGTCTCACAGTCAGGCGAGGTCATAACGACCTTTGCACCAAAGCCTTCCGCCACAGCCTTGATTTCCTCATTATCCGTGGCAACATAAACTTCCTCAAAGCAATCAACTTCTTTGGAGTGCTTCCAGACCCAATACAGCATGGGCTTGCCACAAATCTGAGCCAGCGGCTTCATGTTAAACCGGGACGAACCGCCTCGGGCAGGGATCATACCGACGATTTTCATAAATTATTCCTCCGTTGTATTTATCATGTAATTGAAAATAGGAATCATGTCAAGTAATCGTTTTTCAGGCTTATCAAAAAGCCTGCGCTTTAATAGGTCAATTATCGCACAAACTAGATAAATTAAGACAATATCCGATATCAGAACAAGGCACCAATACCAATGAGAGTAGAAGCTGCCAATCTGTAGAACATCGTTGAATAGAAAGTCCATTATATTGTAATCTCCATGGATCAGAAAGACTGCAAATGCGCTCGAAGCAAATACATTAATGATTTTACTTGAGAAAGAAAGCTTTGAAAACAGCAAGAAAATCGAGAAAGACGACAAAACATTGAATACAGAGTTATATGCTCCCTTATAATTCAATGCGGTACTCAAAAAGACAGTATCAGATGGCAGAAGATAGAGTACCAATGTACAACTCAAACAAATCAGCAATAAAAGTAAGTTACATCCAGATGAAATGTTACGAATATACTTTCGGCCATACCCAGCTAGAATGTACATAAAAATCAGATGTAAAAAGCTGTATCCATAGTGATCAATAGGAGGATTAGGCAGAAATGTAGGCCAAACCGAGAAAAGAACAAAACAGATGATTAGCAGAGTTCCATACTGTACCTGTGTTAAATGCCGAAGCATAGCGTTAATATAGGGGATTAAAACAAACAGCACACAATACGCTAAAACAAACCACCGATAGCCAAATAATAGTGGGAATACCGCCTTAATAAGTCCCCGAAGACTGAAAACATTGATGCCAATTAAAACACTAATTGAATATATGATAATGCCGTAAAATGCTACATTAAGTAAGATCTGGACTACCTTTCGAACCGAGATACTCGTCTTTTCAATCATGAACCATCCAGTGATTAACACAAATAAATTAACACCATAGTTTGCAAGAGTTTGAATAAAAGCCAAAATTAAATATTGAATTGTATTTGATTGAAAAGCTGAAAATGCACTTGAACTGCTAAGACAATGAGTTGCAATAATCATTACCATAGCAATTATCCTAAGCAATTCAAAGTTGGATTGCCGACTCTCTTTATTCATTTTTTCATCTCCTGAAAATGTCCCCGCATAATCATATAGCTATATTAATATCAATTATCGTTTTACATATATAGTACAGATGTAATTCCATTGAATTGATACACGTTATGACTAACGGAAATTGGTAGGACAACGCCTCCTATTTATGAAACTTTTTAAGTAGTTCACAAACCAAGCCTTTTTCATAGTTATTCAGCGTAAAATGCCAGCTGGCCGCAAAATAAAATGCTGTATATAGGACAATCCCTATAAGCATAAAAGGGATGCAATAAAAATCAATTATTTTGCCTAAGAATAGTGTAACAATACACATCAGGATTGGGATAACATAGATTTTGCCAAGTTCTTTCCAGAAGCGAACTATATCAAGCCCGGTTTTCTTCTGATAATACCAATTCATTATAAAGCCTTGCCCGATCATCAAGGCAATCCCAGTCATCAAAGCAGCACCAATAATTCCAAGAGAAGTTTGCATCAGAAGCCATGTCCCAATGACATTCATGACCGCAATTCCTAAATAAACAATGGATCGAAAACGATGTTTATTCTGCGCAATAATTACGCTGAGGCAAACACTTTGTACAAGAGGAATCATATTTGGCACCATCATAAAGATAGCTACCCAATACGCATCAGCATAATCTGGACCAGCGTAATAAAAGATAAATGGCTGCCCAAAAGCGATGAAGCCTGTTACCACCAGTGCAAATACATACCCCTGTAGCCGCCCGATTTTGATTGCTAAATCTGTCAATTCCCAATTGGATGCTCCGCTGAAAACCATCTTATTGGTTTTAGGTGCGAGCAAACTTGATACGCCAGTTGTTAGGCTAAAAACGACACTGTTGAACGTAGCCCCAACATTATAAACCGCAGTTCCGACCGTGGCTAAAGCCGGAACTGCTCCAATCATAACAGTATCCGTTGCGTTATATAGCTGACCTACAACATTGGCTACAAAAATCCAAAATGAGAACTGTAATATTTCTCGAAGCATACCCATAGGGAGATTTTTAAACCTGGGCCGAATCTTCAAAGCCCTTCTCATATATGCCGCGTATGCCGTCCTGCAAAATACACCAACAGCAAGAGTCGATACTGCCATACCAATGGAGGCAAAGCCTAGCAACAACATCAACAGATTTAGGAGAGGTCCGATACAGGTAGAAACAATATTGATGCATTGTATAAAAATGAATTTCTCATGAGATGACACAACAGAATAATAGGGCGACTGAGATAAGCTCAATGCAGTATTGCATACCATGATAAATACAAGGATTTTCATCCGGGATAACTCTGTGGTCGTGAGAGATGCGCCATACCAAATTTGCAAATTGAACGTTAGAATTGTGCCAATCAGGAGAGCAGCAACCGCTATTATCTGGAAAATTATTATGAACAGACCTAAGACTCTTTCCTCCGCATCCTGTCCGTTTTCTGTTTTTGCTTTGATCAAGTATCTGGTTACCGCCGAACCTATGCCCATGGAAATCAGAGATAAATAGCTAGTAACACTGCTGGAAAGCTTATACAAGCCATACTCACTTTGCCCCAACAGCGCAAGCATAACCGGGGTATAGAAAATAGGGATAAGGTTACTCGCTCCCATGTTAACGTAGTTTAGCAGAATCCCGGTTTTCAGTTGGCTTCTTTCATGTTTCACTTTTGCTATCCTTTTTCTGGAACAAGGTGTCAAACTCGACCCGAGGGAATACTTCCAGCTTGCCGCCCCGCGTAGCATTATAAATTTTGACAGGGTGTGTTTCAGCATACTTCTGTGCTGCCATGTAAGATAGGGTAGATAGGTCCAATCTAGGAACAAACAAGGATTCTTTTCCTTTGCTATAATCTGAGCAAAAGTAATCTTTAGCGGTCGGATCGGTAATTATATTTCCATTTTGATCTTGGTAGGTGTGAAAACTATGGTCAATACCAAGTAAGTAGATTTCAGAGAATCCCATATAGACTGCAAACTGCATTGCTGTATAAGCTACCGTGTTACCAATACCAATCCAGTTGCTAATATCCTCGCTGAATTCAGGGCATTCCGTTTCTGACGATGACCGCCGTTGGTTGAAAAAGTAATTCGTATGTAAGTCAATTCCATAATACCACTTCAAATTGATGGGAGCAAAAATGAAAGGGGTCTTGATTTTCCTATTAATCTCATCAACAGAACTAGCAGCGATTTTATCGTCCTGCGTACAGTAAAATGTTGGTCGCCAGTCTGTCTGGTCAAAGATATAGTAAATTCGGTTGAAAGCAAAGGTATACTCATTTTTCAACCTATTCAAATCCTCCGCACGGAGGCTGGGGCCGTTACCAATAATAAAGCAGCGCTTGCCAGAGTATTTCCCTTTTAGGCTTTGAAGCTGCTTGCCCCATCTTGTAGAAGGAAAATGATTCAAACAATATGTTCTATATCTTTCCTCAATCCGATTTGTAAAAAAATTCAATTTGATTCCCTCAAACTTCTACATAGTCTACATAGTATAGTGATGATGCTCGATTGCTGTGCCATCTTATAGATCATATCCAAAGCCGTCAACAAGATCTTTTCGCATCTGTTCTTTTTCATCCCAGGTTTTCTCAGACCAAAGCGTATGGTAAACCGGGCGTTCCTGCATCTGCCTCTTATGCCTTTCTACAAAATCATCGTAAGTACAGATAATTCGGATCGGATTACCTGCGGCAACAGAATTGTCAGGAATGTCCTTTGAAACAACTGATCCCGCACCAATCACGCAATTGCTGCCAATGTGAGTATCAGGCAGGATAATTGTTCCGTGCCCAACGAACACATTGTCCCCAATCATTACACGGCCCACTTTGCTGACACCGAGGGGGATATGAGTGCTGGCATCGTGGGCAAGAACAGTGACACCAGTCAACGTAACATCATTGCCAATTTCGACCAGAAAGCCGTGACCGAAATCAATATTTGTATTGTATAGATGGACATTATTACCAATTTGCACGCCCCTGGAGCGTAAATATTCTATGCTGTTATAATCAGTTGCTTTTTTCAAATTAAGCTTTACTAAGATTCGGTATAATAAAGATGACTCGTTCATTCACTACGCCTCCAAAAGAGTCTCCATGCTTTTCATCACATTCTCCGGAGCAAACTGCTCTGGACAACAGCTATTTGCCTTAATGTACTCATACAACTCCCGGTTTATCAGCATTTCCAGAACCTTCTCAGCCAGCGACTCCGGACTTTGCTCAGTCAAGATTCCATTAATGCCATCTTCTATAAATTCGCAGGGGCCAGGGGACTTAGTCACCACGCATGGAATACCCAACGCCATAGCTTCCAGTACAACCAACCCTTGGGATTCTACATAAGAAGGATGGACAAACAGATCAGCCTGCTTCAAAAAAGGGTAAGGGTTCGCTTGGTTTCCTTCAAACAGGAATACATCTGCGATATTGGCCACGTCTACCGCTTCGCGTAAATCATCCTCTATACTTCCGCCACCTACCAGATGCCACTGAAAAACAATTCCAGCAGCTTTCAGCTTTTGAGCTGCAAAAATGGCATTTTCAATATGCTTCTCCGGTGACAGACGACAAAGAGTAACAATATGAAGCCTGTTATTCGCTGCATAAGGCTGAAATGCCCCAGCTTTTTTCTGGATAGCATCCCTATCCAGCATATTTGGCACAACAGTCAGCTTGTTTTTTAAAGATGGAAAAGTGTCGGTTAACATATGACGGCAGGCCTCGGATACAACCACAATCTGATCGCAAGCGTCAGCCACTTCCAAGTAGCTGTTGTGCTCCACATTGATCTCGCCGTGATGCCACCAAGTAATCCGCTTGTCCGCATTGACTGCAAAAACAGCGATTTGAGTGCAAATTCCAGGACGAAAACCAATCACACAGTCATAATGCTTATTTTCGGTGAGTAGCTTTTGGGCAAGGCGGATCCCCTTTTGTCCAAATAATTTCATCAACAGAAAGATCAAACGCATTCGGAAACAGAACCAGTCCTGCTGGTGGATGCAGCGGAGCAGGCTGCTTTGGGCTGAGCCATATGTGTTTTTCAAACAGCGAAGATGAGCATGAACCTGTTTGGGAATTTCAGACGCATAGTCCCCCAACTCCTCCAAGAGCAACAAATCGACCTCGAATTTGTCATAATCCAGGTGCCTCATAATATCTATGAGGGATTTTTCTACTCCGCCAGTATTCATATGGCCGTTGATAAACAAAAGCTTCTTCTTCATTTGCGCTATTCCTACCTTCGCAGCAAAAGCAATGCAGGTCGTAGATATTTCTTTTGATAGATTAACGAAGTGATTTTCAATTTCCAAGAAATATTCAGCTCACTCATTCTAATTGGTGCCAATGCCTCACAGACCTCTGAATTATCCAGTACAGCCTTTACTTCCCGAAAGAACTGCATCAGTGGCAGCTTAGCCTCTAGTCGTTGGTTCATTGCCATATAAACAAAAAACAACATACACCGTTGAATCTGAGGAGTGAAATCAAAGCCTGCTTTTCCCTCAAAGCTCCTCCTAATCCGCCGGTAGAGTTCCAGAAGCAAAGGCCATTTATCTTTGAATACCGTATGCGTCACCGAAGCTGGGTTTTGCCGGTAATGGTACGGCGTATAGCCTTTGAGATAGATCATGCTTCGGGAGAAATAGCCAATCTCAGCGCCGAATAGAAGATCCTCCGAAAACCTCATTCCTTCCGGGAAAGAAATCTGATTTTCTATGATGATCTCCCGTCGAATCAAAAGGAGACAATTCGATATGGTAACGGGATATTCCATCGAATCCGGCATCAAAAGCTGTGGGAAATACTGAGACACCATTGCGTCCCGGTTATAATAGCCTCCCGGCAATTCATGGGTATAGATTTGGCTACCTGCCACGGATTCTTTTATGCAATCACAAATTACGAGATCACAGTTTTGTGCTTCAGCAGTATTGACCATTGTCTCATACATATCTTGGTCAATCCAGTCATCGCTATCCACAAATACAATGTATTTCCCGGCTGCAACATTCAGCCCCCGATTCCTTGCAGCTGCTGCTCCAGCATTTTCTTGATGGATGCAGATCACCCGTACATCCTGATCAGCATATCTATCACAGATTACCGGACTTTCATCTGTCGATCCGTCATCAACGAGAATAATTTCCAAATCGCGAAGCGTTTGTGAGAGGATGCTATTTACACAAGGACGCAAGAACTTGGCTCCGTTATACACAGGAACAATAATGCTGATTTCTGGCACAGGTTCACCCCACGATCTGATACAGTTTTTCAATCTCTTGTCGGTTGGAATAATCTCTGCTCCTGCAAGTTTGTGAAAGGCATGTCATCTGTTCTGGATCGTGCAGCAAAGTAGCGATCTCTGCCGCACAGCCCTCATTATCCAGCGGGGCAATCATTCCATCCGTACCTTCTTCTAATTGGCTAGATGAAGTGGCATAGTTCGTAATTACTACAGGCTTTCCCAACATCTGTGCTTCGCGGACAGTAACTGCTTTTCCTTCATATCTACTAGGTTGGACATAAAGATCGCAGGCCTTGATATAGGGGTAAGGATTGTCTTTTTTTCCTAACAGAATTACCCGATCTTCCATATGTGCTTCGCTAATTTTCTGCTTAATTAGCTGTTCATCAGGCCCAAATCCAATTAGGTACCAATAGACATCCAACCCCTTCTGAGTTATCCTAGCACAAATGTCTGGTACATTATCAAAGTTCTTTTGATAGCAGAATCGTCCAATGGAAAGTATCCGCGTTCCCTTCGTAGGCATCTCGTATTCTGCTGAGAAGGCTTCTGCCTGCTTTTTTACAAGTCCTTCCGGTAGAATGTTCTCGATTAAGACAATTCTATCTTTTAGACTCGGAAAGACTTTCAAAAAGCTTTCCGTTACTGCATCAGAGATGGATGCAATATAGTCATAGGCACTCCACATTACAGTTTCAGATGAGACATTTATCTGAACACGAGTATAATCTGTATGAATCCATGCGATTTTCTTTTTGGCATGCACCTTTCGAGCCACAAAGTAATGTGGTGTCAAAAAGCTAATTGCCAAATCATATTCTTTGCCTGGTTGAATTGCAGGCATGAAAGGACATGTAAATTTGTGGCTATACTCCAGCCCAACAGCACTTTCGGTATATCCATGCCTTTTTTCATATTTTCCTGCCGCAGTTTTGCCGATAAGTCTTGCAGCAGTCAGCAGAATGTGGCCTTCGCACAACGTGTCTTTCATTGGGCGCGCCAACACCGTATATGCGGGTACCTGTGGAAGAAGATTTACATGACTTGGAATTGCATCCATCAGTTTCCCTTCTTGGCGCAGGAGGAACAGATCAACATCCCAAATTGTTGGGTTAAGTGCATCCAATAGCCCTATGAGGCTGCGCTCTGCGCCACCTAGTTCTAGGGCATGTGAGACAATTAAAAGCGACTTCTTCATTTTCGGAACCTCTCAAATGCATCTACACCAAAAATCCGATGGAGGGGCTTCATTAACATGCTCCGGACAATTTTCTTTTTACTCATCCAACTCTTGGAATACCAATGAACAGAAATGGTATTCCTTGTTTTATTTAACCGGCCAGTTGGGTCATCATATGGATTGAACCAATCAGCCGGAAGGATTTCTGCACCAGCTATGTTTTGCCGAGTTCCATCCAATGTCAACCCAAACGGCAATAACGCTGCAGTATTTAACGCAGGACAGACGATCATAGGATATTTTCCATCATCATTAGGTTCTATTTCTTCATATTTTACTTTCATCGCCAGGATGGTCGGATGATTTACTTGAGCGCCAAAGCCGAGTCCTGTTGCGATATTATTGTCGTTTTCAAAGCCATAGAAAGCCTCATATTGTAACAACTCATCCGGACTCTTTAATAATTCCACATCAGTATCAAAATATAGGCCACCATGCTCTGCCACGATCACAAGACGAACAAAATCACTTAGAAAAGCCCACTTCTTATTATCATAGCAGTATCGGGTATAATCATTATAATCAAGGTTAAAGTTATCCTCATTCCACTCAACAATCTCGTAATCCGGACAATACTTTCTCCAACTAGCAATACACTTTTGGGCAAATTTGGGTTTCTCACCTCGTCCAAACCAGCAGTAGTGTATCTTCTTGGGAATCATGATGCATCCCTCCAAATGGACAGCGTATTACATGTGGTGCTGCTTTTTTCGAATAAACTGTCTTACTTTTGCGGGTACCAGTCCATTAATTATAGGCCGAATGGCTCCCAGATAGCTCTTGAGCCCTAAATGCAGCATCTTACAACCCAGCAGGCGAACATAGACGGAGTTGACACGATAGATATACTTACGTCGGTTCAAGGCATTTTGGTCATTACGCATCCGATACAACGGTTCCTGAATGTTATGGCAGCGATACCCGGCAGCATACAGCTTGATCCAGAGATTCACATCCTCTACACGGAGCATTCGTTTATCCACGGTATATCCGCCGACAGCATCTATACATTCCTTACGCAGCATCACAGCCGCATGGCTGATTGGCGTACCACTTACAACGTCCTCGGGGGTTGGATATTCCGGCACTCTTGTCTGGCCCCACTCTCCGTTTTCATCAAACAGCTCCATTGGACAGCTTGTAATTTGAAATTCCGGATGGTTCTCCAGAAGGCCAAGTTGCTTTTCAAACCGCTCCGGTAGACAGTCATCGTCGCCATCCATTCGGGCGATATAGTCACCAGTGGCAGCGGACAGACAGTTATTCAATGTCTGGTTCAAGCCCAGGTTCTGCGGATTGCGTAGCAGTACGATGCGGCTATCCTGCGCCGCAAGAGCCTGTGCGACCTGGTATGTATTATCAGAAGATCCATCATCACAGAGAATCAGTTCCCAGTTGGTAAACGTTTGGCTCTGGATAGATGCAACCGCTTTCGCTAACGTATCAGCACAGTTATATATTCCCATTAAAACAGAGATTTTGCAACTCATTTTTGAAGATTCAGCTCCTCATAATTATGTTCAAAATCGATGATAATTGGATGATGCTTCCAGACTCGCTCCTCTTCAGGAGGAAGCTGCATATAATCGCCGTAATCTACACGTAAAATGACATCAGGGTCAGAAACACACTGATAGTCCTTACCGCTGAATTCAAGGGTTTGCATTTTTTCAAACAGGTTAGCGGGATAATAGCGACGACTGCACTCAATAGTGCTGGGAAAGACGTACAGAGCAGAATCATTACCGTTCCATCGACGAATCCACTTTTCTGAGGCTTCCCGACGCCTGGAATATTTCTCCGTTGGTGCTTTCAGCAATATTTTCTCAACTTTTCCTACGATTCCTCCGGAACCGCTTGCATGGCCTCGGTTATATAGTAAGTTCACCGCACAGGCAATATACTGAATCTTCCGTCCCAGCTTACTAGGGGCTACCCTGTCACCAGGAAATATGTCAACAAAAACACCCTTGTGATAGTGCTTTTCCCGTTCAGACTCAAATTGAAGGAACGTTGTATGATCCTTTCGGATTTTCGTAAAACTCTGGGTAAAATCCGGGTCAGTCCGAACATTTTGGAGGATATATCCTTTCGGCGCAGCCTGGTCCCAGATGGCAAGCAACTTCTCATAATCCTCCCGGGGCATCATCAGATCAATGTCATCATCCCAAGGGATAAAACCCTTATGCCGCACCGCTCCAATCAAAGAGCCATAGGCCAGGGAATATCGCAGGCCGTTCTCTGTGCAGACTTTATGGATTACATCCAGAATTTCCTGCTCTGTTGCCCAAACTTGCTGAATTTGGCTTTGTACCTTATCCATAATTACTGATTCTTCCCCTCTTTCAGATACTTAGAGGCATCCTTGAAGAAGCTGGCCACGATGGTCACAATGATAATTCCGATGGGGAACGCAGCGATGATTGACACGGACTGGAGGCTATTCATGGAGTTTTCCGAGAAAATCAAGGCGATGGGAAACAAAATGAACACAACTGCCCAGAAGTGCGGATGCGCTTGTCTGGCTCCTGATCCGGCTTCAGCCGCTTATAAGAGTAGCTGGAAATAACCATGGTCAGCGCGTCAAACGTAGTGGAATAAAACGCGATCATGGTAACGGCTAGCAAGATCAGGCCAATGTTGGGCAGAGGCAGGGTATCAAAAATCTTCATAATCGCTTCGGAATAGCTGCCGCCCTCTGCAATAAAGCCAGTGATGTCTAAACTGTGTTTCATCTGCTGGGCAAGGCCATAGTTACCGAGGATGATAAAGGAGGTGAAGGTTCCCGCCAGGCCCCAGCCATAGCCGCCCAGAACTGTGTTGCGGATCGTCCGACCCTTGCTGATAACACCAATGAAGAACGGCGTGGCCACGCACCAAACCATCCAATAGACCCAGTAGTAAATTGTCCAGTTTTGGGGGAAACTGGTCTCCCGCAACGGATCCATCCAGGTGGACAGGCCAATAAAGTTTTGCACCAGGTTGCCGATGGCAGAGAATCCGGTCTCCAGAATATACCGGGTTTCACCGCCGCCAAAGAGAACATAAGCAAGCAAAGCGAAGAAGCAATAGCTGCAAATGGTAGCCAGTCGTGCAATACCTTTCATGCCGAACCAGACCGTAAAGGTATACACAGCCGCAATCAGAAGCAGGATCACAATGGTCAAACCAATGCTGTCCTGAATTCCAAAGACCTTACTGATTGCCCGAGAAAGCAAGGGAGTAGCCAGAGAAAAAGTTGTCGCCGTGCCGGCAATCAATGCGAAAATAGCTGTTAGATCAATTATCCGGCCAAGAGCGCCATCCACACGACTACCCAGTAAGGGGCGGCAGGTTCGGAGAACTTTTGCTTGTCCCGCCCCCGAACATGAATCATAAATCCAAAGGCCACAGCTAAAACGATGTAGAAGCTCCAAGCGATGGGTCCCCAATGGAACAGTGGATAGGTAGAGGCCCACTTCTGCATCCCGCCCATCATCTCAATCTGCGTCTCGTTGGCGTAGAGCGCCCATTCGCAAGGAGAGTAGAAAAGGATGTCCGCCGCCATAGTAGAGGTGAAGATCATCACGCCCCACTGGAAGGAAGGGTACTGTGGCTTTTCAATATCGCCCAGCTTGATGGAGCCAAATTTGGAAAAGGCCATATATAAAGTGCAGCCCAAAATTCCAACGCCAAGCAGTGCGTAATACAAGCCAAAATCATCCCCCAGGAAGCCCCGGACGACGCCCAGAACAAGCTTTGATTGCTCCGGGAACACCATGAACAGCACACAAACTATCAGTACCACAGTCAGCGGCACAATCATGGATATCCAGTCTAATTGATCTTTAATTTTTTCCTTTTTCATGCGCCATATTCTCCACTTTTATATGTAGGATCAGCCTCGCATAGCTCTGCAAAGCTGTCAATTTCAATGACATCGCCAGAGTGAATGGGGTAGATGCCCAGACGGTAATCCTTAGGATGGCAAAGCAGCGCCACATCATCCCAATAGATGTTCTGGTTCTTTTGCTCCATAAATTCTTGCTCCAGGTGCATTTTCAGCCGTCGCCCATCTCCTTTCATCCACCGGGACACACTGAAAAGCTGCCATCCGCCCGCACCGCCAGTGCGGCTGCAATCCGTGACAATCCCATCATTGACTGTCAGAAGCCATTCATTGGTAGGTTCGTCTGTCCAGACACAGCTGTACCCGGAATGGGTAAATTCCCGGTGCAGGATGGCCGGGGTACGGATGATTTGATCGCCATCCATAATCATGGCATTTTCCAGGTGCTCCCGCGCCACATAAAGCGAGGCAATGTTGTTGCAGCTGTCATACCAGGGGTTCTCAATCAACTGAACACCGTCATATTGCTTGGCCCACTCGTAAAACTGACCTTTGTAGTAACCGACAACGACATAAATCTCATGGATGTGATTGGCATGGAGCGCTGCGATCAACGTGTCAATCATGCGGACACCATTCACTTTTACCAAGGGCTTTGGAGTTGTCAATGTGACCGGCCGAAGCCGCTGGCCAATACCGGCAGCCATGATAATTGCCCGTTCTATCATTTGCTCAGACATAATCCCTGCCGAATTCCTTCCTGTATTCCTCAAGGAAAATTGCTGTATACTCTTTCGCATAGTCATACTGCCGCTGGGCGTATACGCCGAATTCCACACCGCAATGGCGCTTGAACTCACACCAGTTGCTCCAAAGCAGACCGCTGACCGCGATGTAGCAATAAATCTTCAGCCGGGTTGGATTGCTACAGCCTTCCGAAAAATACAGGTCGATCAGATTGTCCACCTGTTGCCGGTCGTACATGGCGTAAACGGCAAACATGGCAATATCCAGATGGGGGTCTTGCATTCCGGCATATTCCCAGTCGATAAGCTTGATTTCTTCTTTGTCGTCCTTACCGGCCATAAACATGAAGTTATCTGGAACGGCATCAATGTGGCAGAGAACACTCTCTTTTGGCTGTGTGTCAATATAGTGCTTCAACAACAGGACAGCTTGTTTGATCTCCCTATAATCCGCATAGCAGGATGGAGCGCCATGCCAGAGGCTCTCGTAGAAATCAAGGCGTTCCCACAGGTCAAAGATATGATCAACTTGCAGACGCTGCTCATGAAAGCTACGCAGTGCCACCATACAGTTCTGCACATTGTCTCGGCTGTTACTGTCACAGGCGTGTGCGTTTTCCAGATAGGACGCGATCTTGATGCCGGATGCCGGGTCAAAATAGTGGACATGCTCACTAATGCCCAATGGAGAGACTACACGATAAACATCATGTTCCTGGGCGCGGTTGATAAGCTGCTCAGTGCCCTCACCGGGGATGCGGATAATGTACCGCTTGTTCTGAACATAGAACGAGTAAGACCGATTTGTCATACCGGCTTTCATAACCCGAAGCCTCTCGACTTCCTCTGCACGGCAGAAACCACAAGATTCGATTATTTGCTGAATTGAAGCTTTCGCCATGCTTAACCTCCAAACAGGCTTGTAATGAATTGCCATAGGCTGATGGCAGAGTAATCATTACCAAAATTCTTAGATATGGCAAACTCATAATAGAAGTAGCCAAAATAAAGCACTCCTGCTGTTATAGTCACCAGCTGTGCAGACTGCTTGGTAAACAGCTTCTTTATCATCCACGGCAAAGCAATTGCGGTTGCGATTTCAAAGTATGCGGCCATTCTTGCATAAAGATTTGCGCCCTGTACCAGCCCGATAGTCAGAATGAATGTGCTGACTATGCTCATATTGACAAACAAATTTTCAATTCTGGTTGAGTCGCTAAACAAGCGTCTACGGAATATGAGCGCCAAAATTGCAGGGACCCAATACACTAACACCCGGAGTATGTTGATCTGATGTTCATCAAAAACCTCAACTTCCGCAACCATTGCGCCCAGCGATTGGGCGTATTCCATAAAGGCACCCAGCGTTGCATTGTAGGTTGCCATAGCAAACAGAGTGATGCCAAGGCCGATCCAAGTTACCTTTCCCCATGGTTTTTCGAATAAAAGAGGAACAATGGCGAACATAAAAGCATGGGTATGGAACATAATTGCAACAAACACCAGCAAGTAGAACTTCACATATTTCTTATCGATTGCATATGGAAGCGCCATGAGCAGGAAAAACATGGCAGCACACTGTTTCATTGCCGCAACGTATGTAATGTAAGTTCCTACAGAAAAGAAAATCAACAAGCTAAACGCAGGATTGATGGAATACCTTTTGCATAGTTTTACCACTGCAAAGCTACTCAAAAAAGCAGGAAGGAAGAAATAGATGTGGTAGTTGTCAGTAATACCGTGCATGAAACTACGATACAGCATTGACCAAGGGTTACCTGTCCAATCTGTAAATGTACCGTTTGCAATACCCTCTGCTACACTCTCTACATTTGTAAATCCCAAAATATAGTTTCCCGTATCATTATAATCTGTCCGCAAGAACGAGAAACACGTCATCCACGCAATGACGATGATCATGAAGATATCAGCCCGGCGGAGCATGAAATGGCGCTTGCCGGGCTGAGGACCGTCAAGCTGAGTTTCAACGGGGTAGTATGTCTGGGACAGGTACATCAGGAACACGCAGCCCCAATATAGTAAAATGAGTGCTTTCACACCAAAGTCCTCTCTAATACGCAATATCACGAAAGAGTATAAGAATCCTTTTAAACTTAATTATTATACTATATTTTACTGAAATTGTAAACCGCAATCCTCGTTTTATCGCGGGAAAACAGGAAAAAAGGGACTCCTGCGGGAAAGTCAGGAGTCCTACCGGTTTATTTAGCAAACTTATACTTGGTAGAACTCCTTTTCCATTGCCGGATGGTTTCCGTGGGATTCAAATCTGAGGGAAGCAAATTGTCGTGTGCTGCCCGTCAGGCACTGTCAATCTGGGATAAAATAGTCTCTCGCAGGGATATAAAGGGTCTTGTAAATCGGCATTTTTTACTTTCTCCAAACTCGGAAAATCCAGTCATATCAGGGCTTTCCGGGATCGTTTGTGGTAAAAAATGTGGTAAATTCGAGGTTCACACGCCTGAAAAACCTTGTGCCGCAAGGGTTTCCTGGTTTCGGCTTATCTTCTGCCGTGGCAGATGAATAGTATTTTTATCATAATTCAAATCCTCCCGAAATACGCTTATCAATTTTGTTTTGCCGGTGGATTGCTAAAATGAGCATCAAATCGACAAAATGAGTCAAGTTGAAGAGATCAAAGGTAGTAAATTTTATTACTTATCATATTTTAACATATATTGGAAGGCTATGGTATAAAAATGCAAATAAAAACGCCCTGGGATTTTATTACTACAAATCTATTTCTAAAGGATCATCTTCTTTGAATCAATTCTCGGAACCTACGGCCTTATTGATCCCAGATGCATTCGTTAAGTGACGTTTCTACATAAAGGATTGATTGTCACGGTTGCCAAAACCAGAAAGCCCATGAGAAAGCGGAACCATAGAATTTCAATGGGTGTAAAATCCTTCAAAAGTATTTTTGTGGAAATAAAGGTGGCGCCCCAAATGAGTATAGTAAGGAGCGCTTATAGATGTCCGACATGATGTTTGTTTTCCATGGCGATTGGTGCTTTTACCTTTCCTTACATAAATATCACGATAGAGGCCGGGAGTCAGACCAATGAAACGATTAAAAAAATTAGTAAAATGACTTTGATCAGAAAACCCCGTCTCCATAGCTGCTTCTGCCGACGAAGCACCCTGTTCCAAAAGTTTTTTGGCCTCGTTAACCCGAACGGCCTCAAGATAGCGATAGTGAGTGACGCCTTTCGCCTTGGTGAAGGCACGCAGTAAAGAGGATTTGCTTAAGGCCACACTTTTACAAATCTGGTCAAGGGAAATTCGCTCTGTATAATGATCCCGCAAAAAGTGCAAACGGTTCCAACTACAAGGGAAAGCATGCTGAAAGGGACGGCCATAGGCTTCCTCTTTTTCAAAATTGCCGCCGCCGTCCATAATCAGCTGATGAAGCCGCCGCAAACAACAGGTAAGCTCTTTGTTGCTGATTACATGCGGGGAAAACCCGGGGAGTTTTCTCTATCCTGTAACATCCTCCGCCAACTCCAGCATGACCTCCTGAGATATATTAAAGCCTTTATAATCAAAGGTCTCCTGACTCATATGAGCACAGGCATGATTATCACCGGGCTGAAACAGAACAATACTTCCTCATTTCCACATAAAAAAGCACCGGTAGCAATACCGGTGCTTTTGAATATTTCTGAACATATACGCAAACCAACAACTTAACGTTTGGAGAACTGGCTGGCTTTGCGAGCTTTTTTCAAGCCGTATTTGCGTCTTTCTTTCATTCTGGGGTCACGGGTCATGAAGCCCGCAGCTTTCAGAGCGGATCTCAATTCAGGATCAGCTTCCACCAAAGCACGGGAAAGACCATGACGAACAGCGCCAGCCTGACCAGCGATACCGCCGCCATGAACGCTGGCAATGATATCATATTTGGCTGCGGTGGAGGTAACATCCAAAGGTTGTTTTACCACCATAACCAAGGTTTTTTTGCCGAAGTAATCTTCTACGGGTTTTTTGTTCACTTCGATATTACCTTCGCCGGGTTTGACCCAAACTTTGGCGATGGCATTTTTCCGACGGCCTGTGCCGTAAAATTTCGTTTCTGCCATTTATCTTACCTCCTTAAAAAGTCCAGGCTTCGGGTTTCTGAGCCTGATGGCAATGTTCCGCGCCTCTATAGATGCGAACATTCTTCATGATCTGACGGCCCAAACGATTGTGGGGAATCATGCCTTTGATGGCGAGTTCCATGGCTAATTCAGGTTTGGTTTCCATCAATTTGCGGTAAGAAATGGATTTCAAGCCACCGGGATAACCGGAATGACGATAGTAATATTTCTGATCCAATTTTTTGCCGGTGAGAATGGCTTTTTCTGCGTTAATGACGATGACGTTATCGCCGGTATCTATATGTGGAGTGAAGGTAGGTTTATGTTTGCCGCGAAGGAGACGAGCGGCTTCGGAAGCGACACGACCAAGGGGCTTGTCGGAAGCATCCAAAACATACCATTTCTTTTCCACTTCACTGGGTTTTGCCATATAAGTGGTTTGCATGTTTTTCCCTCCTAAGAGAATTTCGGTAATTTTCAATTTCAGGTATCTCGTCCTACGAAAACTCACGGGGCCGAGTTCTCATAATGAGACACTCTAATAGTTTAACGTATGGTTTTCATTTTGTCAAGGAAATATTCTTCATCATAGTAAATTTTTACAAGATTTAGTCCCTGGGGCGGCGCTGTCAGCCCCAATAGGGAGCGGTTCCCTGTCTCAATGGCGGTTTTGGCGGTTTCCGGCAAGAGAAATCCCCGGCCCACATCTACCAAAAATCCGGTGATGCTCCGCACCATTTTATAGAGAAAGCCTTGGCCCCAAAAATCAAAGATAATATCGTCGCCATGCTTTTGAATCTCAATGGCGTCCAGACGGCGCACAAAATCGGTTTTCCCGCTGTGAGCGGCGGTAAAGGCACGAAAATCCCGTTCCCCCACCAAATGGGGAACGGCCTCTTCCATTTTCGCCACATTGAGCGGCGGCGGATAGTGCCACACGAAGTGACGGTCAAAGGGCATACAAATCACGTGATTCCGCAAAGTATAGCGATAGTGCTTTCCCACAGCATCATGACGGCAATGAAATTCCGGCGGCACTTCCTCGGCCCGCCATACCACCACATCCTTGGGTAAAATACCGTGAAGGGCCTGGGGAATCCGTTCCACGGGGATGCTCCCCTCCAGAAAGAAAGTGGCCACCTGCCCTGTGGCATGAACTCCGGCGTCGGTGCGGCTCGCTGCCATTAAGGAGACGGGATGGCCTGCGATTTTTTCCACCGCCGCTTGCAGCGCAGAGCTGACGGAAACGCCGTTGGGTTGAACCTGATAGCCACAGTAGGCGGTACCGTCATAAGCGATGGTCAGCTTGATTTGCCGCCGTTGTTTCTGTTGTTCCATATTAAATCCACCACCTTACCATTGCCGCGAAAATCGTCAAAACCAGGCACAAAGCCATGGCGAAAAAATCGGCGGAACGCAATTTCAAGGTTCGGAAGGTCGTCCGTCCCACGCCGCCACGGTAGCCCCGGGCTTCCATAGCCAGAGCCAGTTCGTCAGAGCGGCGGAAGGCCCCCACAAACAAGGGCACCGCGAAAGCTGCCACATGAACCCCCAACTGCCGCCAATTTTTCAGGGAGAAGTCCGCGCCGCGGCTTTTCTGAGCTTTTAAAATCGTATCCGCCTCGTCCATAATCGTGGGAATAAACCGCAGGGCAATCGACATAATCATAGCAATTTCATGGACAGGCAGTCCCAGCTTGGCCAAAGGACGGCCCATATCCTCCAAGCCGTTGGTGACAGCCATGGGCGTTGTAGTAAAGGTCAAAACCAAGGCGGGATACAAAAGAAGCAAAATGCGGAGAGCCATATACAACGCTGCCCAAAATCCCTCTCGGGTAATTTTCAACATCCCCCATTGCCAGAGAATTTCCCCTTGGGTGAAAAAAATATTAAAGATACTGCCGAAAATAATCAGCGCGGCAATCAATCCCGTGCTCCGCCAATAGACCCGGAAGGGCACACGAGAGCTGACCAAAAGCCCCACGCAGAGCAGAGACGCCACCAAATAGGAAAGACCGCTCTCCAAAAAGAAAATACCGATATATAGAAAGAATAACGCTGTTATTTTGGCCCGGGGATCCAAACGATGAAGGAAGGAATCCCCGGGATAATATTGGCCCAAAGCCATATCTCCAATCATTGGCTCCCTCCTTCCAGAAAGGTAAGAATCTTTTCCGCAGCTTCGCTGTGACAGTCCTCGGGAAAGCGTTGAGCCATTTTCTCACGGGGATGAAAGGGACGGGGCATGGTAATACCGTATTGCGCGACATTGCCACTGCGCAAAATCATATCTGTATCGCCGTCGGCCACCACCGCGCCGTGGTCCATCACCACCAAACGGCGGGCCAGAGGGCAAATTTCCGCCATGTCGTGGCCCACCAAAAGGACGGTCCTCCCCTGTTCATGGAGGCTTTTTAGCAAAGTCCGCACCATGGTTTTGCCGTCGCGGTCCAGTCCCACGGTGGGTTCATCAAGGATTAAAATCGGCGGATCCATGGCCAACACCGACGCCAAGGCCACACGGCGTTTTTCCCCGCCGGAAAGGTGAAAGGGAGAACGGCTTAGAAACGATTCCTCCAATCCCACAGCGCTGAGGGCTCTTTTTGTGGCCCGGTCAGTTTCCGCATCAGAAAATCCCAGATTATGGCAGCCATAGGCGATTTCCTCCCCTACGGTTTCAGCAAAGAGCTGGTGCTCCGGATATTGAAACACCAGACCTACACGGCGTACCATTTCCATAACGGCGACTCCCTTTTTTAGTTCCAAACCATTGACAAAAACCGTACCCGCCGGCGGCATCATAGCACCGTTGAGATGCTGCACCAAGGTAGACTTTCCGCTACCCGAGGCCCCTATAATAGCCAAAAGCTCGCCATCTTCCACCCGAAGGCTCACATCCTTTAATGCATGGCGTTCCGAGGTAGTGCCAGGCTGATAGGTAAAATCGAGATGCTTTACTTCGATGGACATAGCACCGCCTCCATTCTACCCTTTGCCACCAGGGCGATACTGTCGCCATAAAAGGCCTCTTCGGGAAAGTGCGTAATACTGATAACGGTGATGCCGCGATTCTGATGCAAAGAGGTCACCGCATCCCAAATTCGGCGGCGGCTTTCAGGGTCCAGCATGGAGCAGGCCTCATCCAAAATGAGGTACTTAGGTTTCATGGCCAAAGCTCCCGCCAAAGCCACTTTTTGAAGTTGGCCGCCGGAAAGACGGTGAGGCGGCTGATGACGATATTGTGTCATGCCGGTGATATCAAGAACCTCATCGACACGGCGGTGAATTTCCGCTGTGGGCACGCCCAAATTTTCCGGTCCAAAGGCAATGTCCTCCTCCACCGTGGCGCCAATGATTTGGTTTTCAGGGTTTTGAAAGACGTAAGCCACACGGCTTCGCACCTCCCAGAGGGAACCTTCGTTGGCCGTGGAAAAGCCGTCCACTGTTACATTACCGCTGTCCGGTGTAAGCAGGCCATTGAGCATCATAGCCAGGGTGGACTTCCCGGAACCATTGGCGCCCAGCAGCGACAGCCATTGGCCTTCTTGGATGGTGAGGTCAACGCCTTTCAGCACCGGTGTCGTGACATCCTCACTGCGATAGGAAAACCACACGTCTTTGAGTTCCAGCATAGACCTGCTCCTTTCTTTCATAACTGCTTGAGATTTTGATCAAAAATTCCCGCAAAGTCAGCACTATATCTCATAGAAAACAACCAAAGAACCCGAACGATTAAGAGATGTCATTTCTAAAAAGTCAGCACAAAGTATCTCAAAAACCGTAAGGCTCAAAGAGAACCCACAAAAACTGACATAAAGCGGGAAAAAACAAGGCCAAGGGATACCCCTTGGCCTTTGAAATGCTTGTTAGACTAATTCGATTTTAACCATTTGTGCGCCATCGCCTTGTCTCAAGTCCAATTTAATGGTGCGGGTGTAACCGCCGGGTCTGTCCTGATAGCGGTCGGCTAAAACAGTGAATAATTTGGTGACGACATCTTCGTCGGTGAGATAAGCAAGAGCCTGTCTGCGGGCGTGCAAGTCGCCTCTTTTGCCGAGGGTAATCATTTTTTCAGCAATGCTTTTGAGCTCCTTAGCCTTAGGTTCCGTCGTTACAATGGCTTCTTTATCCAACAAGGAAGTTGTGATATTTCTGAGCATTGCACGGCGATGGCTGCTGTTTCTTCTCAATCTGCCGTATGCCACTGTCGTATCCTCCTTTTTCCAATTCCTGTGTCACTGAAAGCTCAATCTTCTTCGTTGCGAAGGGAAAGACCGAGTTCCTCCAATTTTTCCATAACTTCTTCCAGAGATTTGCGACCCAGATTTCTGACTTTCATCATATCTTCTTCGGAACGCTGAATCAACTCCTGCACAGTGTTGATACCTGCCCGTTTCAAACAGTTATAAGACCGCACGGACATATCCAGCTCTTCGATGGTCATATCAAGAAGTTTGTCTTTATTATCGTCCTCTTTTTCAGCCATAATGATATCGTCGCCGACGACTTCCGTCAAGCCGATAAAGAGTTTCAAATATTCCGCCAGGATTTTGGCGCTGACGCTCAAGGCTTCATCCGGAGCAATGCTACCGTCAGTCCAAATATCCAGAGTTAATCTATCAAAGTCAGTCTGCTGACCGACGCGGGAATTATCCACATGGAAAATCACCTTGGTAATGGGGGAAAAGAACGAATCAATGGGAATCACCCCCAAAGGGGAGTTTTCCTTTTTGTTCTTCTCGGTGCTATGATAGCCACGGCCTTTTTCCACCGTGATTTCCATATTGAGACTTCCCGACTGATCCAAAGTTGCAATATGGTGATCCGGATTGAGGATTTCCACTTCGGGGCCGCATTTAAAGTCGCAGCCATAGACTTCGCCTTCGCCTTCGGCTTCCAAAGTGAGCACTTTTTCCTCATCAGTGTGAAGTTGTACGATGAGCCCTTTCAAATTAAGAATCAGGTCCATGGTATCTTCAAACACGCCGGGGATCGTTGAAAACTCATGAAGCACTCCGTCAATTTTGACAGAGGTTACTGCAGCACCCGGTAAAGAAGAAAGCAGCACCCGGCGGAGGGCATTGCCCAAAGTGATGCCGTATCCTCTTTCCAACGGTTCAACAACAAAGCGGCCATAGGTCTTGTCATCATTCTGTTCCACACATTGAATCTTGGGTTTTTCCATTCCTGACAGCATTTATCTGGCCTCCTTATATAGACATATAGATCAAGTTTAAGGACCCCATTAACGGGAATAACCTTCAACGATCAGGTGCTCTTCAATGGGAATATCGATATCTTCCCGTTTCGGCATTTCGACGATGGTAGCGGAAAGAGCATCTTTGTCCAAGGTGATCCACTGAGGGATGGCTTTGACTGCTGCCAATTCACCGATGGCTTCAAATTTTGCACTCTTCTTGCTTTTGGCGGAAACTGCGATCACATCACCTTTTTTCACCAGGAAGGAAGGAATGTTAACTTTTCTGCCGTTGACAGTGTAATGACCATGAAGGATCAACTGACGGGCTTCGGCTCTGCTTTGGGCGAGACCGGCGCGGTACACTGCGTTGTCCAGACGGGTTTCCAAGAGGACCAGGAGATTTTCACCGGTTACGCCACCCATTCTGGCTGCTTTGTCATAATACATACGGAATTGTTTTTCCAAAACACCGTAGATACGGCGGGCTTTTTGTTTTTCACGCAATTGGAGGCCATATTCCGAGCGTTTTTTACGAGCCGCGGCTTGGCCGTGCTGCCCAGGAGCATAGCTTCTCTTAGTGAAGGAGCATTTGTCGCCATAGCAACGATCGCCCTTCAGATAAAGCTTTTCGCCTTCACGCCGACAGAGTCGGCATACAGATTCTGTATAACGTGCCATTTAAAAAGGACACCTCCTCAAACTCTTCTTCTTTTGGGCGGACGACAACCATTATGAGGAATGGGAGTGACATCCTTGATCATGCTGATTTCAAGACCAGTGGCCTGCAGGGAACGGATTGCGGCTTCACGACCGGAGCCGGGGCCTTTCACAACACATTCCACCTGGCGCATACCATGTTCCATGGCTTCTTTGGCGCAGGTTTCGGCAGCCAATTGAGCAGCAAAAGGAGTGCTCTTTCTGGAACCTTTGAAACCGGAGCTGCCGGCGCTGGACCAGGAAATGGCGTTCCCGGCTTTATCGGTGATTACGATGATCGTATTGTTAAAAGTAGAATTGATATGTGCTACGCCGAACTCAATATTTTTCTTTTCTCTTCTTCTTCTCGTTTGTCTTCTGGCCATGAATAGATCCTCCTTTCTTTATTTCTTACGTCTTACACCCACGGTACGTTTGGGACCTTTGCGGGTACGAGCGTTGGTTTTCGTTTTTTGGCCTCTTACAGGAAGGCCACGGCGGTGGCGAATGCCGCGATAGCAGCTGATTTCCACCAAGCGTTTGATATTCAAAGCGACGTCACGACGAAGGTCGCCTTCGACCAGATAATTGTTATTGACAATATCCCTGATCGCGTTTTCTTGTTCTTCGGTTAAGTCCTTTACCCGGATATTCCCATCAATCCCGGCTTGTGCCAGAATTTTTTGGGCAGTGGGAAGACCGATACCATAAATATAGGTCAGACCGATTTCCACTCTTTTGTCGCGGGGTAAGTCAACACCTGCAATACGTGCCATTTACTGAATGCACCTCCAATACGATATCTAAAAACCTTTAATAATAATTATCCTTGTTTTTGTTTATGTTTGGGATTTTTGCAAATGACCATAACGGTCCCTTTACGTTTAATGATTTTGCATTTTTCGCAAATTGGTTTTACCGAAGCACGAACTTTCACGGTAATTCCTCCTTTTCCCTTGCTTACTTAAAGCGATATGTGATACGTCCCCTGGTAAGATCGTAGGGACTTAATTCCACAGTGACCTTATCCCCCGGCAGGATGCGGATGAAATTCATCCGGATTTTCCCGGACACATGGGCAAGGACTCGATGTCCATTGGCCAATTCCACGGTAAACATGGCATTGGGCAATGGCTCAATGACTGTGCCTTCCACTTCAATAGCATCTTGTTTGGACATTACTTTACCTCCTTAACTCCGGTTTCCAGCGAATACTGATTGAGGAAATCCCGCACTTCCCGGTCGGAAAGCCGTTCTCCCTCCGCCCATTTTTGGCTCATGCTGCCGGAATTGATCAGAGTTCCCTGCAAATGCTTATAATTTTTTTTCTTGGGCTTCTCGTAAGTCACTTTGCGTCCGTCTACTAGGAGACAATGCTGCTCCGCTGTTTCGGCAATGAGATAGATGTGACCACGATCGCGTCCTTGTTTTGAGATGACCAATTGTCCCACTTTCCAATCCATAAAAACGCTCCTTTACAGCCTGGTTAAAATCTCAGGTTCACCATCGGTGATGGCGAAAGTGTTTTCATAGTGCGCCGCCATGGAACTATCTCGAGTGACACAGGTCCAGTGGTCGCGCAGTGTGCGCAAACTATAATGACCTGCGGCTACCATTGGCTCCAGAGCGATGGTCAGTCCCGGTTTGAGGCGGGGCCCTTTGCCGCTTTTGCCATAATTGGGGACACTGGGGTCTTCGTGCATTTTCTGTCCAACACCGTGACCGGTATAGTCACGGATGACAGAATATCCATTTTTTTCCACATGCTTCTGTACGGCATGGGAGATATCGCCCAGTTTGTTGCCGGCCACTGCCTGTTTCAGTCCTTCAAAAAACGATTCTTTTGTTACACGAATGAGGCGAGCGTCCTCTTCCGTAACATCACCCACGGGGAAAGTCCTCGCCGCGTCACCTACATAGCCGCGGAAAGTGGCTCCGACGTCCACACTGATGATGTCGCCATCCTTCAGGATTCGGTCGGGGCGAGGGATACCGTGAATGACTTCCTCGTTAATGGAAGCGCAGATTGAGGCGGGAAAGCCGCCATAGCCCAGAAAGGTGGGAACGGCACCGCGTTTACGAATGTGGGCTTCGGCAATTTGATCCAGCTCTTTGGTGGAAACGCCGGGCTTCACGTGTTCCTCCATAAGCGCCAGGACCTCAGCAACGATTCTGCCGGCGTCCCGCATCTTTACGATTTGTTCCCTAGTTTTGAGGATGATCATTATTTGCCTCCGAGAGCAAGGGCGATATCTTCATCCACTTTTTTAATATCCTGATCCCCATTGATGTCTTTCAAAAGACCTTTTTCAGTATAATAGGAAATGAGGGGAGCAGTTTGCTGTTCGTAAACGTCGAGACGGGCTTTCACGGTTTCTTCGGTATCATCGGCGCGTTGGAAGAGTTCTGCGCCGCATTTGTCGCAGAGTTCTCCTTTGGCCGAGGGATTGAAGACTTTGTGGAAGGTGGCGCCGCACGCTTTGCAGACGCGGCGGCCGGTCAAACGTTCCATTAGCTTATCCAAAGGCACTTGGATGTTGATTACAGCATCCAATGCCAGGTTTAATTTTTTCAGCATTTCGCCCAAAGCGTCGGCTTGGGCCGGTGTTCTGGGAAAACCATCCAGGAGGAAACCCTCTTGGCAATCTTCCTTCTGAATCCTTTCCTCTACCAAGCCAAGGATGAGGGCATCGGGGACTAATTGCCCCGATTCCATATAACCTTTGGCTTCAACACCCAAAGGCGTTCCTTCCTTCACTGCGGCCCGGAGCAAATCTCCGGTGGAGATATGGGCGATATGATACCTTTCGATCATGGTGGCAGCCTGGGTGCCTTTACCGGCTCCCGGAGGCCCTAACAATACCACTCTCATGGTTGATCCTCCTTATTTCATAAAGCCTTGGTAATTACGCATTAAGAGCTGGCTTTCCAGCTGCTTCATGGTATCCAGGGCAACACCAACGGCAATCAGCAGCGATGTCCCGCCGAAGCTCACGTTGATACCGGTAATCGCGGTCATCAGATTCGGAAGCAGGGCGATGAATGCCAAAAAGATTGCGCCGGCCAGAGTCAATCTGGTCAAGATTCTGTCGAGATATTCAGCTGTAGGTCTTCCGGGACGAATGCCAGGAATAAAGCCGCCGTTTTTCTTCATATTATCCGCGACATCCACAGGGCTGAAGGTAACAGCGGTGTAGAAATAAGCGAAGAATATGATAAGCAAGGTGTCAACAATCATATACACGGGATGGCTCGTAGAGAACCATCTGGCAATGGCGTTGGCCACAGTACCATCAAAAAGGGAGGCGATCAAACCCGGCAGCATCAAAATCGACATAGCGAAGATGATGGGGATTACACCGGCCTGGTTGACCTTCATGGGAATGTTGGTGCTCTGTCCGCCGTAAACTTTACGTCCAACGACACGTTTGGCGTATTGAACAGGAATCTTACGCTGACCTTCATTGATGTAGATGATGCCGACGATAATGACGATGGCAATCACAAGGAAGAGAAGTACGGCGAAGAAGTTTACTTCACCGGAGCGGAGCGAGTTTACAATATAGGTGATACCCGAGGGAATACGGGATACGATCCCGGCAAAGATGATCAGGGAAATACCATTCCCGATCCCTTTTTCCGTAATCATTTCCCCCATCCACATCAGGATCGCGGTCCCGGCTGTCAGCGAGATGGTAACCATCATAATGCTGAAGAAGTTATAATCATACATGGCGTTTCTGAGATAGAAGGACATGATGAGAGCTTCCACAAAGCCGAGAATAATACAACCGTAACGGGTGATTTGCGCCATTTTGCGTTTCCCTTCGGGGCCTTCTTTGGCAAGGCGTTCAAAGTAGGGAACGACAATGGTGAGTAAGTTCATGATAATCGAAGCGTTAATGTATGGCATAATGCCCATGGCAAAAATACTGATTTTTTTGAAAGCACCACCGGAAAGAACATCGATAAAACCAAAGATATTCTGACCCAGTAAGTTAGCGACAACATCGGGATTGATTCCGGGAGCCGGGATATGGGCCCCAATGCGGAATACGAGAAACATAAGAAGCGTGAAAATAATTTTGCCACGGATTTCTTCTACCTTAAATGCATTTTTAAGGGTTGCCAACATTTTACATCACCTCGATTTTACCACCTGCGGCTTCGATTTTTTCAGCAGCTGCTTTGCTGCATTTTACATATTGGAGAGTGAGGGCTTTTTCAATTTCGCCGTTGGCGAGAATTTTTACGCCGTCACAAGGACCGATCAAACCGGCTTCATAAAGATCAATAGGAGTTACGGTGGCATTGGCTTCAAACATATTCAAGTCAGCCAAGGAAACTTCTTCGATCTGTTTGCGGAAGATATTTGTGAAACCGCGTTTGGGGATTCTTCTTTGGAGGGGCATCTGGCCGCCTTCAAAGCCGGGGCGAACACCGCCGCCGGAGCGGGCTTTTTGCCCTTTATGACCTTTACCGGAGGTTTTGCCCAAACCGGAACCGATCCCACGGCCTTTCCGTGTGGCGCTCGGTCTGGAACCTTCAGCCGGTTTTAAGTCGTTTAATCTCATTTTACTTACCTCCTGGCTTAGGCTTCTACTTCTTCCACCTTCAAAAGGTGGCTGATTTTTTTCACTTTCCCCATGATGTCGGGGGTATCATTCTGGATGACCGAGCGATTGGTCTTGGTAAGACCCAGCGATTTTACAGTTTTTCTCTGCTGTTCGCTATAGCCGATCACGCTTTTTACAAGGGTAATCTTGATTTTTGCCATGGTTTTACTCCTCCTGACCCAAGATTTCCTTAACGGATTTACCTCTCAATTTCGCCACTTCTTCGGCGGTTCTCATGCTTTTGAGACCTTCGAAGGTAGCGGACACCATATTGATGGCGTTATTGGAGCCCAAGGATTTAGTCAAAATATCACGTACCCCAACGGATTCCAAGACGGCACGAACAGGGCCGCCTGCGATCACACCGGTACCGGGTGCAGCAGGTTTCAGAAGAACACGGCTGGCACCGAAACGACCGACGGTTTCGTGGGGAAGTGTATAGTTAACGATAGGTACATAAATCAAATTCTTTTTCGCATCATCAACGGCTTTTCTGATGGCTTCGGGAACCTCCGCAGCTTTGCCGAGACCGAAACCGACATGGCCGTTGCCGTCGCCCACGACAACGAGGGCGCTGAAGCTAAAACGGCGACCACCTTTTACAACCTTGGCAACACGGTTGATATTGACGATCTGTTCCGTTAATTCAAGATTCGTGGCGTCTATTCTGGACATCTATTTCCCTCCTTATACCTCTTAGAATTCGAGGCCAGCCTCTCTGGCACCATCGGCAAGGGCTTTGACACGGCCATGATAAACGAGGCCACCACGGTCGAAAACGACTTCCTTAATGCCTTTTTCAAGAGCTTTTTCAGCGACGAGTTTGCCAACAGCGGCGGCTGCCTCCACATTGCCGCCGTAATTTTCTTTGAGAGACGGTTCCAAAGTGGAAGCGGCTACCAAAGTTTTGCCGGCAACATCATCGATGATTTGGGCATAGATGTTTTTTGCGCTGCGATAAACAGCCAAACGGGGGCATTCAGCAGTGCCGGAAATTTTTAGGCGGATGCTGGCATGCTTTTTGACTCGTGCAGCATGACGGTTATATGCTTTATACAAAACGAGCGCTCCTTTCCTTAAGAACCTTTCACGCCGGCTTTCCCAGCCTTGCGTTTGATAACTTCACCTTCGTATTTAATCCCTTTGCCTTTATAAGGTTCCGGGGGTCTAACGCTTCTAACGTTAGCGGCGAAGGCGCCGACCTTTTCTTTATCCATACCGGTAATGGTAACCCGGTTGGGGGTAGGCACTTCGATTTCGATGCCTTCACTGGGTTCCATTTCCACGGGGTGAGAATAACCAACGGTCAAAACGAGGTTTTTCCCCTGTTTGGCGGCACGATAACCAACGCCGACCAATTCCAATTCTTTTTTAAATCCGGTGGTAACACCGACAACCATGTTGTGGATCAAAGCTCTGGTCAAACCATGAAGAGCGCGGTGATCTTTATCATCAGAGGGGCGAGTCACAAGGATTTCTTCCCCTTCCACAGTTACGGTCATATCAGGATGCAAATCCCGTTCGAGCTTCCCTTTGGGGCCTTCCACTGTCATGTGGACGCCGTCCAAAGCGACTTTCACTCCTGCGGGGATCGCCACCGGCATTCTGCCAATACGAGACATATTGCACCTCCCAAAATTGAGTTCGTATACTCTGATTCTACCAAATATAGCACATGACTTCGCCGCCGATACCGGCTTTACGGGCTTCTTTATCGGTCATAAGACCTTGAGAAGTGGAAATGACGGCAATACCGAGACCACCCAAAACCTTGGGCACTTCGTCTTTTTGAGCATATACTCTCAATCCGGGACGGCTGATTCTTTTCAACCCGGTGATAACCTTTTCCCGATTGCTGCCATATTTCAGATAGAGGCGTAAAAAGCCTTGTTTACCATCTTCGATGTATTCAACATCTTTGATATAGCCTTCCTCTTTGAGGATATTGGCCAAGTTCTTTTTCGTTTTAGAGGCGGGAATTTCCACCTTTTCCATATAAACAGTGTTAGCATTGCGGATTCTGGTAAGGAAATCGGCAATGGGATCTGTCATGACCATTTAATTTACCTCCTTCCGGCTTATTACCAGCTTGACTTGGTTACGCCGGGAATTTCACCCTTGTAAGCCAATTCTCTGAAGCAAACGCGGCAAATGCCGAATTTACGCATATAGGCGTGGGGGCGGCCGCAAATTTTGCAGCGATTATAGCCACGCACAGAATACTTGGGCTTACGCCCTTGTTTTGCGATCATAGATTTTTTCGCCATGTTTTCCTCCTTAAAGCCCGGCCTTAGTTAGCAGCAAAGGGCATACCCATGAGCTTCAACAATTCTTTGGCTTCTTCGTCGGTTTTTGCCGAAGTAACAAAGCAGATTTCCATACCGCGGAGGCGATCTACTTTATCGTATTCGATTTCCGGGAAGATCAACTGTTCCTTCAAGCCGAGTGTATAGTTGCCGCGGCCGTCAAATGCTTTGGGAGAAATCCCTTTAAAGTCTCTGACGCGAGGAAGCGCCACAGAGACGAGACGGTCGGTGAATTCGTACATTTTGTCGCCTCTCAAAGTGACCTTGATGCCGATGGGCATACCGGTTCTTACTTTAAAAGCCGCAACGGATTTTTTTGCCTTTGTAACGACGGGTTTTTGACCTGCGATCGCTGTCAAATCAGCCAAAGCTGCGTCCATTGCTTTGGGATTGGAGATCGCTTCGCCCATTCCCATGTTAATAACAATTTTGGCAAGTTTAGGAACTTCCATGATGTTATTATACTGAAACTTTTCTTTGAGGGCGGGAATAATATCGTTGGCATATTTTTCTTTAAGTCTTGCCACTGAAAATGTCTCCTTTCCCTATTACTTATCGAGAACTTCGCCGCAATGTTTGCAAACGCGTACGTTTTTATTGTCGACGGATTTCATCTGGATTCTCGTAACTTTTTTGCATTTGCCGCAGTAGAGCATTACATTGGATGCATCAATTGCCGCGGGTTTTTCCACAATGCCACCCTGAGGGTTTTTCTGGGTAGGCTTAGTATGTCTTTTAACGACATTCACGCCTTCCACAACAACTTTGCCCTTTGCGGGAAGCACTTGGATGACTTTGCCGGTGGTGCCGGCGTCTTTACCGGTAATAACCATTACCGTATCATCTTTACGAATATGAGTTTTGGCGAGAGCCAAAGCGTCCACCTCCTAAATTAAAGTACTTCCGGTGCCAGGGACACGATTTTCATATAGTTTTTGTCCCTCAGTTCTCTGGCTACGGGGCCAAAGATACGGGTTCCTCTGGGTTGACCGTCATCTTTGATGATGACTGCTGCGTTCTGGTCGAAACGGATGTAAGATCCGTCAGGACGCCGAATTTCCTTTTTGGTTCTGACGACTACGGCTTTCACTACGTCGCCTTTTTTAACAACGCCGCCGGGTGTGGCATGTTTAACCGAACAAACGATGACATCGCCAACAGTAGCGTAACGACGGCCGGCGCCGCCCAACACTTTAATACAAAGAAGCTCTTTTGCGCCGGTGTTATCGCCGACTTTGAGTCTTGTTTCTTGTTGAATCATTACGATTGCCCCCTTTCTTCAATTACTCAGACGATCGGAGCTTTTTCAACGATTTCCACCAAACGCCATCTTTTGTCCTTGGACAAGGGGCGAGTTTCCATCATTTTGATAATGTCGCCAACTCTGGCTTCATTATTTTCGTCATGGGCTTTATATTTTTTACTGGTTTTTACGATTTTGCCGTAAAGAGGATGCCGGATTTTGGTTTCCACTCGAACAACGATGGTTTTATCCATTTTGTCGCTGACCACCTGGCCAATCCGCACCTTTCTTCCGTTTCTATCCATGCGGTTTTATCCTCCTTCCGATTAGAACTCAGTTCCTTTGAGTTCTCTTTCTCTAATAACAGTTTTGACTCTGGCGATATTTCTTTTGACTTCCTTAATCACCATGGGATTATCTAATTGACCGGTTGCCAAACGAAAACGCAAGTTAAACAATTCCTCTTTCAAGCTTTCCACTTTCAGGTTCAGCTCGGAAGTGGTCATTTCAGTGATTTCCTTCATTTTCATTCTGCGTCACCGCCTTCACGTTTCACGAATTTGCTCTTAATGGGCAATTTGTGCTGTGCCAAACGAATTGCTTCACGGGCAACTTCTTCGGACACACCGCTGACTTCGAACATCACGCGGCCGGGTTTTACAACGGCTACCCAATATTCCGGGGAACCTTTCCCGCTACCCATACGAGTTTCAGCAGGTTTTTCGGTGATGGGTTTATGGGGGAAAATTTTGATCCAAACTTTACCACCACGTTTCATATAACGGGTCATAGCGATACGAGCGGCTTCGATTTGACGGCTGGTAATCCAACCGCATTCGGTGGCCTGCATCCCATATTCACCGTAAGCAACGAAATTACCTTTGGTGGCTTTCCCTTTCATGGTGCCACGATGAGGACGGCGATATTTTACTCTTTTGGGAAGCAACATTATTCAGCGCCCCCTTCCTTTTTTTTGGCAGGTACAGCTTTGCTGGGCAGGACTTCGCCTTTATAGATCCAGCATTTTACGCCGATTTTACCATAGGTGGTGTTGGCTTCGGCAATGGCATAGTCGATGTCAGCGCGGAGGGTATGAAGAGGAACTTTCCCTTCGCTGGTCCATTCGGTACGGGCAATTTCAGCGCCGCCCAAACGACCGGAGCACATCAGTTTGATACCGCCGGCACCCAAACGCATGGTGCGGCCAACAGCCTGTTTCATTGCTCTGCGGAAGCCGATTCTCTTTTCCAGAGCAGCGGCAACGCTTTCGGCAACGAGTTGAGCGTCTAATTCCGGTTTTTTCACTTCGTTAATATAGATATTAACTTTTTTACCGGTCATTTTTTCCAATGCAACTTTCAAAGCTTCCACTTCGGAACCGCCGCGACCGATAACGATACCGGGTTTTGCGGTAAAGATATTAACTTTCACACGTCCTGCGGCACGTTCGATTTCAATGCGGGAGATGCCGGAAGCGTAGAGTTTTGCTTTTAAATATTTTCTGATTTTGTAGTCTTCCAACAGATAATCAGAATATTCTTTACGGGCATACCAGCGGCTGTCCCAATCACGGATCACACCGACGCGGAACCCTTTAGGATTAACTTTCTGACCCACGCTTAAGCCTCCTTCTCGCTTACTACCACAGTGATGTGGCAAGTTCTTTTATTGATGCGGTCTGCTCTGCCCATCGCACGGGGTTTAATCCGTTTCCAGGTCACGCCTTCATCAATGAAAATCTTCTTGACGAATAATTCGTCTTCGTTCATGTCGTTATTATGTTCTGCGTTGGCAACGGCAGAATTCAAAACTTTCAAAACAGGAACGCCCCCGCGGTTGGGGATTAATTTCAAAATAGCACGGGCTTCTTCCACGCCTTTGCCGCGGACGAGGTCTGCGACGTATCTGACCTTGCGGGGAGAAATCCGAATATGTTTCGCTACTGCTTTCACTTCCACGAATATTTACCTCCTTCGCACGGCTTATTTCAGAGCTGTGGATCTTTCCGTATGGTTCCCATGTCCTCTGAACAGACGAGTAGGAACGAATTCGCCCAATTTATGTCCAACCATATCTTCGGTCACATAAACGGGAACGTGTTTTCTGCCGTCATGAACGGCAAATGTATGCCCAATCATTTGGGGGAAGATGGTGGAACGACGAGACCAGGTTTTGATGACCTGTTTGTCATTAGCTTCGTTCATCTTCTCCACCTTAGCCAGCAAGCTGGCTTCGCAATAAGGGCCTTTTTTCAACGATCTGGCCATTGAATTGCCTCCTTCCTCCGATTAACCTCTGGCTTTGACAATCAACTTGCCAGAAGCTTTTTTCTTGTTGCGGGTTTTGGCGCCCAATGCAGGTTTGCCCCATGGGGTAACAGGAGCGCGACCCACCGGCGAACGGCCTTCACCACCACCATGGGGATGATCGCAGGGATTCATGACAACACCACGGTTGGCAGGACGAACGCCTTTCCAACGATTGCGGCCGGCTTTCCCCAAAGTGATGTTTTCCTGATCCTCATTGCCCACCTGGCCGATGGTTGCGCGGCATTCGATGCGTACCATGCGCATTTCACCGGAAGGCAAACGGAGAGTGGCATATTCGCCTTCTTTTGCCATAAGCTGAGCGCCAGCGCCGGCGGAACGGACCATTTTAGCGCCGCCTTTGGGATAAAGCTCAACATTATGAACGTAAGTACCAACGGGAATGTTTGCCAAGGGCAAGGCATTCCCAACTTTGATGTCGGCGTTGGGGCCGGAAACGACAGTATCGCCAACATTCAAGCCTTGCGGAGCAAGGATATATCTTTTTTCGCCGTCTACATAATGAAGCAGGGCGATATTTGCGGTGCGGTTGGGATCGTATTCGATTGCCGCGACTTTTGCCGGGATATCGTCTTTGACTCTTTTGAAGTCAAGCACACGGTACATTCTTTTGTGACCGCCGCCTTTATGGCGAGTCGTGATACGACCTTGATTATTTCTACCACCGGTACGATTCAAGGGAACAACCAGGCTTTTTTCCGGCGTTGTTTTGGTAATTTCCTCGAAGGTGGAAACCGTCATTCCCCGACGACCGGGAGAAGTCGGATTATATTTTTTAATACCCATTTTTTTCCTCCTCCTTATTATAGGCCTTCAAAAACTTGGATCTTATCGCCGTCCTTTAAGGTAACGATTGCTTTTTTCTTATCGGGGCGCTTCCCTTCGTAACGGCCTTGTTTTTTGATTTTGCCGCGGATGGTTCTGGTGGTGACATCCAAAACAGTAACGTCGAACTGTTTTTCCACAGCGTGTTTGATATCAATTTTATTGGCATCCTTTGCCACTTCAAAGGAGTATTTGTTCTCTCCCATGAGGAGCATGGATTTTTCGGAAACCAGGGGTTTCACCAAAACATCGTATGCTTTTCTCATTAGCCGAGCACCTCCTCTACCTTGGCAACGGCAGCCTTCGTCATAACGAGTTTCTGGGAGCCCAAAACATTGTATACGTTCATGCCACAAGTTTCCAGAGGCATAACGCCTGCGATGTTTCTAACGCTTTTGAAAACGTTTTCATTAAATTCATCCATCACGACAATGGCGTTGTTGGCCTCGAACTGATTCAAAAGCGCCACCATTGTTTTGGTTTTGGGAGCGTCCATGGCCAATTCATCAAAGATGATGATTTCGCCATTGGCAAATTTATCACTTAATGCCGAACGCAATGCGGCTTTCCGCATTTTCTTAGGCATTTTAAAGCCATATTCTCTGGGATGGGGACCAAAAGCAATGCCACCACCGGTCCACACAGGATTGCGGCGAGTGCCGACACGGGCACGACCGGTGCCTTTCTGGCGCCAGGGTTTTTTGGTGGTGCCGGCTACATAGCTTCTGGTTTTGGTTTCATGGGTGCCTCTTCTTTGAGAAGCCAGGGTATTCAACACAGCCTGGTGCATCAAAGGCACATTGATTTTGGCTTCAAAGACGTCGGCGCTGAGTTCCATTTCGCCGGCTTCTTTTCCTTCCATATTATAAACCTTAATTGTAGGCATTTTAACTTACTCCTCCTTTCCGTCTTGGTCAGCTTACGCTTTCACTGCATCCTTCACGATGACTAAGGATTTTTTCGCGCCGGGGATGGACCCTTTGATCAAAAGCAGGTTGTTTTCCGGAACGATTTTAACCACTTCCAAATTCTGGATGGTAGTTCTTGCATTACCATAACGGCCGGGGCTCTTTTTGCCTTTAAAGATACGGGCAGGACCTTTTGCGCCGGCGGAAGCGGGACGACGATGGTTTTTAGAGCCATGACCCATAGGGCCTCTGGAAAATCCCCACCGTTTGATGGTGCCTGCGAAACCTTTCCCCTTGGAGGTACCGGTAACGTCGACTTTTTCGCCAACTTCAAATTGTTCCAAGGTGAATTCTTGGCCCAAGCTGTACTGTGTGGCGTCAGCTACACGGAATTCTCTCAAATAACGGGTGGGCTTCACATCAGCTTTGGCAAAATGACCTTGCTGAGGTTTGTTGGTTTGTTTTGCTCTGAGTTCATCAAAGCCGAGTTGGATGGCTTGATAACCATCGGTTGCTTCATTCTTGATTTGTACGATGACACTGGGGGCAGCTTCAACAACAGTGACCGGAACGATTTTGCCGTCTTCAGCAAAGATCTGGGTCATGCCGACTTTTTTCCCCATAATGACCTTCTGTGTCATGGTTACACCTCTCTTTCCATTCGTAGGTGCCGGTTTCCCGACATTGCTCGCCTGTATTTGATTGCTGCACTCATAAAGGGTGCGGCGCTAGACAAACATTCGTGAATCATCACAGTTTAATTTCGATATCAACCCCAGTGGGGAGATCAAGACGCATAAGCGAATCCACGGTTTTGGAAGATGCATTCATAATATCGATCAATCTTTTATGAGTTCTCATTTCAAACTGCTCACGAGAGTCTTTATTGATGTGAGGAGAACGCAAGATGGTATAAATGCTTTTTTCAGTAGGCAGAGGAATGGGGCCAGAGATGCTGGCGCCGGTTTTCTTCGCGGTTTCAACAATTCTCTCTGCAGACTGATCCAAAAGCTTGTGGTCAAAAGCTCTCAGTTTAATTCTGATTTTCTGTTGTGCCATATGTTTGATTTAACCTCCTATTTCGCCCGATTCATCAGACTCGCTCGGCGGGAATTACCGCTCAAGGGCCTTAAGGCCGAACGCAACCTCTCGCGTCATTGCTCATCAGGCGGTTCCTGTATATCTGCCATAGGCAGGGAAATGCCGGGGAGGGCCTTCGCCCTCTCCGGGCTTACATTTACTGAATCAATTATTCTTCGATGTCGGAAACGACGCCGGAACCAACGGTTCTGCCGCCT
>CAZWWH010000017.1:0-43349 GCA_964637365.1 uncultured Peptococcaceae bacterium
CACCCCTTTCATTAGATAGTATACCACACTGTCTAACAAATGGGGTGCAGTTCATGTTGACAGTCTGTTTTTTTCGCTTATCATGTTCTATTCATTGGGACTACCCCATAGATTATAATAAATCATTTCGTAAACTCTGAGGGGGATACCGCATATGAAAAGAAAAGGTGTGGTAACAGGTGTTCTGTTTGTTGTATTGTTGGCCTTTGTTTTTCAGGCTGAAATTGGTGGATTTTTCGCGTCAATACGCTCTAAAGCCCACGATGCTGTCAATGCAGATACGGCGGCTTTGATGGAGCATGAAAATCTGCCAACCATGAGTGAATCGGAGTCAAAAGATTCCGGGAAGGAAGATGAGAGTGCCTCTGCACCTCCTGTGCCCGAGGGAATGACTGCTGACAGTGATTCTACAGAGGAAAACAAAGAGGGGAGTGCTGAAGAAACATCAGCGCCATTGACTTATAAAGAAGTATCCTTATACTTTGTTAATGACGCGGCAAATGAATTGGCAGTGGAAAAACGCAGCATCGTCAACCAGACCGGCGTAGCCAAAACCACGGTACAGGAACTTCTTTCCGGCCCTGTTGACACTTCTCTGGCCTCTTATATTCCCGATGGCACTCAGGTTCTCGGCATCAATATTGATAAAGACGGTATTTGTACCGTGGATTTCAGTGAAGACATCCAGAAAGCGGAATTGAACAGTACTGAGGAGCGATATGTCATAGAAAGTATTGTCGAGACCTTAAGCCAATTTGACTCTGTTTCTGCTGTACAAATTCGCGTCAATGGAGCCGTGGTTCAGAGCTTGACAGGACATTGGGACATTTCCCATCCAATTTCCACTGCTGACCTTTAATTTTAATACTACCATCAAAATTTCATTATGAAACCTATGGCCCAAAGTGAGATAATCGCTTTGGGCCCGCTTTTTTTGATAAGCATTGCGGATTGTGAAATTTTGCATTATAATAAGAGCAAATCTTGGAAAAAAGGAGCTGCCGATGAAACATCCTTGGGAAAAAGAATGGCAATATTTAAATAAAAAAGAGCTCAATTATCTGCGGCGTCGGGATAAAGAGGGCGGCTCGTTTTTGAATGACCGCCTGGAACATGTGGTACCACAGAAGCTGCAAAGCACGCTGGAAATGGCCTTTGGCAAAGCGTTTCGTATTATTTTTGAAAAAGGCGACCCCATCATTGAGAAAAGCTTTTCCAAAGAAAGATATGAGAAGGACTACCAGGTTCGCTCTTTCGCCGCTTCCTTAAGAAATGACCGCGCTTCTTTGAAGGTGTTTCGCAGATCATCTGCTGCTTCTTCTGCAAAAAATATGGTGATGTCCGGCGTGGAGGGTGTGGGCTTTGGAATTTTGGGCGTTGGCATTCCCGATATCCCTGTATTTGTAGCCATGATTCTAAAAAGCATCTATGAAATTTCTATGACCTATGGCTTTTCCTATGAAAGCCGCGAGGAACGGTATTTCATCCTTTGTGTGATTCGTGCTTCTCTGGAACGGGGGACGCAGCTTCAAAATCTGAATGACCGGATCAATGATCTGATGATGAAGAATTTTTCAGTGACCGAAGCAGCTCTGAACGCACAAATTGATGTCACCGCCGCTGTTTTGTCCCGGGAGTTGCTCTATTTAAAATTTATTCAGGGAATCCCCATAGTCGGCGTGATCGGTGGTTTGTCAGATGTTCACTATCTGCGCTGTATTACGGATTACGCGAATCTCAAGTACCGCCGCCGCTTTCTGTATCAAAGAAAGCTGGATGAGCAAATGCGCCAAAATACAAAAGGCTAAAAAGAAAAAGCTCCGATATCATCGGAGCTTTTTTGTTGAGATTTTATGATTCTTTGGCTTCTCTGTATCCGTGGGAGAAACCTTTGTCGTAGAGCTTGGAAAGGGCATATTCGTCGCCTAAGAAACGGCCAACAGTCACCAAAGCGGTGCGGCCGATATTGGCGTCATGGACTTTCTCAGCAATATCAGCCAAAGTCCCAACCACTTGCTTTTCTTCAGGCCAGGAGGCTTTGTATACCACTGCGGCGGGGGTATCTTCGGGATAGCCTTCTTTTAAGCGTTCCACCAAGTCTTCAATCATATGGACGCTGAGGAAGATGATCATCGTGGCGTTAATTTTCGCCAGGTTGCGGATATCTTCTTTTTCCGGAACAGGAGTGCGGCCTTCCATGCGGGTAAGGATAACTGTCTGACTGACTTCGGGCAAAACATATTCCTTTTTCAAAGCAGCTGCAGCGGCGCAGAAGGAGCTGACACCAGGAGTTACCCGGAAAGGAATTTCCGCGCCTTCCAGAATGTCCATTTGTTCACGAATGGCGCCATAAATAGAGGGATCTCCGGTATGAAGGCGAACGATTTTTTTCCCTTTGGGATATTCTTCCTTAATTACAGCAATGACTTCATCAAGGTTCATTCCTGCGCTGTCATAAATGGTGCAGTCTTTTTTGCAGTAGTCCAAAAGCTTGGGGTTGACCAGAGAACCGGCATAAATTACGATATCGGCTTCCTGCAAGAGTTTCATCCCTCTTACGGTAATAAGTTCAGGATCCCCGGGGCCCGCCCCGACAATATTTACAAGATTCATATTATTTTAACCCCTTTCTGACAATGGCGGTGAGGAAATAGCTGAGATCCTCAGGCATTTCTTTGATATCGGGGAAGATTCTTTCCCCTTCCATGGTACAGCGTTCCACAGCGGCTGTTCGATCCGTAAGGCCTTCACGTTCCAAGATTTCGGCAATGGACTGCCATTTCCCAGCGCCTTTCATCAAAACCGTATTGTCATGGTTGGCGATGGTGCGTTCCACTTCCTCCAAATCAGTGGTAGCGGCCATAATCGCGATGTTTTCCTTACCGTCAGCCAGACCGATTCCTAATTTTGCTGCGGCTGCGCTGGGAGCGTTGATGCCGGGCACAATTTCCCATTCATAGCCTGCTGCTCGTACGGGACGGAACACATACATAAAAGTGCTGAAGAGGGAAGGGTCTCCCAAGGTGATAAAGGCCACATTTTTCCCTTGATCCAAATATTCCATAATACGTTTGGCGCCGTCATTCCACGCCTGTTCCAAAATGGCTGTGTCCTTTGTCATGGGAAGCACCAGGTCAATGACTTCTTTCCCCTGAATATAGGGGGACACAATGTGGAGAGCCGTACTTTCGCTGTCTCCTTTGGTTTTGGGAGTGGCGATATAATCTGCTTCCTCTAAAATACGTTTGCCTTTGATGGTCATCAATTCCGGGTCTCCGGGACCCACACCGATACCATAAAATTTACCTTTCATTCCAAACTCCTTTATTTTAAATTCGCAAAAACTTTATTCACTGCCTCAACGGTTTGATCCAGCACATCTTTGGTGTGGGCAACTGAGGGGAACCAAGCCTCAAACTGAGCGGGCGCCAAAAGAATTCCTTCCTCCATCATGCCTTCAAAGAATCGCTTGTACATTTCCGTGTCACAGGTCATTACATCTTCATAGGAAGCGACGGGATTCGGCGTGAAGAAGAGACAGAACATCCCTTTGAATTGGGAGGTCACTGCTGGAATATCGTATTTCTTAATGGCTTCGGTAATGCCTTTGTTGAGGTATGTGGCGCTTTCTTCCAACGTGGTGTAAACATCGCGATTGGCTTTTAACCGTTTTAGGGTAGCGATCCCCGCCCGCATGGCCAGGGGATTTCCCGAAAGGGTGCCGCCTTGGTAAACAGGACCTACGGGAGATACCATTTTCATGATATCCAACTTCCCGCCGTAAGCGCCAACGGGAAGGCCGCCGCCGATGATTTTGCCAAAGCAAACCATATCGGGGTCAATGTCAAAGACACCTGCCGCGGAATGATAATCAATGCGGAAGCCGGTAATGACTTCGTCGAAAATTAATACAATGTTATTTTCCGTACAGAGTTCACGGACTTTTTTCAGATAACCGTCATGAGGCGGCAAAACACCCATGTTCCCTGCCACGGGCTCCAAAATCACGCAGGCGATTTCATCCTTGTTGGCATCGATGATTTCCGCCAAAGCCTTTTCGTCGTTATAAGGGCACACCAAGGTCTGCTCAATTAAGGAAGGAACCAGACCGGGGCTGGTGGGAACCCCTTGGGTTAAAAGACCGCTGCCGCTTTTCACCAATAAGCTGTCGCTGTGGCCATGGTAGCAGCCTTCAAATTTTAAAATTTTATTGCGGCCGGTGTAGCCTCTGGCCACACGGATGGCGCTCATAGTGGCTTCGGTGCCACTGTTGACCATGCGAACCATTTCGCAGGAGGGATAAGCATCGATGACCAATTCTGCCAATTCCACTTCGTGAGGAGTGGTGAAACCATAGGTGGTACCGTTTTCTGCGGCGGCCTTGACTTCATCAATGAGAAATTCTGGGGCGTGGCCGAAAATCAACGGGCCGTAAGAGCAAACATAGTCGATATATTCTTTGCCGGTAATGTCCTTGATGTAAGGGCCATGGGCGGATTCTACAATGACAGGGTTAAGAGATACTGACTGAAATGCGCGGACAGGGCTGTTGACGCCGCCGGGCATGATTTTCTTACTTAATGAGAGGATTTCTTCCTTGTTATTATCTTTATACATGGTTATACCTCCTGAAGGAATCTACCCAAATCTTTGGCAAAATAGGTCAGGATAACATCGGCACCGGCACGCTTCATGGCGATATGGCTTTCGTAAATCAGCTCTTCAGAAACAACGCCCTTGTCCA
This sequence comes from uncultured Peptococcaceae bacterium, assembly GCA_964637365.1. GTDB lineage: Bacteria > Bacillota > Dehalobacteriia > UBA7702 > UBA7702 > Cryptoclostridium. Next base: position 4,745 of record CAZWWH010000017.1, read on the forward strand.
CAGCTAATTTCATCATGGTGTATTCACCGCTGACGCAGTAAGCTGCCATAGGCTTTTTGATTTGGGGACGAAGCTTGGCAATGATGTCCAAATAGGCCAAGGCAGGTTTTACCATGATAATGTCAGCGCCTTCTTTGACATCCAAAGCGGCTTCCACTTCCGCTTCTCTGCTGTTGTGATAATCCATTTGATAGCCCTTACGATCGCCTTTGCCGGGAGCAGAATTGGCCGCGTCACGGAAGGGGCCGTAGTAAGTGGAGGCGTATTTGACGGCATAAGCCATAATGGGAGTGTTGACGAAATTATTTTCATCGAGGATGGAGCGGAGGGCGGCGATGCGTCCGTCCATCATATCGGAAGGAGCCACCATATCGGCGCCAGCTTCCACATGACTTAAAGCGGTTTTGGCCAAAACCTCCAGAGTTTTATCGTTATTGACATATCCATCGGCATCAAGAATGCCGCAATGACCGTGGTCGGTGTATTCGCAAAGGCAAACATCGGTGGTGATGAAAATATCACTATGGTCTTTGATTTCTCTGATGGCCCGCTGCACAATGCCGTTGGGATCGTGGGCGGCGGAACCGCATGCGTCGTGGTCGTGTTCGTGGGGAATTCCGAAAAGAATTACATGATTTACTCCTGCTGCCTGCACTTCCCTGATTTCATTTGCCAACATATCTACGGAATATCTGTATTGTCCCGGCATTGCGTCAATTTCTTCTTTGATACTTTTGCCTTCTTTTACAAAAATGGGGTACATCAATTCCTTAGTGCTCAAACGGGTTTCCCGTACTAAAGAGCGCATCTGTTCATTGATTCTTAAACGTCTTGGTCTTTCAATCAAAGTTTTTCCCTCCCAGCACTTCAATAATACCTTCCAGGCTGTGGTCACTGGCTTCCAGATTCGGGGTGATGCCCAGTTCCAACATCCGCTTTTTGGTGATGGGGCCAATGGCTACAGTCTTAACATTTTCCAAACCGGTGAGGTCATTGTTGATGGCCTTCACAAAGCCGTCTACGGTAGATGCGCTGGTGAAGGGAATGTATTTGACCTCTCCGGTGGTGAGAAGCGATCTCAACTCGTCTTCGTTTTCCGTTTTGATATGAGTGTCGTAGATTTTGATGTCTTCTACGGGGCATTTTTGGGAGATGATGTCCACCATGTCATTGTTGGCGATGGCGCTGCGGGGCAACAGAACTTTGTCATTGCCGTCCAACAATTCACTGAGTCCGTCGGCCAAAGCGTTGCTAATTTGTTTTTTGGGTGTAAAGTCTGCTTTGAAACCGACTCTTTGCAGCACTTCTGCAGTGGCTTTGCCGATGGTGGCAAATTTTATATGTCCGAGATTTCGCATATCGCCGCCATTGTCGAGGAACAGTTCAAAGAAGGCTTTGACGCCGTTGGGGGAGGTGAAAACAATCCAGCTATATTCCTTCAGATTCTGGAAAGCTGCGGAAAGTTCCGCGGAAAGATCCCGTTTTTCAATTTGAATGACAGGGCAGACTACGGGCTCAAAGTTGTTTTGCATCAGCTTTTTGGCAAATACATCGCTTTGGCGAGCGTCTCTTAATATCAAAACACCTTCCCGTTTCTTTTGTTCAAAAAAGTTGAGATATTCTCTGCATTTTACTACATTGCCCACGAGGGTGATAGCCGGGGGAACCAGTTTTTCGTCTTTGCAGACTTGTTCGATGGTTTCTAAGGTACCGATGGCAGTTTTTTGCTGGTGGGTGGTGGCTTTGCTGATGACGGCGACAGGAGTATCCTTATCTTTGCCCGCCTTCATTAAACCCTGGGTAATATAGTTGAGGTTTCCAAAGCCCATGAGGAAAATCAAAGTACCTTCCAGTTCCGCCAAATTGGGGAAGTTTAAGCCGCGGACTTCATCTTTGAAATTCCCGGTAAATACATGGAAAGAGGAAGCCCAATCTCTGTGCGTCACGGGAATTCCCGCGTAGCAGGGGCCAGAAATGCTGGAGGTGATGCCGGGGATAATTTCCACGGGGATATCGCGTTCCACCAGATAAATCCCTTCTTCACCGCCACGGCCAAAAACATAAGGATCGCCGCCTTTTAGGCGAACTACGGTTTTTCCTTCCGAGGCTTTTTGATAAAGCAGTTCATTAATCTGATCCTGTGGCAAAGCGTGATTTGCGGCTTGCTTGCCAACGTAGATTTTTTCGCAATGCTTCGGAGCCCGATAAATCAAATTTTCATTAATCAGACGGTCATAAACAAGAACATCGGCGATTTCGATGGTATTCAGACCTTTTAAAGTAATCAGGCCATAATCCCCGGGGCCTGCGCCGACCAAAAATACTTTACCGCTCATTTTTTGATTCTCTCCTTTAATAACAAAGCCAGGGCTTTGCCTTTTTCGCTTTCCTCTCCGCGAACGCCGAAGAGGCTTTCTTTATAACTGACATCATCGGCCTGGTAAAATCCGGTGATGGTGAAGTTTTCTCCGTCAATGACGCAATGTGCGCCGGTGGGAGCATGGCAGCCGCCTTCCACATAGCGAAGGAAAGCGCGTTCCGCCAAGGATTGACGGTGGCTTTCTTCATGGTGAAGGGGGCGAATATAATTGAGAGTGGTTTCATCGCCAACACGACTTTCCAAACCCAAAATTCCTTGGGCCGGAGCGGGAATCATTTCGTCCACCTCCAGAGGAAATCCCATATACTTCATGCCAAGACGGTTTAAACCGGCCGCCGCCAAGACGATGCCCTGATATCCCTGTTCCTTACTTTTGCGGATACGAGTATCCACATTGCCCCGCATGGGCATGGTGGTGATATCGGGCCGCAATTTTTTTAATTGGTCGATGCGGCGGGGACTCCCTGTGGCAATTTTGCTGTTTGGAGGCAAGTCCTTGATAGAACGCATCGGTTCAAAGGTAATAATGACGTCTCTGGGATCCTCCCTTTGGGGGGTGATGGCCATTTCCAGGCCTTCTGGCTGTTCTCCAGGCATATCTTTTAAGCTGTGAACCGCCAAATCAATTTCTTTCCGAAGTAATGCTTCCTCAATTTCTTTGACGAAAAGCCCTTTGTCGCCGATTTCATTCAAGGGTTTATCCTGAATCAGATCGCCTTTGGTCTTGATGATGACGACTTCCACATTGAGACCAGGGTTCGCTTCACGAATGGCGTCGGCCACCATATTGGTTTGAGTTAAGGCCAATTTACTCCCTCTGGAGCCAATTCGTAATGTCATGGTAATTTCCTTTCTCCTTGATGAGATCCAATGGCGTTTGAGCCAGTTTTTTCAACAAACGCTCCTTGTCCTCGGGATGATTTTCTATGATATATGATCTTACCTCACCCAGCAGAGTGATGGTTTCTTCGTCATAATTGCTTAAAAGCTGCTTTATGTCGGACTTTAATTTCTTGGTCAGGAAGGGCGTTTTCCCCTCGCTGGACAAGGCGGCGGTAAAACCTCCTTCTCTGACAGTGCCGGGAATAATCACATTTCCTTTTTGGGGATGAGAGGCACTGTTGCATAATAAGCCTGATTCCTTGCATTTTGCGGCGATGGCTTCGTTGATGCTTCTATGATCGGTGGCGGCGATGACCATGCGGTAAGAGTCCAGCGACTGGTCTTTATAACGCTCGTTTCGATGAAAGTGGGGGATGCTGTCCCATAACGAGTTCAACTCCGGCGCCATCACCGTTACAACAGCTCCGGCCTCGGTAAGGTTTTTCCCCTTGCGGAAAGCAATTTCACCGCCGCCTACCACCAATACCGGCCAACCCGTCACGTCAATGAATAAAGGCAGTGTCATGAAGATTCCCCCTTGTTCAGCAGGAATAGTTCCTCCAGTACTTCGGAATAATGGGCTCGCTTTTGGGAATCGTCAATGCTTTTTAAGGCGATGATGGGATTCCTCACTGCTTTTTTCAATGCCGCCTGCATGGTGCGGGTGATGATTTTTTGTTCCCGTTCGTTGGCTTTGATGCGTTGGAACAGGTATTTTAAATGGTCATCCAGAATATCATCGACAGATTGATTCAGAGATTCAATGACGTTGTCCTCATCCAAATGCTCCAGCCAATGCTTATATTCGATGAAATAGTTGCCAATAATCTCTTCAGCGCTGTCTCGCAAGGCCAAACGGCTGGCAGCATTGCGCGCTGACATTTCTTTCAGTACATCAATATTATAGACATAGTAGTTTTCCATCCCCTCAATTGCATTATCAATATTGCGGGGAATGGACATATCCAGCATATAAATGGGTTTTTCCCGCATCACCATTTCTTCTGCTTTTAAGATATGGTGAGGGCAGGAGGTCGCGGTAATCAAAATATCCACATCATCAATGACATCTTTCCATTGGTCATGGGGAATGTAAATATCCCTGGTTTGTCCCGACAAAGTCGCGTCGGCTGTTTTCCGGCTTCGGTTGCATACCGTAATTCTGCGGAAAGGGAGCTCCTTGCCATATTGATAGAACAACTGGCCGATTTCTCCAAACCCGATGAGCATCATATGCTTCCCTTCAAAGGAACCGACTTGTTCTTCCAGGTATTTGAGGCCGATATATCCGGTAGAAATGGGAATTTCCGAAATTTTTAAGGTGCTTTTAATTTCCTTAGCGCAGCGAATTGCCTCCTGGAACAGCCGATTAAAGCATTTTCCCGTATTTTTGAACCGCAAAGCGAATTCATATGCTTCTTTGATTTGACGCAGAATCTCGTCTTCCCCGATGATGGCCGATTCCATCCCTGACGTTACCCGAAAAATATGGCGAATGGCGTCCTCTTCATTGAGGAGGAACACGCAGTCTTTATAATTTTCAATGGAGAAATATTGAATATAAACTTCTTTGACCTTTTGGCTGATATCAATACGATCTGAGGAAAAATATACCTCGCTGCGGTTGCAGGTGGATAAAACCACCACCTCCTCTACGCCCATTTCTATGAGCATGGAGGAAAATTCAAGGATCTGAGATTCGGTAAAGGCTACCATTTCCCGGATTTCCGCACTGTATTGATGGTCAATGCCTAAAACAGAAATGTTCATATCGGCTTAGTCTCTCCTTTGGTATTCTTGCGCCATCAGCAGTAAGTTCTTAGCGCATTGAGGATTGGAGTAAAAGTTGAAATGAGGGTATCCGCCCAAAACATTATTTTGATGGTATCCTTCCTCCCAGTGAACCTCCTTGGTACGGCGTTTTTTCGTCACACGGTAAGAAGCGGGAAAAGCGGTTTCATCGGTTCGTTTTGTATAGTGAAACTCATGACCGCGTATGGATTCCGAACCTTCGGTGGTAAGGATGGTTCCGTCTTCGATGGCGGCTTCCATATATCCGAAATGCTGCAAACGGTCGGTCATAGCAAAGTCGAAGGGGAAAAATCCCGTCAGCTCGTGAGTTTTTCCCTCCATGGTCATGGATTTACCCAAGTAAATAAATCCGCCGCACTCAGCGAAGCAGGGAAGACCATTCTCCAGTTTTACTTTCAGATCCTCCATAAAAGGACGGTTTGCGGATAATTCCTCCAAATGGAGCTCCGGATAGCCGCCGCCCAAAATGACGCCGTCTAAGGAAGGAAGTGCTTTGTCCGTCATGGGACTGAATTCCACCAAAGTTGCTCCCAGCTCCTCTAGAAGGTCAAGACTATCACGGTAATAGAAGTTGAACGCACTGTCCTTGGCATAGCCAATGGTGACATTTCCATCTATCTTTCCCGGCAGGAGCGGGGCAGGGGCGACGTGTGGCGCTCTCGCCATCACGTCACGTATCTGATTCAAATCGCAGTGATCTGCCAAGGATTCGGCGATGAGAGAGAATTTCTTATCAAGGTCAACAATTTCCTCGCTGCAATAAAGCCCCAAATGGCGGTCGCTTAACGCGAAGGCCTCGTTTTTTGGCAAATAACCTAAAACAGGGATCTTACAGTTGGTTTCGATAATTTCTTTTAAATGAAGGTATCCACTGTCATTTTTGACTTGATTTAAAATCACACCGCCGATTTTGGTTTCCGGAGAAAAGTCCTGAAATCCTTTGATAAGGGCAGCCACGGAAAGGGACATCCCATTGCCGTTGACTACCAGAATCACCGGCAAATCAAGAATTTGAGCGATATGGGCGGAACTGCCTTTGAGAGAAAATCCCCCTTGACCATCATATAGCCCCATCACACCCTCAACAATGGCGATATCCGCATCGGCGCTGTTTTTTTCAAAAAGATAACGAATAGTATCCTCTTCCAGCATAAAGCTGTCTAAATTTCTGGAGTTTCTGCCGGTGGCGGCAGTATGATACATCGGGTCAATATAATCGGGTCCCACCTTAAAGGGCTGCACTTTCAGACCCATATTGCGAAAGGCCGTCATGAGTCCCATGGCGATGGTGGTTTTGCCACTGTTACTTTGGGTGGCGGCCAATACAAAGGCTGATTTTGCCATGTTATTTCCTCCCGATGATGTTGAGTATTTCCTCAAAACTGTCGTAAGTCACGCCGCAGTCCCGTGGCTTGTCAATGAGAAACAAGGGAATCTGCAGTTCTGCCGCGGCGCTCATTTTTTCCCCAATACCGCCACTAATACCGCTGTCTTTGGATACAATCACTTTGGCGTCGCATTCGTGAGCCAGAGCAATGTTTAACTCCTTGGAGGCGACCCCTTTCATGGCGAAAACATGGGCGGGATTGATTTTCATTTCCTCCAGCTCTGTTAAAATACGGCTGTCGGCCAGAACCCTCATGTAACAGCGTTCGTGAAAATCCGGCAATGCTTGAAAATAGTGGAGGTTTTTACTGCCAATGGTGAGAAAAATATTACCCTCCATCTCTTTTAAGGCATCAACCGCAGAAGGAAAATCGGGAAATCTACGGCAGATAACGCTTTCACCCTCCATGGTGCGTCGTGCGTAACGCAAATAGGACACCCCTGTTCCCTTGGCGGCGTTTTGGGCGTTTTGTGTTACCTCTACCGCAAAAGGATGACTCATGTCCACCAAAAAATCAATATGATTTTCTTGCAAAAGGGTAGAAAATCCTTGTTGATCCAATGCGCCGGATACAATTTTAAGCCCCGACCGTGGGGCAATACAGTCCGCGCCCAGCTGGCTGAAGGTGGTTGCCACTGCCTCGATGGAGGCGGGTAGCCGCTTTAAAAATTCTACGCTGTCGGCGGTGCCGGCAATGACAAGAATCCTGGTCATTTTACTTTACCCTTCTTTTCCAGATATCCTCTGGGAGTAATCATTTTGCCGTCTTTGATGTAAGTTTGGCGATTGCCGATGAATACCGTGGAGAACATATCCACATCCTCAATATTCATCTCGCCTAAAGTGGTGAGAATCACGGTTTCACCGTCACGACCGATATTTTTTACGATACCCACAGGAGTGGATTCCGCTTTGTGCTGCAAGAAAATATCTCTGGCCTTGGCGATATGGTCCGGGCGGCCTTTACTTCTGGGATTATAGAGAACGATGATAAAGTCCGCTTCGGCGGCGTTGTTCAACCGTTTTACAATGAGATTCCATTCGGTCAGGCGGTCGCTTAAGCTGATGACAGCAAAATCATGCATCAAAGGAGCTCCCAGCAGGGAAGCACCGGAAGCTGCCGCAGTAATGCCGGGTACAGTTTCAATGTCCAGATCCAAACCCTGGGCCAATTCTAAAACAAGACCTGCCATGCCGTAAATCCCGGAATCACCGCTGCTGATCATGGCGACAGTTTTGCCTTCCTTGGCTTTTTCCAGAGCCATTTGGCATCGTTTGACCTCGCCGGTCATGCCGTTCTGCAAGTATTCCTTTTCGGGGAAAAGGGGCTTTACCAGGTCAATATAAGTACCGTAGCCCGCGATAATGTCGGCATCCTTTAAAGCTTCTTTGGCTCTGACGGTCATTTGTTCGGGGGCGCCGGGGCCAATCCCGATGACATAGAATTTCTGCATGGTGATTCTCCTTTTTATGAAATGGTAAGAATATTCGGTTCCTCGGCAAGACTCAGTGTAATGCCGGGATAAATCGTTTTTTCTACAACAGTCGTTCCGTTGTTCGCGGCCAGCAGAGCCGCCGCCTGGGATACACTGGGAGTCCCTGTGACTTGTTCCACAAAGGATGAGTTCCCGGTGGTATTGCCCACTTTTTTCAGTTCCTCACCGCTAAAGGTCAGGAAGGGAAGATGATATGTTTCAGCAAGCCGCAACAGTCCCGCCTCATCCTTCTTTAGATCAATGGACGCCATAGCTTTCAGAGATAAAAGGCTATATTCTTTGGCTTTCATAAAGTCCAGCAGCGCTTCCTCTATTTTTTCAAAGGGAGTGTCTCTGCGGCATCCAATGCCTAAAACCAAATTACGGGGCCGCAAATAGAGGGTATGCTTCCCTTTGGGTTCTACGATTCGATTGCTGACGACTACATTGCTTTCTGTTTTGCTTTTTTGGTAATCATATATATTATGAAAGAAAATGATTTCTTTCGGTATATTGCCTTGAAGGGGAAGCTCCGAAAATAGTCCCACGGTTTTGCCGTTGACCAGAGCGCCGCTGATGCGCTGCATCATTTCAATATTTTCAATGGCGCAGTGGTTCTCCTTTGCCACATTATCAAAGGCAATCAAGCCATTTATATCGGTAGCCGTGGTAATTACGGGGATGGCATTCATGGTTTTTGCCACCTTATGAGCAAAAGCGTTGGCGCCGCCCAAATGGCCGCTTAATAAGCTGATGGCAAACTGGGCTTTTTCATCCATGACCACAATGGCAGGATCCACGGTTTTATGCTCTATGTAGGGAGCAAAGGTGCGAACAACAATTCCAGTAGCCATAATCATTACAAAGGCGTCGAATTCCTTGTGGATGTCCTGAATCAGTTCCTTTAATTTCTGTTGGAATAAGACTACACCTTGACCTGCTGCGTCTTTAGGAGCTGACGTATCCTTTAAGTAGACGGAAACTGCCGCATCTTCCTTGATGGCTTCATACAGCCGCATCGCTGTTGCGCAGCCGTTTTTTGTCAGGGCAATGATGGCTGTTTTCATTTTCTTTCACCGGACACGATGGTGATGGGGTTCATGCCCATCATCAAATGCTTGGAACCTGCTTTTTTGCTTCTGGCCACGGCGGCTTGAACGATTTCAATGTTTTCAAATCCATATTCCTTCATCGCGTCTAATGCTTCGGTGACGGATTCCACGGTGATGGCGGAAATTACGAGGCGAACTGAACAGTTGCTGTATTTCTTAATGATATCTTTCATATTTCCGCCGCTGCCACCGATAAAGATGGCGTCAATTCGCGGTAGCTCCGGAATGGCTTCAGGTGCGGTTCCCTCAATTAAAGTGACATTGTCGAGACAGAATTTTTCAATGTTTTTACGGCAAAGAGCCACAGCGATAGGATTTTTTTCCAAAGCCCAAACGTGTCCTTCCGAAGCCGTCAACGCCGCCTCAATGGTGACAGAACCAGTACCTGCACCGATTTCCAATACTTTAGAGTTCGCTTTTAAACGGAGTTTAGAAGAGATAATGGCCCGAATTTCGCTTTTGGTCATGGGAACTTCATCTCTGAGAAAGCTTTCGTCAGGCAAGCCCATGGTTAGATACGGCCAGGGACGTTCATTAACCGATGGGTTTTTTACCAACATCAGGCTTAAGTTGCCAAAATGCATTTGGGCGATGGCTTTGGCGGTATCGGTAACCAGAACCTCGTCGGGGTAGGAGAGGTTTTCCCCTACGGTAACGCTGAGATCGGCAAAGCCCATGGTAGCCAATTTTGCGGCAATGGCCTGAGGGCTGTTGCTGCCGCCGGTAAAAATGGCTGTGACTTCATTTCTTGCCACGGTGTCGCGGAGATTTACTTTGTTGCTGCCGTGGAGGGTGATAATTTTTAAATCATTAAGGTTGACATTGCATTTTGCAATGAGGTATTGTAGAGAACTGATGCCCGGCAGCACCGAAAAGGGAACCTCCGGCAATTTTTTTTGTAAATAGGCGCGGATGCTGAAAAGGCCGGTATCGCCCGAAGCCAATACCGCAATGGATTTATTTTGCCATTGCTCCTCGATGAAGGATACAATGGGGGCCAGTTTGCCGTCAATGGACACGGTTTCTTTGTTAAGGTGGGCAAACTCTTCCAGATTACGTTTACCGCCGATGAGTACGTCGGCTTCTTCAATGGCTTTTTGAGCTAGGGGATATAGGTATCCCTGGTTTCCGGGGCCAATCCCGACGATATAAGGTGTTTTTCCATTCATTACCCTTTAAGCTCCTTTATCAGTTCTTTGGCTTTTTTATCCATACAGAGCAGACGGCTTTCATCCCCAAAAAGGACTGCGCCGAACTCAATTTCATTGTAAGTATAGCTTTCGCAGCGGCGTACGGTGTTGTCCACAATCCGTTGGTATATCCCGGTGAGATGTTCCCGTTCAATGACCTCCACCGCTGCTGTGGTGGTTTTTCCGTCGTAAATCTCCTGTACTACATCTCGGGGTGCGCCCTCCAGAGCAGCATATGCCGAAAGAATTTCCATACGGCAATCGGCCTTGCGGCTATGGGTATTAAAAATACCGCCGGCCACTTTCACCATTTTGCCGATGTGACCGGAAAGTAGAATGCGCTTAACACCCAGATTCGCTGCCTCATCCAACATAAAGCCAATGTAATTGCTTGTTTTTACCACTTTGTCATTGGGGATTCCTGCGTCGCGCAGATACTGCAATCCGTAGTTACCGAAGGCGAAAATGATCTCATCGTAGCCCTTGCTGGTGAGTACGCTCAGTTCTAAGCGCAGGCTTTCCATTAAGGCGTCCTCGGACATGGGATTGACAATGCCGGTGCTGCCCAAAATGGAGATACCGCCCACAATTCCTAATTTAGGATTAAAAGTGCGCTTGGCGATTTCCTCTCCGCCAGGAACCGATACCGTTATCACAGCGCCGTAACCCTCGGGCAAGACATCACTGACGTTTTGACGAATCATGGCTCTGGGTACCGGGTTGATGGCCGGCTCGCCTACTGGGATTTTCAAACCCTTTAAGGTCACACGGCCAACACCTTCGCCGCCTTCCAGTGTAATTTTTCCGGAGCGGTTCAATTCCACCTCCGAGATAATATCAAGACCGGTGGTGATATCGGGGTCGTCACCACCGTCTTTGGTGACAGCGGCTTTGGCCCCTGTTTCTGTCAGCTCATACAGAGAAAGAGGGCGTTCGATTTTCCGACCGTCGGGCAGCGTCACCGTGATGTTTTTAATGATCTCACCCTTTAATGCCATGAGGGCAGCGGCTTTTGCCGCACCCGCAGCGCTGGTACCGGTGGTATAGCCCTTTCGCAATTTTTTATTGCCGAATCTGATATATTCTTCTGTCATGCTCGTTTTAAACCTTCCAGCATAATGGCGTTGATAATGGCCGCGGCCACGTTGCTGCCCCCTTTTCTGCCTTTGGCCACGATGTAAGGAACATCAAGTTCCATCAATAATTCTTTGGATTCCACCACGTTGACAAAACCAACGGGAACGCCGACAATAAGGTCGGGTTTTAATGTCCCCGCTTTTACCATTTCGTAAAGGGCAATCAATGCGGTGGGGGCGTTACCGATGGCAAAGATTTTATGTCCTTCTTCTTTGGCTGCTTTTTCCATGGAAACAGTGGCGCGAGTGACGCCCCGTTCCTTGGCTGCCTCGGCAACCTCGGGATGGTCGATATAGCATTCCTTTTGAGAATTGAATTTTGCCAGGTTTGTTTTGTTGATGCCGGAAAAGGCCATTCTGGTGTCGGTGTAAACAGTGCATCCGGCCTGGAAGGCTTTTAAAGCCGCTTCCACGGCGTCATTGCCAAACACGAGATTGTCAGCATAGTCAAAATCTGCGCTGGTGTGAATAACTCTCTTAATGATACCCTGTTGTTCTTCAGGGAACACGCGGTCGCCTAAAATTTCAGTAATGATTTCGAAGCTTCTCGTTTCGATAGATTTCGGTTCAATAATGGTAATTCTGTCCATAGTTTTTATATCCTCCGTTATACCAGGATGCTGATTACATAGCATACTGTAAAAATCAATAATGTAATGATGACACTGCCGTCGAGAATGCGGCAGCAGCGCAGATAATCTGCGGCAACGGGCTTGTTGATTTCATCGCCAATGGTGGGTTTCACCACAAGCTCACCGAAGTAGTAGTGGGCGCCTCCCAACTGTAATCCCAGGAGACCTGCCACAACGCTTTCCGATTGGGCGCTGTTGGGGCTTTTGTGGGCATAACGGTCACGTTTCCAAATGCGGAAGCCATTTTTTCCGTCGTATCCCAATACAATACCGGCCAGCAGCATCAAAAAGGAACCGAGGCGGGCGGGAATCCAGTTGACGATATCATCTAATTTTGCCGAGCAGAAGCCGAAATCCCCGTATTTTTCATTTTTGTAGCCCACCATGGAATCTAACGTATTGATGGTTTTGTAAAGATAGACGAAGATTACAGGCCAGCCCAGGAAATAGCCGATCATCATGTAGAACATCGGGGCCAAAACTCCGTCGATGGTGTTTTCGCCGATGGTTTCAATGGTGGCTTTGGTAATTTCCTCTTCATTGAGGTTTTCGGTATCCCGGCCCACCACATAAGAGAGTTTTTTTCTGGCCAAAGCGATATTATTGCGGGCCAAAGCGTCAAAAACATAACCGGTCTCTTTTTTTAGGGAGCGCCAGGCTAAGGCAGTATACATGAAATAAACCGATATAATCAAATACACGATGCGCCAATGGGAGGCGACCCAGAGGATGAGTCCCAACACACCGCCGACGGTTACCAGCACTGCTGCGGTGAACAGAAATCCCATGACCTTTTTGTTGCCCCGGTAAAAGAGCTTCTCATAAAATGAAATTAGCTTTCCCACCAAAATGATGGGGTGGGGGAACCCCTTAGGATCTCCCAGAAAAAAATCAATCAAAGTGCTGATATAGACGAGCATGATTATTCTCCCTCTTTATTTATGAGGGACATGATGTAGTCTACATCCAGGTATTCTCTGGCATATTCTCCGAGTTTGGCATACTGGGCTTCCTTATAAGCCACGGTATCCACCATTTCACGCTGGGGAATGCCTTTGTCGCGGCGAATCAGATTCAGCCATTGAGTCCTGAAATTGTCATTATGGAATACGTTATGGAGGTAAGAGCCTGCCCGTTTTAAATCTTTCGTCGCCGCGCCATCGGGACGGTCGCCAATCATCCATAACGGTGTAACACTGTCGTTTTTCTTTTCCGTACGTCCTAAGTGAATTTCATAACCGGTGACTTTCGTATCCTTGACCATGGGATGAACACCATTGGCAGTCACTTGGCCCACTTCCTTTTGACGTTGGAAATTGGTTGCCAAGGGTAAAAGGCCCAACCCTTCTTTGCGATAGCCGGGTTTAAAGTCAATGCCTTCGTCATCAATGAGGTCTTCCCCCATGATTTGATAGCCTCCGCAAATACCGAACACATAGCCATTATATTTTTTCAATTTATCAGCAAGGCCGATACGCTCGATGTATTCCAAGTCCCCGATGGTGCTTTTGGTACCGGGAATGATTACGGCGTCGAATTTATCCAGCGAGGTGAACTCGTCAATGAAACGAATATTCACATCTTCTTCGTATTGAAAAATTTCCATATCCGTGTGGTTGGAAATATAGGGCAGACGCACGATACCGATGTCCAAGGTCTCCTTGGCGCCGCTGGTGTGCTGGAAGTTGATGCTTAAGGAATCCTCACCTTCGATATGTACGTCGCGGAAGAAGGGGAGAACCCCTACGACTTTAATCCCGGTGTATTCCTCAATCCATTTTACACCGTCTTCAAATAACCGCAGGTCGCCGCGGAATTGATTGAAAATCAACCCTTTGACCCGTTCCCGGTCCTTGCCCACAAGTTCCAGGGTGCCGACGATGGAAGCAAAGGAACCGCCGCGATTGATATCTACTACGAGGATTACCGGTACATCGGCTTCATTGGCGATACGCATATTGACGATTTCCTTGTCATTGAGGTTTACTTCAGCAGGGCTGCCTGCGCCTTCAATGACGATAACATCATAATTGTCCTCGATAACCTTCAGGCCCTTGCGTACGGCTTCGATACCGTCGGTCATGGTGAAATTATCATGGTAATCTTTGCCGGAAAGTGTCTTAAACACTTCACCGAAAAGCACGATTTCTGAACCGGAATCTTTCTGTGGTTTCAGCAGAATGGGATTCATATAGGTTTCGGGCCGAACGCCCGCTGCTTCGGCTTGTACCCCTTGGGCACGGCCGATTTCCCCACCATCCCAGGTGACATAAGAGTTGTTAGACATATTCTGGCTTTTGAACGGTGAGACTTTATAGCCCATATCTTTCAGAATGCGGCAGATTGCCGTAGCTACATAGCTTTTTCCGGCGTCGCTGGAGCATCCTTGAATCATAATTCCCTTCATTTGCCGGTACCTCCCTAGAACAAAGTGTCAAATCCTCTGAATAATAAAAAAACCGCCTAATCCAAGGCGGTCTATGATGCGCAAGCAAAATATACATAAACTCTACCCAGGAGAAACTGCAAACGGTAGGTCTACCGACTTAACTTCATCCTACTAAGACTCCTTCCCATTTCCATTATGAAAACAGTGGATCATGTCTTTTCGTCCGTAACACGGTTGCTGGGACAGTACAGGATTAAACCTGTTTTCCTTTTATGCAATGCTGCACCGTTTGGATGGCTATTCCTTTTTGTCGAGAACATTATACCGTATGGGGTATAAAAAAGCAAGGGAAATATTACGTTTTTTCTTGTTGGCGCATCGTATTTTTAAATTTCGTAATTTTCTAAATTATATCATTTCCAAAGAACGATGCCAAAAATATCTTTTTGAGAAAAACATCCCAATTCGCGGGAGTCGGTAGATTCCTCGCGGTTATCTCCTAAGACAAAAATTTCGCCTTGGGGTACAATTACTTCTTGGAAATTTCCCTCTGTGGTGGCTTCTGGAGGTAGATAAGATTCCTTGAGGGCTTTGCCATTGACCCAAACGGCGCCGTCTCTAACTGTTACTTTGTCTCCTCCTATGGCAATGATCCGCTTAATGAGATAAGTGTTGGCCTGATCCGAAGGCGCGATTACGGCAATATCGCCGCATTTACAATACTGGGATGCCATGGCTTTGCGAATGATCAATGTTTCCCCATCCTTCAGAGTAGGTTCCATGGAGGGGCCGCTGACAATGGACAGGCCGAAGGAAAAATAAATGATGGCAATACATGCCAATGGTATCATCCAGAGAAATATGGACGCTTTTTTATGCTTTTTCACAATATGCTCCTTGTAATGGTATTTCATTATTTTACTGGTATTAAAAGGATAAAATGGTCTTGATTGATATTATATCTTTTTTGTGCGGAATTGCAAGTTTTGCCGTAATGATGCAAGTTTAAGTATTGACAATTCCCTTTTTCAGTGCTAAAATGTGCAGGAAAATTAAGTACATTTGGTGCCGTGCCGACGGAGAATAGGGAAGCAGGTGAAAGTCCTGCGCGGTCACGCCGCTGTAATGGGGAGGGGTCCCCAGAGCCAGAAGACCTGCCAAATGTAAGAACTGCACTCATGTTACGAACGATGGCATGGTGTTTTGGCTTTGTGGTCATACACCTGTCGTCTAACGTGCAGGTGATTATTATTTTTTAGGAGGCTTGTTATGACCACGAATCAAAGAAGACTGGTTGCCGTTGCAGCCGTCATGGCATTGTCCTTTGGAATTGTACCGGTTTCCAGTGCAATGCACATCATGGAGGGATTCCTTGCACCTAAATACTGCGTTATTTGGGGTGTCATTTGTGTTCCCTTCCTTATCGCAGGCTTTTTCTCCATTAGAAAAACCCTTGCAGAGCACCGTAAAACCTTGATCCTGCTGGCGATGGTTGGCGCTTATACCTTTGTTATCTCCGCATTAAAAATTCCTTCGGTAACGGGTAGCTGCTCTCATGCCACGGGTACCCCTCTGGGCGCGTTGTTGTTTGGTCCCAGTGCTATGTCGATTATCGGTATTATTGTTCTGTTGTTCCAGTCGATCCTTTTGGCCCATGGCGGTTTAACAACCTTGGGTGCCAATACCTTCTCCATGGCCATTGCCGGTCCTTTTCTGGCTTACGGTGTATTCAAACTTTGTGAAAAAATTAAAGTACATCGCAAAGTCAGTGTATTTTTGGCTTGTTGCTTGGGTGACCTCTTCACCTACTGCATCACCTCTTTCCAATTGGCGCTGGCCTATCCTTCGGAGGTTGGGGGATTCGCTGCTTCTTTGGTGAAATTCCTTGGCATCTTTGCTGCCACTCAGATTCCGCTGGCAGTCATTGAAGGGATTCTGTCTGTTGTAATCATGATCGCTTTGGAATCCTTTGCCAATTCTGAACTCCGGGAGTTGGGCTATCTCAAGGGAGGTGCGAAATAATGTCGAAAAACACAAAAATTGTTCTTGTACTATTATTGCTTTGTGTGGTAATTGCTGTAGTTCCCTTGGTGATGCTGGGTGGTACTGCGGAATTTGGCGGTGCTGACGGTGAAGCCGAAAGCGCAATTACAGAAATTGATAAAGATTATGAACCTTGGTATGCTTCTCCCATGGAACACATCTTTCCCGATGGACTTCCCGGTGAAATTGAAAGTTTGTTGTTCTGCTTGCAAGCTGCTTTGGGGGCGGGAGTTTTCTTCTTCTGTCTTGGCCGCTTGACTATGCGTTCTAAAATGCGCAAACAAATGGCAGCTGCCGGTGTAGACGTGGAAGCTGTGGAAAACGCAAAGGTTGGTAAAAAACAATGATTATGATCGACAAATTGTGCTATTCTTCGAAATTACGCTATAAAAGCCCCTTTCTGAAAACGGCTTTTTCTGTTGGGCTTTTGATTCTGTGCGTAGTTTCCCGCTCAATTGTCGTATCGCTATTAATTATGCTTCTCATGGGAAGTCTCACCGTACTCGTCGGTGGGACTTCCTTCAAGCGTTATAGGCATTTTATGCTGATTCCCCTGGCGTTTCTGCTTTTGAGCACCATAGCCATTATGGTTAATCTTTCTCCGGAACCCTTGTCCAGAGTGGCGATCCCATTTGGTCAATCCTATTTAACTGTAAGCTGGGAGGGGTTCATTCAATGCGTTAATTTGACGCTGACGGCGCTGGCAGCGGTGTCCTGCCTGTATTTTTTAACACTGACGACACCTCTCACCGATATTCTTTTGGTGCTGCGAAAATGTAAGTGTCCCCACCTTATCATCGAATTAATGATGTTGATTTACCGTTTTATCTTTGTTTTGTTCGAGCTGGCCTCGTCTTTATACCAATCCCAGGCTTGCCGCCTTGGACACAAGGATTTACGAACCACATGGAACTCCATGGGAAAACTCATGGCGGTTTTATTGGTGCGGGCCATGCAAAAATCGAATCGTCTTTTTGACGCAATGGAATCTCGATGCTACAATGGTACAATCATGGTTTTGGAAGAGCATCACGCTGCTGCCAAGTGGGAGATTCTGGCCGCGTCTCTTGTTGCTGTGGCGCTGATTGCCATAGCGGTTGTGTGTAGTCATTTTGGTATTTGAGGAATTGGAGTTCCGGCATGGAGTCGGAAGACACCAAGGAATGATGGATACAGGAGAGTTACCATGGACGAAATTATTATCAAAGCAGAGTCGCTTTGCTTTACTTATGAAGACGGTACCCAAGCTTTAAAAGGCATTGATCTGGAAATCAGACGGGGGAGAAAAGTCGCCTTTCTTGGTGCCAATGGCTCCGGTAAGTCTACTTTTTTCTTTTGTTTGAACGGCATTCATCAGCCCTTATCAGGGCGGCTTTTTTACGACGGTGAGCCTTACCGATACGATAAAGAAGGACTCCTGAATCTTAGAAGTAAGGTGGGCATCGTTTTTCAGGATCCCGACAGTCAGCTGTTTTCTGCCAGCGTTTATCAGGAAATTTCCTTTGGCGCTATGAATCTTGGTTTGCCGGTCGATGAGGTCAAAGCTCGGGTTGAGCAATCTATTGAGGACTTGGAAATTACCTCTTTTCGCGATAAGCCTACCCATTTTCTCAGTGGCGGTCAGAAAAAACAGGTTTCCATTGCCGATATTTTGGTGATGCACCCAGAAGTGATTGTCTTGGATGAACCTGCAGCGGCGCTGGATCCGAAGCATACGGAAATCGTAAATCATCTCATTGATAAACTTGCCCAACGCGGTATTACTACGATTATTTCAACCCATGACGTAAATCACGCTTATGGTTGGGCCGATGATGTTGTTTTATTTCATGGCGGCAGAGTGTTAATGGCCGGTTCGCCGGAAGAAGTTTTTTCCGACAGTGAGGCTCTGACGAAAACCAATTTGGAAAAGCCTGCGGCGCTTCGACTTTTTGAGGATCTTTGTGAAAAAGGAATCCTTGATCAATCATTGCCCCTTCCCAGAACCTTGGATACTTTGGAGGAATATATTCATCAGAGTTCCATCGCACGAAAGGAGTTTTAAACAATGGAAAAGAATCAGCAAAAAGCAATACTCGTTGTCAGCTTTGGCACCAGTTACCACGACACCCGGGAAAAAACCATTGATAAATTGGAAGAGGATTTGCAAAAGGCATTTCCTGATCGAACGTTTTACCGGGCTTGGACCAGTAAAATGATCATTAAAAAGGTCTTGAAGAGGGACGGTATTAAAGTCAACACTGTTACCGAAGCTATGGAACAAATGATGGCCGATGGTGTAAAGGATGTGGTGATTCAGCCCACGCATATTTTAGGCGGTGTAGAAAATGATTTTATGACTGCTGACGCAATGGCTTTTGCCGAGCAGTTTGATTCTATTGTCATTGGTGCCCCTCTTTTAATTGAAACGGAAGACTTTTTTGCTACCATTGAAGCCGTGGTGAAAGAATTTGCCGTGCCTGATGATGAAGCCATGGTGTTTATGGGGCATGGTACCACGCACCAGACCAACAGTGTTTATGCTGCTCTTGACTATATGTTTAAGGATGCGGGGCATGACAACTATTTCATAGGTACCGTAGAAGCCTATCCCGAGTTTGATACAATGCTGAAGCTTTTGAAAAAATCGCCCTACAAAAAAGTGACTCTGGCTCCCTTTATGATTGTGGCCGGAGACCACGCAAATAACGACATGGCTGGTGATGAAGACGATGCTTGGAAAGCCATGCTGGAAAAAGAAGGCTATGAAGTGACTTGCGTCTTGAAGGGACTTGGAGAAATTCCCTCCATCCGCAAAATATTTACGAGTCATGCGCTTAAAATAGTAGAAAACTAAATAATGTAAATAGAATGCCACACTTACATTTAAGCGTGGCATTTTTTATGGAAATTTTTAGATTGGGGTTGATAACCTATTAACCTTTCGGTATAATAGGTTATCATGTTCTAAGAGGTGAGATAATGTTGATTTCCACCAAAGGTCGTTATGCTTTACGTATTATGACGGAGCTTGCTAAGCACGATTCCGAAAACATGCTTCCTTTAAAAGAGATAGCGAAAGAACAAGAAATTTCTGAGAAATATTTGGAGGCCATCATCAAAAGTTTGGTAAAAGCTGAATTGGTTATTGGGCTACGAGGCAAAGGCGGCGGCTATCGCCTATCACGGAAGCCTGCGGATTATACTATTTGGGAGATTTTACAAGCTACCGAAGGTTCTCTGGCTCCTGTTGCCTGTTTGGAAGGGGAAAAGAATCTTTGCCCTCGAGAAGATGCCTGTATTACGCTGCCTATGTGGAAGGGGCTCAATAAGTTGATTCATGATTATTTTTCTGAAATCTCTTTGGAGCAACTAATGGAGGAAACAAAGAAAACATTATAACCATAGGTTTTTAAGCAGAGAGTGTCTCTCTGCTTCTTCTTTTTTATAAAACCTATTGACATGATAGGAAAATAATGATATGATTTCTATAAACCTACTATTTGAGTATGAATAATAGAGAATGATTTGTATCGAAAGACCAAAAGAATGTGAGGAATCAAAGATGATTTACGCAGATAATGCGGCAACGACTCGAACGAGTCCTGCCGCTCAAAAAGCAATGATGGAATGTATGAACACGTTTTGGGGCAACCCTTCCAGCTTGCATACACCCGGTCAAAAAGCTGCCGAGTTCCTACAGAGAGCTAGGGAAACGATTGCCGCTTGTATCGGCGCTTTGCCCAGAGAAATTTATTTTACCTCCGGTGGTAGTGAAGCCGATAATCAGGCCCTCCTGAATGCTGCTTTTCAAGGAAAGCGGAAGGGAAAAACTCATTTGATATCCACAACCATTGAGCATCATGCCATCCTTCACACGCTGGAACGCCTTCGCAAGGATGGATTTGAGGTCACTTTAGTACCGGTTGATGCTTCGGGTATCGTCAAAGCTGAAGATATCGCTGCGGCTATCAAACCTGAAACAGCTTTAGTTAGCGTCATGTTTGCCAATAATGAAATCGGTACCATTCAGCCTATCGCTGAAATCGGAGCCCTTTGCAAAGAAAAAGGTGTGATTTTTCATACCGATGCCGTTCAGGCCGTGGGACATCTTCCTATTAACGTCAATGAGCAAAGCATTGATATGCTTTCCCTTTCCGCTCATAAATTCCATGGCCCCAGAGGTATTGGCGTGCTTTATGTCCGCAGAAACGTTCCTTTGCTTCCCTTGATCGAAGGCGGTGCTCAGGAACGGGGAAAACGTGCTGGTACCGAAAACCTGCCAGCCATTGCGGGGATGTCCGTCGCGCTGAAAGACGCCTGCGATCATATGGAGGAAACCGCCGCCAAAGTTTCTGCTTTGCGCGACCGGCTGATTGAGGGACTTTCCGAAATTCCCCACAGCGCACTGAATGGAGACCGTGATGCGAGACTTCCCAGTAATGTCAGCTTCTGCTTTGAAGGCATTGAGGGGGAATCGTTGTTGCTATTGTTGGATGAGAAAGGCGTTGCAGCTTCCTCCGGTTCTGCTTGCACTTCCGGTTCCCTTGACCCCAGTCATGTGCTCTTGGCTATCGGCCGTCCCCATGAAGTGGCTCATGGTTCTTTGCGTTTGTCATTAAGTGAGGAAAACACCGAAGAAGAAGTGGATACCATGATCGAAGTAGTAAAAGAAGTTGTCGCCTATCTCAGAGACATGTCCCCGGTTTGGAAAGATTTACAAAAAGGAGTGCGTAATTATGTTATACAGTGAAAAAGTCATGGATCATTTCCGTAACCCTCGCAACGTGGGTGAAATTGAAAACGCCGACGGTGTCGGCGAAGTCGGTAATGCCAAGTGCGGCGATATTATGAAAGTTTACTTGAAAATCGAAAACGGTATTATTAGCGATGTAAAGTTCAATACCTTTGGTTGTGGCAGCGCCATTGCCACCAGTTCCATGGCAACGGAGCTGATTAAAGGGAAAACTGTGGACGAAGCTTTAGTCCTCACCAATAAAGCCGTGGTGGAGGCTTTGGATGGACTTCCCGCCCATAAAATTCACTGTTCCGTATTGGCGGAAGAAGCAGTGAAAGCGGCCATTCGGGACTATTATGATAAAAACGGTATCCCATATGATCCTACGGATTTCCCCACGGAAGATTGTGCCCATTGCGGCGCATAAAAATGAATGAACGCTATTTTTCCATGATCGCATGACTTCTTAACAGTTTGCGAAGTGGATAAATCCTCCAAAAAAGCGGTATATTCCGAAAAGGATATACCGCTTTTTGCCGTCATTATGATTCATTTTTCAATCCCTTTGCGGGCGGGAATTCCTTGGTCAAAGGGGTGCTTGATTTTACGAATTTCTGAAACGTAATCCGCCAATTCCACCAATTCTTCGGCGGGATTTCGGCCGGTCATGACCACTTCCAATTCCTCAGGTTTTTGTTTCAGAAAATCCAGCAGCATTTCTTTGTCTATAAGATCATGGTTGTAAGTGGCTATGATTTCATCCAAGACCAGCATCCGACAGTTGGTTTCTTTTGCCTTGGCCAGGGATTCCGTCAATAGCTTTGTATAAGTAACTTTGGCCTCGGCTCGCTGCTCCGGGGAAAGGTTCTTATAAAAGCCATAGACTTTTTCCGATGAAATAATATGGACTTTGTCGATCTGTTCTAAAATATTCCGCTCACTGGAACGGTTATTTTTAAGAAATTGGGCAAAAACAACTTCGTCCCCATAACCGGCACAGCGCACAGTGAGTCCCACGGCCGCAGTGGTTTTTCCCTTGCCGTCGCCTGTATAAATATGAATCAGACCGCTCATCCCTTCATCTCCTTTAAACATTGGTCCAAAACTTTGATAAGTATTTCATTGTTGGCGTGGTCTTTGACTGCCACCCGGTAAAAACCTTCGTTAAGTCCTTCGTAATTGCTGCAATCGCGAATGAGTATTTGATGCTTTTTGCACTGTTCATGAAGGTCTCTCGGCCCCTTTAAAAAGATGTAATTCGCCATGGAACCGTAGGTGGTGAGCCCTAAATCTGCCAAAGACTTTGCGAGAAATTTCCGTTCTTCTTCGATAATGACCTTGGTTTTTGCCACATATTCCGTTTCCTTCAATGCCGCGAGTCCTGCCCATTGAGCAGGCGTGGAAACACTCCAGGGCTGAGTTACTTCCTTCATGCGGGTAAGCAGTTCTTCATTGGAGGTGAAACCGTAGCCCAGGCGTAAACCCGCCATGGCGTAAAGCTTGGTAAAGGCTTTTAAAATGAAAAGCTGATCCGTTTCAGAGAGCTTGTCCTTCAGGGTATATACTTCGGGTTCGTCAAGAAAATCGTTGAAGCACTCATCCAATACAAAGAAAATATCGTTTTCCTCACACTGTCGTAAAACGCGGCATAAAAATTCTTTATTGACCAAAAGGCCTGTGGGGTTATTGGGATTGCAAAAAAATATAATATCAATATCGCTTGTTAATTGTTGGATATAATCATCCTGGATGCGGAAACCGTTTTCTTCTTTGAGGTAATAGTATACGATTTCGCAGCTAATGGCCCGAAGAGCTTGTTCATACTCGTAGAAGGTGGGAGCGATCATCAAGGCTTTTTGGGGTTTTTTAGCCAGTACAAGACTGAAAATTAGATCTGCCGCACCATTGCCGCATATGATGTGTTCTTCCGGAATGGCTTCATGTTGGCTCAGGGCTTTTTTTAGTTCCCTGCATTTTACGTCGGGGTATTCCGCGGAGCGTTTTGCTCCTTGGGTAACAGCATCTACGATACTTTGAGGGATTCCCAAAGGGTTGATGTTCGCCGAGTAATCCAGCATATTTTTGTGGGTGTAAATATCTCCGCCATGAACGTGCATGAATGTACCTCTCTTCTCTTTAATCATATACCTATACCCCTACCATCATACAGAAACATTGATGAAATTGCAAGGAAAGCCACACCAATCAATCTTGAAAATTTTGCGATATAGGATTGTTTTTTTGTTTCTTCTTTTCTCATTTCTTCTTTAATGGTATACTAATAAAATCAAATCCACATTTTGGGAGGTATCTATGTCGAAAACATTGGTACTGGCCGAAAAACCCTCTGTGGCAAGGGAGCTTGCCAGGGTTCTCGGTGCGAAAAAGAATGGCCCCGGCTGCATCATCGGGGAAAAATATATTGTGACCTGGGCCTTGGGGCATCTCGTTACCTTAGCGGAACCGGAACACTACGGCGACCAATATAAAAAATGGTCTATGGATACGTTGCCGATGCTGCCCAAGTCTATGGCTCTAAAAGTGATTCCCGAAACCTCCAAGCAATACCATCATGTGAAATCCTTGCTTCTTTCCAAAGAAGTGGCATCCGTTATCATCGCCACCGACGCTGGTCGGGAGGGGGAGTTAGTGGCCCGTTGGATCATCGAAAAGGCCCACTGTAAAAAGCCCTTGAAGCGTCTTTGGATTTCCTCCCAAACGGACCGTGCCATCAAAGAGGGTTTTGCCAAATTAAAAGATGGTAAGGAGTATCTGCCGCTTTATCGCTCTGCCCAAAGCCGTGCCGAAGCAGACTGGCTGGTGGGGCTCAATGTTACTAGGGCTTTGACCTGTAAGTTCAATGCCCAGCTCTCGGCAGGCCGGGTTCAAACTCCCACCCTTGCCCTGTTGGTACGACGTGAGAAGGAAATTCGGGACTTTAAACCGCAAGAATACTATACTGTCAAAGCGGATCTGGGAAAATTTTTCGCCACCCGTAAGGACGCCAAAGGAAACAGCGCGATTCATGATAAGGGGGAAGCGGAGGCCATCCAAAGAAAAACAAAAAACGGCGTTTTCACTGTGACTGAACGGAAGGCCACGAAAAAATCAGTTCCTCCGCCGCTGCTCTATGATTTGACGGAGCTGCAACGGGAAGCCAATAAGCTCTATCACTTTTCCCCCAAAGAGACCCTCAATTATATGCAGCGACTTTACGAAACCCATAAGGTTTTGACCTATCCCCGTACTGATTCCGCATATTTGACGGCGGATATCGTGCCTACGCTGAAGGAGCGCCTCAAAGTATCGGCGTTAGGGGATTTAGCGGCTCCTATTCGTGAAATTTTGAAAAATAATCGCTCCATTGCGAAAAGCTGCGTCAATGACGCCAAGGTCAGTGATCATCACGCCATTATCCCTACGGAGCAACCGCCGAATTTCCTCAATATGTCTGCGGAAGAAAAGAAAATCTATTTTCTGGTACTGAAGCGATTCATTGCCGCCTTTTATCCCAACTGGGAGTATGAGAATATTCGAGTAACTCTAGATTGTGGTGGGGAGACCTTTACCGCCCAGGGAAAAGCGGTATTGGATAAGGGCTGGAAGCGTGTTTACGACTGGACCGAAGAGGAAGAAGAAGAAAATCAGAATCTGCCGCCGCTCCATAAAGGCGATACTTTTACCTGCCAAAACACATTGCTGAAAACGGAATTTACCAAGGCTCCTTCTCGATATACTGAGGCTAGCTTATTGAGTGCCATGGAAAATCCCTCCAAGTTCATTCAAGATAAATCCATGAAAGAATACATCGGCGGTGGTCTCGGCACTCCCGCCACCCGCGGCGATATCATTGAGAAGCTTTACAATTCCTTCTATATGGAGAAGAAAGACAACGTCATCATTCCCACCACCAAGGCTATGCAGCTGATGGAGCTGGTACCCGCTGATTTGCGGGAGCCCTTACTGACGGCCAAATGGGAAAAGGAATTGGAAGCCATCGCCAAAGGGGAAAATGACGGCAAACAATTCATTGGCGATATCCGTAAATATTCAACCAAGCTGGTAAATATGGTGAAGAACAGCACCTCCCAGTACATTCCTGACAATGTTACCAGAACGCCCTGTCCCCAATGCGGTAAAATGATGCTGGAGGTTCATGGAAAACGAGGAAAAATGCTGGTATGTCAGGATCGGGAGTGCGGATACCGCCGCAATGTTTCCTTGAAAACCAATGCCCGCTGCCCAAACTGCCATAAAACCATGGAGCTCTTCGGCGAAGGTGAGAAAAGAACCTATATTTGCTCCTGTGGCTTTCGGGAAAAGGCAGAAGCATTTCATAAGCGAAAAAAAGAAACTGCCGGCGGTTCCAAGCGGGAGGTGCAGAATTATTTGAAAAATCAGAACAGGCAAAATAAAAAGGAAGAAGCCGAGGAATTGAGCCCCTTAGCTATGGCCTTACAAAACGCCATGGAAAAACAATGACGAAACGCGAAAATATTTATTTGTTTCGCTCTGTAAATGAAATACGGAGCATTTCTTTCTACCTGTATTTATGATATAATAATTTATTAGATTGCCGAAAGGAGGATGGGATATGGAATGGGTTATCATTGACTTGGAAACTACCGGCGTGGACCATCGCAAAGATTATATTATAGAAATCGGCGCTGTTCTCATCAATGAGAAAGGTCATACCGAGGAATTCCAAACCCTGGTGGATCCCGGTATCTCCTTGCCTTCGGTGATTACGGAGCTTACGGGCATTACCGATGAAATGCTGGAGGGGCAGCCTTCGATTGAAGATGTGATTCCCGATTTCCTTGATTTTATCGGCGACGCTGTACCCATTGCCCACAACGCTTCCTTTGAGGCGGGCTTTCTCCGTCCCTATCTTGGCTTGGAAAATGAGGAATGGCTCGATACCATTACCCTGGCAAAAATCGCTTTCCCCACCTTGGGAAGCTACTCTCTTGCCAATATCGTCACTTCTTTGGAACTGACTAACGAGGCGCCCCACCGCGCCTTAGCCGACGCTCGCGCCACCACGCTGCTGTTTCAGGCCGCGGAAAAGAAGTTCGCCGCCATGGACAAAGGCGTGATCGCGTCCCTGATCGAAATCCTCGCTCCATCCTATCCTGTGTACGGCGATTATTTTCAACGTTTTGATCCAGACACTTTGGCGCCCCGATTTCTGCCGCCCTACAACAAAATTGAAAAGATAGAGGACGTCGTCCCCGGCGATGAGGCCTATGAAATCAATTTGAAAAAGCTGCGAGATTATCTGGAGGGTTCTGAGGGATTGGGCAGCCTGATTGAGGATTATCAGCCCAGGGAACCTCAGATTCAAATGGCAGAAAAGGTGGGGGAGGCCTTTAACAGCGGTTCCTTCCTTTTGGCCGAAGCGGGAACCGGCACAGGAAAGACCATTGCCTATTTGCTTCCCGCTGCCATGGTGAGCTTGGAAGGAGGCTTCCGGGTAGTACTCAGCACCCATACGATTCACCTTCAGGATCAAATTATTAATAAGGATATTCCCGATATCAATCGTCTCTTTCATCATCAATTAAAGACGTCCTTGGTGAAAGGACGTAATCATTATCTCTGCTATCGTAAATGGTCCGCCGCCTTTGCGGATCCGGAAAAAGATAACGCCGTGTTTCTTACCCATCTTTTGCCCTGGGTCGTGGAAACCGAGGACGGCGACGGGGATTTTTTGAACCTTAATTCCCGGGAACGCCGTGAGTGGCAGAAATTTTCTGCCGCAGGAGATACTTGTATGCGTGGGCATTGCCCCTATTATCGCAGCAAGTGCTTTGTCCACCGGATTCGCCGCAAAGCGGAGCAATCTCATTTGGTGGTGATTAACCATTCCCTTTTGCTGACGGATTCCATGACCGCCGGTGGTACCCTGCCGTCTTCGGATTACCTGGTCATTGACGAAGCTCACCAGCTGGATAAAGTGGCAGAGGAAAATCTCGGGTATACTTTTAATTATTTCGACCACGTGTCTTTGCATAACGAGATTCGTCGTTCCCTGCAAAAGCTGCTAAAAATGGCGGCTTTCCCGGGACTTTTTTCTAAGGAAGAGGAATTGGAGGCCATGAAGGAACGCCAGAACTATCTAAAGAATTTGCTGGTGGATTTCGATGACCGTGTGGTAAAAGGCGATGAAATGTTCATTGCCTTAAAACAGTGCTACTATCAGTTCCACCAAAGCCGCAATCCCGTTTCCAAAACCTGGCGAATTGACAGCCGCGTGCGGGAAGCCCCTCTTTGGCGGGAAACGGAAACATATCTGGAAAACTACCACTTAAACTTAACGGAACTGACCAAGGCGCTGAAAAGGCTTTCTATGGAATTTGAGGACGAGCTCAATGATGATGGCAATGAAAAGGAAAAATACCAGCTTTCCTACTTAATGTGCCGTCTGGAGGAAGGCCTTAACGCAGTGTATTATTTCCTCCGTGGGGAGTCGGAAAACATGGTGGCCTGGCTGGAAGAGGGGAGTGAGCGAATGCTCTATCCCATTTTGCGATTGGCGCCTGTAAAGGTCAATGAAATATTAGCTGAAAATCTTTTTGCCGCCAAGGAAAGTATCGTCTTTGTTTCCGCTACCTTGAGCGTTAATGGCAAGTTTCAGTATTTCAGGAACAATTGCGGCCTTGACCTCATTGAAAAGCCTTGTAACGACCTGCTGCTTCCTTCCCCTTTCGATTATGAACGTCGCGCCTTACTGGTGGCGGCCAAGGACGTTCCTCTGGTAGCGTCGGTCAGCGAATACGAATATCTGGACAAAATCGCCGAGGCTATCATTCGCCTGACTTCGGCCAGTCAAGGTCGCGCTCTGGTACTTTTTACCTCCCATGTGCAGCTGCGAGAGGTCTTCCGCCGTATTGAAGGGCCCTTGGCCGAGGAAGGGATCGACGTCTTGGCCCATGAAATCAGTGGAGGTCGCAGTGTTTTATTGGATGCGATTCGGGAAAACAGCCGCACTGTGATTCTTGGGGCCAATAGCTTCTGGGAGGGCATTGACATTGCCGGGGATAATTTGAGCTTGCTCATCATTGTGAAGCTGCCGTTTTGGCCACCGGACATGCCCACCATTGCTGCGAAACTGGAAAAAATGGAGGCGGAACGCCGCAATTCCTTTATGGAATTAAGTCTTCCTCAGGCGGTAATCCGTTTCAAACAGGGCTTTGGACGTCTTTTGCGGAAAGAGGACGACCGGGGAATTGTCTGCGTTCTGGACCGCCGCATTTACGAAAAGCGGTACGGCTCTCAATTTATCAATTCCCTGCCCATTAAAAAGCTTTACCCTCTCACCATAGAGGAAATCGCCGGTGTCATTGAAAAAAAATTGTAGTATTCTGGAAAAGGGTATCATAGTTTCTCTCCTTTCTCATAAAATAAAGTAGGAACAAAAGGGGAGTGATATCATGAAAATTTTCTATTTTCGTCTGCCTGCGAAATTACGGAAACTGTTTTTGCGGGAAACAAAAGAAAAATCTTAATTCGTGAACCGTAAATTAAGGGAGGGGAAACCAATGTTTTCTCCTCCTTTTTGCGTGATCACTTTCTGGGTTAATCGTAAATTCCCTGTACAATGACTATGTCAAAAATTCTTTGCGCCCGAAAATGGACTTGCCAAAGGAGTATTGCTTTCTTTTGAACGGTTCCTGTCGGATAATCTTCTTGAAGGAGGTACATTTATGAATATCGGCAAAACAATATCGGAAATCAGAAAAGAACAAAAAATGTCTCAAGAGGAATTCGGCAAGCTGTTTCATGTAACCCGTCAGACAGTTTCTAATTGGGAAAATGAAAAAAGCTACCCCGATTTGCAAACCCTGGTGAAAATCAGCGATATGTTCGAAGTTTCTCTGGATCGGTTACTGAAGGAGGACGAACAGATGGTAAAAGAAATAACGAAAATCATGAAAGAAGGTAAACAATGGAAGGTGATCAAAAGTTGTCTATTGATTTTTCTCGGCGTGTTGATTCTTAGCGGTGGGATCTACGGAGCTGTTTGGGGGCATCAGAAAACGGTGCTGGAGTCCTACTTTCAAAATGGGATGGAAGCTCATGGCTTCCAATATTCCGAGAAAGACGGCGATTATACCAAGGTACATGAAAATGTTACTTTTGAGCTGCCCAATCAAAAAATGCCCGATTTCTTCGATTTATCCTTAAACTTCCACGCTAAATCTTTGTATGGTACGGTCACTTTTGATGAAGGAAATGGCACCCTCACTTGGTTGGAAGGGGACTGGATCTACCTTGACTTTTATTTGCGAGAAACAGGAGATAATGACGAAATTACAAGTTGTTTGATTGACGAAAACGGAGATTTATTTGACGGCTACGGTAAGAAGATTCACGCATTGCCGGCCCCTGCTGAGAAATTCTATCAAGAGCATCGGGAGGAGCTGCGGTCTGTGGTCCAACAAGGCTGTGAAATTTATCGTGATGTTTATAAAGATTAATGTCAATTAAAACACTTCAAAAAGATTTGAGCTGCCCCTTTTATATTAGAAAATACTAACATGGGGCAGCTCATTTGTTTGAGGCTTTTTAATGAATATCTTTTATTCTCGAATTAATTCTTTGATGAGATCCACGCATTTGCGGATGCCCAGAACTCCGCTGTCCAGGGTCATATGGTAGCTGATGGCCTTTCCCCATTTTTTCCCGGAGTAGTAATTGTAATAAGAAGCGCGTTTTTTGTCGATTTTAATAATGGTTTCTTTGAGGCCGTCAGGGTCAAGGCCGTAATCTTCGGTGGCGCGGCGAACTCTGTCTTCAATATCTCCGTGAATAAAAACATTATAACAGTCTTTGTGGTTCCGTAACACGTAGTCTGCGCAGCGTCCCACAATGACGGCATCGCCTTCCTCCGCTGCTTTTTTGATGACGTCGGCCTGAATTAGATAAACTTTGTCATTGATGGAAATATCGTTCATTTCCGCCAAGCGATTATTATTGCGGTAAATTCCCATGGTCAAGGCATGGAAGAAATTGCCTGTAACAGATTCCTCATTTCGTTCGAAGAAATCCCGGTGAATGCCGCTGCTCTCTGCCGCTTTATTGATTAATTCCTTATCATAAAACGCAAATCCTAGTTCATCGGCGAGGATTTTACCAATTTCTCTGCCCCCGCTACCAAATTGACGGCCTAATGTAATGACTTTCCCCATAAGATTGCTCCTTTCCGTCTTTGATAATATTAGTATACCACAAAAACGTTAGGTCTTCCAATAGGAAGAATTAATCTACCCCTACGATGGAGCCGAGGAGACTGCCTACAAAAATCAAAGCAGTCTTTTGAATTAGAACCCAAAGCTTTGGCTCTCCCCACAAAAAAGTTAGCGCCAGAAGCACCACAAAAAAAATCAAAGCCAAAGCCACGCCGTGCAATAAGGTGTTTTTGCGACAGGAGCGGGCCGTTATGCAACCTCCACAGAACAGGGAAAGGGCAATGGCAATATTACCAAAAATCGTCAGTGTATTAGTTTTCAGAGGAAAAAGGTAAAAAATGCCACTGAAAATTACAACAATAACAACCATTGCCACCAGAGTGCAAATTGCTCCTTTAAACAATGTGCGGAGAGAAACGCGGTCAGACATGTGATAACCTCCTTATTTTTTTGTGAAATCTTACGGTAAATTTTTGCTTTTAATAGAAATATCTTGACGTTTTGCTTGAAAAACAATAGAATATAAGTATCTGATTCGTGATTTTCAAAACATAAAGATAGAAAGGGATACGAATGGAAACGAAAATTGATAAACCAAGAATTGAAGCCGCTGTTAAGGAAATTTTAATTGCCATTGGTGAGGATGTAGAACGTGAAGGGTTGGTGGAAACCCCCTCCCGTGTGGCCAGAATGTATGAAGAAATTTTTGCTGGTCTTCATATGGATCCCAGTGAGCATCTTTTGAAGCAATTCTCCGCTGACAAACATGATGAAATGGTCATCGTGAAAGATATTCCGTTTTATTCCATGTGCGAGCATCATTTAATGCCGTTTTATGGCGTTGCCCACGTTGCCTATATTCCCGATAGGGACGGCGCTATTACTGGGCTTTCCAAAATTGCCCGTACCGTGGAAGGATATGCCAAGCGTCCCCAACTGCAGGAACGTTTGACTTCTCAGATTGCTGATGGAGTTATGGATAAATTGAAACCCAACGGCGTTCTTGTAGTAATCGAAGCAGAACACATGTGTATGACCATGCGTGGTGTGAAAAAACCTGGCTCTAAAACACTGACTTCGGCGGTGCGCGGTGTATTTAAAACCAATGCGGCAACCCGTTCCGAGGGCTTCTCCCTGATTCGTGATAAATGGTGAGAAATGAAGTTGGATTTTTCAGCCAAAATTCTTTATGATGTGAATATGACCCAATGAGCGTGATTCCAAACTGCTGTCTCTTGATGATTGGCGGTGGTTTGGGCACGCTTTATCTCTATGAGGTGGTTTTATGTCAAAGTTTTTTAGTGCGGTGAAGGAACTGCTGGTTACCCTTGTGGTGGCAATTCTAATCGCTATGGTTTTAAAGTTTTTTATACTTGATTCTTGTAAGATTCTTTCCGGATCCATGGAACCAACTTTGGTGAAGGATGACCGCATTCTGGTATTTAAATTATCCTATGTTTTTGGTGAACCTCAGCGTGGCGATATTATTATCTTTGATCCCCCAAAAGAAGTGGATGAAGGTGTGGAGTATATCAAGCGTGTTATTGGATTGCCCGGAGAAACCATTGAAATCAAAGAAGGCATGGTTTATATTGACGGCGAGCCCTATGAGGAAGATTATATTGCCGAAAAGCCTACTTATACCTTCGGCCCCGTTACAGTGCCGGAAGGGGAATATTTTGTGCTGGGTGATAACCGCAACCGCAGCGCTGACGCTCATGTCTGGACGTATCCCTTCATCTCCTTGGATGATATTCAGTCTAAGGCTATTTGCCAATATTATCCCTTCAGTGAAATTGGGCTTTTAAGCAATGATTAAAAGATTCCTGCATCAGAAAGGATGGAGACTAGCATGAAAATATTAATTGTGAATGATGACGGTTACCGTGGTGTGGGGCTTCATGCTCTGATTCACGCCTTAAAGGATCAACACGACCTTACTGTGGCGGTTCCCTCCCAGGAAAGAAGCGGCAACAGCAACTGCATTACTTTTCTGACTCCGTTAAGTGTGGATAAAGTCCATATTGAAGCATTGGACTTTGATGTTTGGACTGTAGACGGCACACCGGCGGATTGTACCATTATGGGATTGGATCAACTTTGTGATGGGAAACCTGATGTTGTGATTTCCGGAATTAACAACGGCTACAATATTGCCGACGGCATTCTTTATTCCGGTACGGTGGCTGCGGCATTACAAGGCGCCATCCAGGGGATTCCCACGTTTGCTTTATCGGTCAACCATTGCTATCAATGGTTTGATGATGCGGCAATGTTATTTGCGGAGCTTCTCCCTAAGTTCATGGAGCGGGAAAAGGGGAATGCTTTCTTTTACAATATTAATTTCCCTGACGTACCTGTCGAAAAAATCAAAGGGATTCTTAAATCTACTATTTCCCACGGACGTATGGTAGAGCATTTTGAAAAACGCATTAGTCCTTATGGCCGCCCTTATTATTGGCATGCCTATGATTTGGCAACAGAATATGACTTGTGTAAAGAAGAAGGCAGCGATGGCTTCGCTGTAAAAAACGGCTATATTTCTATTACCCCATTGCGTGTGGATTATTTGGATAAAGATGCTCTTGAAACTATGAGCGACTACGACGACGTTTTCCACGATTGGAAAGACGGGCAATAAGCTCCTGGTCGATGCCTCCCATCCAATAGAGTAGCAGAAGATAGGTTAGACAAAAGGCAGCGCCTAAAATTGTTACTACCGCTAATTCTGGGAGGAAATGCGGCATTCTTTGGGATAAAGCTTCCAATAAAAATAAACCGAATAATGATACAAATAATGGCAGGATCATGGTTTTGAACAGTCGGAACCGGATCCTGATTTTTCTCTTAAGATAAATCATCGTGGCGCACCAAAGCAAAGCGTCGCTGAGAATATAGTAAATAATTCCTTCCTCCATGGTGAAATTGCCTTGGTGATAGCCAAAAGCCAGCATCAGAATATAAAATCCATCGCCAACGCATAGAAGCACAAGAATCGCCTTAAAATAATTGAGTCCCTGCATGACTGCGATAAGTGGCTGTTGCAAATAAAGGAAAATTCCCCCCATGGCCAAAAGGGTCAGCATCGGCGCCGCTTCCTCGGCGGCAAAGAGTATGCGGCACAAAGGTTCCGCGAAATAGAAAATCAAGGCCAGAAGTGGAATTGCTGTATAGGACGTAAATAACAAGCTGTCTTCAATGCGGCATTTCATCTTTTCTCGGGCGTTTTCCGCAGCAGCTTCGGCAATGGCCGGAATCAACGGCGTTGTTAAGGCGTTGGTAATGATTGCGGGAAGGTGCAAAACAGTCACGGCAACGCCGCTAAAATATCCGAATAGCGTGGCAGCCATGGAAGGGGAGCATCCTCCGGCAATCAAAGCTTTAGGAACTAAGATGGCCTGGCAGCTCATAGCAAAAGATGTAGCCAGACGGCTCATCGTAATGGGGGTTCCCATTTTCAGCATATCATGAGCAATTTTTTTATGAAATACCCCTTTGCTAGGAGCAGTTTTTTTCTCCTTGCGGAACTTCTGCCAAAGGTAAAGTCCGCCGCTCCATTCAGCAAAAAATGTCGCTGCAGAAAGCCCGGCCAACAAAATTGTAATGGTGTATCCGCGATCAATGAATAAAACCACAATTGCAATGCCCGCCACGACCCGTACGATTTGTTCCACAGCCTGACTTTTTCCCAGTAAGGAAGTCATGTGGCTTCCCTGAAAGTAGCCGCGGTAAACGGAAAAAAAGGAAATAATCAACACCGTGGGAATGGTCGCCAAAAAGCCCATATAGATACGGGTGTCAGGGAAAATCATATCCTTGACAAAAGGAAAAATTAACAGGACCACGACGGATACGGTCAAACCTGTGAAGGTTAGCAAAATCATACCGGTTTTTACAATGGACATGGTATGATTCTGCCCAATATCGCGGCTTACAAGATTAGAAATGGCCAAAGGAATCCCCCAGGAGGCCACTACCAAAATTAAGGAAAAAATAGGGGAAATCATTTCCCAAAGCCCAAGCCCCTCCCCACCGATGAGGCGGATTAACACCCCTCGGTAAACGAGGCTTAATATTTTAACGAAAAAATTCGTGACAATTAATATCACTGTGCCAAAAACGATACTTTCTTTCACCAAACTCCCTCCTGTGTAAAGCCTATGGAACTGCGGGAAATTTAGACGAAAAACATTTCGACAAAGCCTTTGGGGTACAACAAAAAGAAAGAAAGGTCGCAACATAAAGCAAAGAAATTTGCCAGAAATGAGTTTTCAATGATTTTCTTTGAAAAATTTTGAATATTTTGTCACGGCTCAAAAGGATTTTGGCTGTTTATATCTAATTAATAATAGTTAGCTTTTTTATTGAACACGAGGAGGTTAGAAAATGAAAGTCTACCAAACAGAGAATATTCGAAACATAGTAATTGCGGGTCATCAAGGGGCAGGTAAAACGTCTCTGGCAGAATGTGTGATCTACAATACCGGTGCTCTTTCCAGACTTGGCAAAGTGGATGAAGGAAACTCTGTGTCCGACTATCTGCCCGAAGAAGCCAAAAAGAAAATCTCAATCAGCACCACGTTGTTGGCAGTTGAACAGGGAAACACCAAAATCAACTTTTTGGATACTCCCGGCTTTATGGATTTTTATGGTGAAGTTAAAGGCAGTTTGCGGGTGGCAGACAGCATTCTTATGGTGGTTGATGCCTTGGCTGGGGCCCAGGTCAGCACTGAAATTATTTGGGAAGAAGCTGATAATCGCAACACCTCTCGTATTGTTTTTGTCAACAAGATGGATCGTGAAAATGCCGATTTTGGCAAAGCCCTCGATTCCTTACAAGATAAATTGACGCAGCAAATCGTTCCCGTGACTATTCCTATCGGCGCTGGGGAAACCTTCTCTGGTATCGTGGATATCCTGGAACAAAAGGCTTATTCTTATGAAAACGGCAAAGCCAAAGAAATTGATGTCCCTGCCGACATGGCCGATGACATTGAAACTTATCGTGAAATGCTTATTGATGCCGCAGCCGAAGGCGACGACGACTTGATGATGAAATACCTTGATGGTGAAGAATTGACCAACGACGAAATCATTGTCGGTTTGAAAAACGGCGTCAAAGATGGCAAAGTCGCCCCGGTGTTCAGCGGCTGCACAGCCCAGAACGTCGGTGTAGACAAAGTGGTTGACGCCATTTGCAAATATGCTCCTAATCCCATGGAGGCTACAGAAGAAGTACAACCCGATGAACCCTTCGCTGCTTTGGTATTCAAAACCATGACTGACCCCTATGTGGGCAAAATCAGTTTCTTCAAAGTGATGCAGGGCAAATTCAAAGCAGAAGGCGCTGTTTATAATAGCTCCAAAGAATGTGATGAAAAAATTAGCTCCGCCGGTACTATGCAAGGGAAGACCCAAATTTCTCTTGGGGAATTCTGCACCGGTGATATTGGCGTTTTGGCCAAATTGCCCAAAGCTGTCAGCGGCAACACCTTGACCAAAAAAGATTCCGGCGTTGTTCTGGAAGGCATTAACTTCCCCGTTCCTACTTTGACCGTGGCCATTGCCCCCAAATCCAAAGCTGACGAAGATAAATTGGGGAATGCCATTAGCCGTTTGCTGGAAGAAGACCCCACCTTGCGTTTGGAAAAGAATGTAGAAACCAAACAAACGCTTTTGACTGCCATTGGGGAAGCCCAGATCGATATCGTGGTGGAACGTTTGCAGAAGAAATTCGGTGTTGATGTGGAAACACTGGAAGCCCAGGTTCCTTATCGTGAAACCATCAAAGGTTCCGCTACCAACATCCAAGGCCGTCATAAAAAACAAAGTGGTGGTCACGGACAGTTTGGCGATATTATTGTCGATATGGAACCTTGCTTTGACAGCGATTTTGAATTTACAGAAACCATCTTTGGCGGCTCTGTGCCGAAAAACTATATTCCCGCTGTTGAAAAAGGCTTCCGTGAAGCCATGACTGAAGGTGTTTTGGCAGGCTATCCTGTTACCAATATTAAGGTAAACCTGAAGGACGGTTCTTACCATCCTGTAGATTCTTCGGAAATGGCCTTTAAAATTGCTGCTTCTTTGGCTTTCAAAAAAGCATGCGAAGTCGCAAAACCCATTCTTTTGGAACCTATCATGGATGTGGTAATTTATGTTCCCGACCAGTACATGGGTGACATCATGGGCGACATGAACAGCCGTCGCGGTCGTATTCTTGGTATGGAAAAGGAAGGCAATATGCAGTGTATCAAAGCCAATGCTCCTTTGGCGGAAATGTACCGTTATGCCATTGACTTGCGTTCCATGACCCAAGGACGCGGTTCCTTTACCATGGAATTTGCCAGATATGAGGAACTCCCTCAGAACTTGGCAGAAAAAGTCATCGCTGCTGCCAAAGCTGAAAAAGAATAATTTTAAGATTCACTGAATATGTTTCAGAGCCGTACCATTAAAAGGTACGGCTCTTTTCTATGCTTGATATGGATATGAATGAATTCCTGCGGAAATCATAAACTGATAGAAACAAGGTTGACGGGGGAATTTATGGGAATTGAAAATGTAATTGTGCTAAGTGTTTTTGCCGGTTTAGCCACAGCAGTGGGGGGACTTCTTTCATCGTTGCTTCCCGTTCACCGCCATGGTTGCCTGGGAATGGTTTTGGGGTTTGCCGGTGGTGTAATGATTGGCCTATCCCTCTTTGGTTTGATGCCCGAAGCGTATTTTCATTGCCGTTCGATATTCCGTGTTTCTTTGGGCTTTATTTGCGGGATTTTGATGATGTGCGCACTTTCCAATTTTAGCTTTCAAAATGAGCATATCAGTGGGGAAACCAACTATCGTAAGCTGGGGTATTTTATCGCTTTGGGGATTGCAGTTCATAATTTTCCCGAGGGAGTGGCTATGGGCGTTGGCTTTCAAAGCGGTACCGACCTTGGGTTTATGATTGCCTTTTCCATGACGCTCCATAATGTACCGGAGGGAATCGGCATCGGCGCACCGTTAAAAAAAGGCGGCATTCCCTTGCTTCCTATTGTGGGACTTACCGCCATGGCGGGACTTGTAACTCCCATCGGTGCTATTGCTGGTTGGAAATTAGCGAATATTTCCCAAGGCGCTCTTGGTCTTGCCATGGGATTTGCCGCCGGCGCTATGGTTTATATTTCCTTCACTGAATTATTGCGAGAGCAGGGCAAATGGAATGATTTTGGCGTGTTTCTCGGCATTCTGTTGACCTTCGCTTTGTCATAATCAATCATAGAATACAAAAAGGTTGGGGTATAAGCCCCCAACCTTTTTCGGATAGAATAAGGAGAAATTGTTATTGAACTTCGT
This sequence comes from uncultured Peptococcaceae bacterium, assembly GCA_964637365.1. Classification (GTDB taxonomy): domain Bacteria; phylum Bacillota; class Dehalobacteriia; order UBA7702; family UBA7702; genus Cryptoclostridium. Next base: position 42,432 of record CAZWWH010000017.1, read on the forward strand.
TCAATAGAATTTTACCATTATTTACTGCGACATAGATGAATTTTGCGGCCTGTGCGCGAGTTGCGTTGTCATTAGGAGCAAAGATGCCATTGCCCATGCCGCCAACATAGCCGGCTTCGGCCAAGTTCATGACTGCGTCATAGAACCACTGTCCTTGTTTTACGTCGCTGAAAGTGATGTCCGTGGTGGCTTTCAAATCACCATAAATATTGGTGATAATGGTAGCGATTTCCGCACGGGTGATTTTGTTATTGGGTTTGAATGTGCCATCGGGATAACCATTGATGTAACCGTTTTGTGCCATATAGGTGACAGCTTCATAATACCATTGGCCTTTTTTCACATCTTTAAAGGTAGTATCCTTAGCTTTATCTGCTTTGGGGGCATATTGATAGAACATTTTTGCGAATTCTGCACGGGTAACATTGCTATCAGGTTTAAAAGTGCCATCCGCATAGCCGTTAATGACACCGTCGGCCACCATCGCCTGAACATAAGGAGCATACCAAGCATTGGGATCTACATCCTTGAAGCTGGAGACGGGGCTTTCATCTACAATCCAGAAAGGATTGGTAATGGCATAGTTGCCATTAATATCGATGACCATGAAAGCGACCCAAGTGTTTTCACCAGTTGCTACAGGAACTTTGGCGGAAAAATCAATTTCTTTGGCATTGACATTGAGTCGGGAGGCTTTTTTGTCATATTGCAGATATTGTTCTGTATACATGGATGTTCCGAGGGCTTCATAATCGCTATCAGCATCTTTGGTCAGAACGAGAATATCTTTGATGTTGGCCAAAGATTTGATTTCCATGTTCAAGTAGAAGGTACCGTCGCTGGTATAAACTTCGCCAGGAAGTTTATCCATATTGAGCAAGGGACCATAGGTGGTGTAGGAATTACCGTTTACAACAG
>CAZWWH010000018.1:0-37932 GCA_964637365.1 uncultured Peptococcaceae bacterium
TATGCAATAAAACAAAGAAAAAGAGGTTGATTTTTATGACTGTTGCCTGTAAAATAGAAGAAGTAATTTCCAAAATAGACAAAGCTCAGAGCGGCTCTCCCGATTCTGCTTCTGAGGTGCGCCTGGTGGCCGTAACCAAGACCCTTGGCATCGGCCCCATTCAAGAGGCTTACGATGCAGGCATACGTGATTTCGGAGAAAACAGGGTACAAGAAATTTTAGAGAAGTATCCCCATTTCCCTTCGGATGTTCGTTGGCACCTCATCGGCCATCTTCAGACGAATAAAGTGAAGTACATTGTTGATAAGGTTCATTTAATTCATTCCTTAGACAGTCTTCGTTTGGCTGAGGAAATCGAGAAACGCTCTGCGGCCCTAGACCGCGTGATGCCCTGTCTCGTCCAAGTGAACATTGCCGATGAAGATACCAAATTTGGTCTGAAAGTCGAGGAAGTAGAGGATTTCCTCAAAGCTATGGTTCCTTTTCCTCACATTCGGATTGAAGGTCTTATGACAATCGGTCCCCATGTGTGTGATGATGTGCGGATTCGTGAGGTATTCCGCCAATTGCGAACAATGGCGCAAACAATGTCAAAGTTAGCTCTGCCTAATGTGAGAATGAGAGAACTGTCCATGGGTATGAGCAGCGATTATATGATTGCGGTTGAAGAAGGTTCAACCATGGTACGTGTGGGATCGTCAATTTTCGGGCCCCGCTCGGTAAAATAAGGAGGTAGAGTACAATGTCGTTTTTAGATTCCGTAAAAGCCAGAGGCCGCGATTTTATCAATGGCGGCGGCTATGAAGAAGATTATTTGGAAGAAGACCAATACGAAGCGGATTATGAAATGGAAGAAGAACCCCGTCGCGCCAGCAGACGGATGCGCGGTTTTGAAAGCACCAGAGATTTTGACGCTCCCTTGGCCCAGCCTCAAAAATCTGTTTCCCATGTTTTGCTTTATAAAGTAAAAAAATATGACGATGCCCGCTATATCGGCGATCAGTTGAAGAATAATGTCAGCGTCGTTGTCAACTATGAAAACGTTGACCTCAGCATGAGAATTCGCATTCAGGAATTCATCAACGGTGTAACCTTTGCCAAAGGCGGTCATTGCGATGCAATTTCCGAACATAATGTGATTTACTCCGTGGATAAAGTTGACGTGAAAAACTCCATCACTGATGTGAGAAACGCTGCTGATTACGCTTATTCCAAAGTAAAATAAAACCGCTCTGTAACGATTAAATTTTTCCCCATCTCATGATTGCCAAAATCATCGTGGTGGGGAATGATTTTATATACGCCCGTATGTATGTTTTGGGCGTAATGTGATATATTAGAAAAATGAGGTGTTATTATGTTCCGTCTTGGCTTTCTGGGCGGCGGCCAAATGGCAGAGATGCTTATTGGTGGCCTTCGGGAACACGCAGTTGACCTTCAATTAGAATATTTACTCTATGATCCTTTGTGTGACCGCAGACAGTACATGGTAAATCAATATTCCATCAACACTGCCGCAAGCAATGCCGCGGTGATGGCCGAATCTTCAGTAGTTTTTGTGGCGGTGAAGCCCCAGGTGTTCCCTGAAATCGAAGAAGAAATCGCTGCCAACTATCGGGAAGGGCAAATCATTCTTTCCATTATGGCGGGTCTTGATCTTGCTACAGTGGGTAAAAAGCTTTCCAAGGACGCGAAGATCATCCGTTTGATGCCCAATACCGCCATGGGGGTTGGAGCGGGAGTTTGTTTGCTTACCGCCAATGAGAACGTCACAGAGACGGAAAAAACATGGGTCATTGATATGCTTTCTACCATTGCCATGGTGGAGGATATTCCCGAAAAAATGATGAATGGCGCCATGGCCATATCCGGCTCCGGTCCCGCATATTTTTATACTATGATTGAAGCCATGACTCTCGGTGGCATAGAAGTAGGGGTTCCCAAAAAGTTGGCTCTTGCTTTGGCAACCCAAACCATGCTGGGCGCTGCTGAAATGCTGAAATCCACCGGGGAACAGGCCGGAGTTCTGCGAGATAATGTTTTGAGTCCCGCAGGTACCACCATTGAAGGTGTGCGGGCTCTGGAAGCCGGTGGTTTCCGCAGCGATGTGATGGAAGCGGTGCGGGCTGCCTGGTACCGTGCAGAAGAAATAGGGGGCAAGAAATAATGACGTCTGGTTTTGCATTGATGCTGATTCGCGGTGTAAATATCGCCTTTGAGGTTTACTTTGGGATTCTATTCCTGCGGGTCATTTTTTCTTGGTTCCGCATGAATCCTTATGGTAAAATTTCCCAGTTTGTGTTCAATATGACAGAGCCGTTGTTGGCCCCGATTCGCCGCTATACCATGCGGTCCGGTTCTCCGCTGGATTTTTCGCCCATGATTCTCATGCTGGTTATTATTTTGATACAGCGGATCGTTACTGCCGTCCTTTATGCTTTACTTTTCTGAAATCTATAAAAAATATAAAAACAAGAAGACCGCTGTAAAAACAGCGGTCTTTGGTTATCAGTATTTATCAAGGCCTTTCCTTTTGCACCCAAAACTAAAAATTTTCAACGATTTTCGCAGGAATCTATCTCCCTGCGTTTTTTCTATCGTAGATTATGTCCCTGCAAAATGGGATATCCATCAGCGAAGCGAATATGGGTGTAGCACCCTTGGTCAAAGGCGAAGTGCCAGCTGAAGGAGGGGTCGGTTTCCAGAATCCTTGTCAAAAGGACCATCAGAACCGCGTTGTGGCAAATCAGCGCTACGTCCTTTTCCGGACGCTGTTTGAATTCATTATAGAATTCCGACACGCGCGCTACCAAGTCATTATGGCTTTCTCCCTGAGGAGGCCGCACGTTTTCCCAATCTGCCATCCATGCGTCATAAGCGGGGTCGCCTTGAAGGTCCTTGTAATATTTTCCCTCCCAAATGCCGAAGTTCATTTCCCTAACCCGCAGTTCTGTTTCCCGCTGAAGGGATTTTCCTGCTAAAATAATGTCGGCGGTTTTCTGAGCGCGAATCAGTGGACTTACCACCGCCAAATCCAAGTGAATATTCTGAAAGGACTTGGCGATAGAACGGGCCTGTTCTCGTCCTAATTCAGTCAGGTCGCAGTCTGTAGCACCGTAATAAACCTTTTTTTTGTTGTATTCCGTTTCGCCATGGCGAATCAAATAGAGATTGTCCATCTTATTTCCCCTTAATTTGCGTGGGAATACCGGAAATGACCATCCAAACTTCATCAGCGGCGCGGCCCAGCTTTTGGTTGACACGGCCCAGAGCGTCCCGATAGAAGCGGGATAGGGGATATTCTGGCACCAATCCCAAACCGACTTCATTGGTGACCAAAATCAAATCGCATTCCAGTTCAGGGAAGCAGGAAATAAAATCGTCGATTTCTTTCATCAATACTTCTTCTACACGCAGCATTTCCTCAAAAGGAATCTCTTCCTGAAGCATAGCGGGGTCATCGAAGATAATATTGGTAGACATAATGGTGACACAGTCCAGCAAAATACCGCAATAATCCCTGGAGCGCTTGGGTAAAACCTGTTTTAAGCCGCAGTATTGCTCCAAGGTGTCCCAATGGTCGGGGCGTCGCTCCTGGTGGCGGCGGATGCGGTCCTTCATTTCTTCATCAATGGCCTTAGCCGTGGCGACATACAAGATCTTTCCCTGCTTTTCTAAGGCCAATTCCTCGGCAAAGGTGCTTTTTCCGCTTCTGGCACCGCCGGTAATTAGAGTTACTTTTCCCATGGTTTACTCCCTAATATCTACAAAATCTTCATTGTTGATAGCAGCTTCGCCAAAGGTTGCCATTTCATTGACCATGGTCAAGGCAGTATCCACCACATGGAAGGCGATGGGACAACCGCTGCCTTCGCCCAAGCGCATATCCAGCATCAGCATGGGTTCTTTGCCCAAGGCCTTCATCATGGCTCCAAAGCCAGGCTCCGCGGAGCAATGGGAGGTGATCATATATTCTGAGGCTGTAGAACAAATCTTCACTGCGGCTAATGCGGCAGCGGCGGAGATGAATCCGTCCACTACCACGGGGATGCGGTTGGCAGCACAAGCCAGATAGACTCCTACCAACCCGGCGATGTCAAAACCGCCCACTTTGGCGATAACGTCAATGGGGTCGTCGGCGTTAGGTTGATTCAAAGCGATGGCTTTGTTCAGTACATCTTTTTTATGCTGATGGGCTTCGTCGGTAAGACCAGCACCTTTGCCCACGGCTTCGTCCATCGTTACATCGGTAAGGGATACCAAAACACAGGAGCTGGAGCTGGTGTTGGCCATACCTAGTTCCCCGGTGCCGATAATGTCATAGCCTTCTTCCGCCATTTGGTTGACGGTTTCAATACCGATTTCCATGGCTTTGATGCAATCATCATAGGACATAGCGGGGCCTTTGGCAAAGTTCGCGGTACCCTTTGCGATCTTTTTATGGATGATGCCGGGAATCACGTCGTCACTGTTAATACCTACATCCACGATAACGCAGTCGGCATTGGCTTCCTTGGCAAATACTGTAACGCCGGTAACACCTTTAGCCATGCAGTGGGCCATAATGGTGGTGACTTCCTGACCGGCCACGGCCACGCCTTCTTCATGAACGCCGTTATCGGCGCACATCACAACGATGCCACGTTTGGCCATTTTATTGCCTTTGACTTTGCCAGTGATGCCGGCGACTTGAGCGGCGATCTCTTCCAATTTGCCAAGGCTGCCGATGGGTTTGATGAGGCCGTCAATATAATTTTTGGCTTCCGCCGCGGCTTTTTGGTTCAAGGGTTGGATTTTTGCGATAGTATCTTGCAATAATGTCATAGTAGTAGTCCTCCTCAAAATTAATCTTATGATGCTTGCCCTGCCTCGGAAAATGAAAAAATCCGCAGCCTGCCCGCGGATCGAGTGCAATAAAAAATCCGCATAAAGAGGGATGCGGATAAGGAACGATACATCCCGACCTTCTCTCCCGAGATCAAGGCGATAAATTGTGGCAGGTTTCCTGACTCGAGCGTCATCTTACTTTCCGGCCTTCTCAACGTGAAACGCACGCCAATGGCGATTCGGATTTCATCTTCTCATACAGTAGCGGGTGCTGTAACGGCTTTTGCTGCGAGTTGTTAATAGATATCAACACCCATGCTTCATACCGTTTTCCCTTTTAACCAATTTAATGGCACCGTTCTTTATTCTTTTAATCATAGTTTACCAGAAAATGGCGATTTGTCAATAAAAAAAGCGCAAAGAGCAAATCTATAAGCCGGGTTCTGTTTTGATCATCATCTATCTTGGCCCTTCGTTGCCGAAGGGCTCGCGCAACCCTACCCGAAAGCAGAGCGGGCCACTCCCACGCTTTCCTATTCGGTCTTGCACCGGATGGGGTTTACCTGGCCGGCTTGTCGCCAAACCGCCGGTGCGCTCTTACCGCACCGTTCCACCCTTACCTTCGAAACGTTCAAAAATGACGGAATAAAATTTCCGTCACCTTTGAAGGTTCCGAAGGCGGTTTATTTCTGTGGCACTATCCTTAAGGTCGCCCTCACCGGCCGTTAGCCGGCATCCTGCCCTATGGTGCCCGGACTTTCCTCAAAAGGTACCTTTCGGTCTTCCTCTCGCGATGATCCGATTTACTCTTTGCAACAATTCATTATAAACCGAACCATCACGGAATGCAAGTTATTTTTCCTCTGTCTAAGCTTGATGGGTACTTTTCCCTTTCTTTTGACTGGTCTTTTCCTCTTTTTCGTAAATCAAAATTCTGTCACAGTGATCGCACACAATACGCTTGCCGCTTTTCAATCGGTTTAAAATGGGGCGGGGCATTTTTTGATAGCAGCAGCCGCAGGTGTTTCCGTGGATCACCATGGAATAAAGCCGCCCTTGGTGGTATTTTCTCTGAGATAGGAAATTCCCCAGCGTTTCTGGATCAATCTCCTGCGCCATGGTTGTGAGTTCCTCCTCCAAAGCAGTGATTTGTTGATCCAAAGCAGCGTGTTGTTGCTTCAAGGTCTTTTGGCTTTCCTCAAATTGCCGTTGCAACGATTTTAATACCATCGCAGTATCTCGATAACGGCTGATTTCTGTTTGGAGGGTTTCAGCGATTTTCGCCAACTCCTTTTGGCTGGACTCCATTGCCTGCTTTGTTTCTCTTATTTTGTTTTCCATAAAGGATAGCTCTTTGGGGTCTTTGATGGTGCCATCGTACAGAGCGGTTTCCATGGATTGGGCTAGCCCTGCTTGGGCTTTCAGTGTAGCTTCGGCTTGACGTTGGTCTGCGGCGACACCATCAATGGCCCTGCGGATTTTTAGAAAGCGCTGCTTTTCCTTGCGGTATTGATTTTTGATTTGCAATAATTTGGTGCCTCGGGCCAGTTGTCCCAGGTCTTTTTGGAGTGTCTCCTTCTCCATTAACTTTTCTTGATACTCGTAGATTTTTTTCATCCATGAACCTCCTTAGAAAAAGAAAAAAACAGCCTAAAAAAGCTGTTTTTTATGTTTGATAGTTCCAATAGTCGTTGATAAAAGCGCAGATTTCGATTTCCATATCATGGAAAAGCTGGCGCAGTCGTTTCTGCAAAGCATCTAACACCCATACTTCTGTACCAAAATGGCCGGCGTCGATTAAGCATAATTCATTTTCTTGGGCCCTTTGAGCGTCATGATATTTTAAGTCACCGCAAATAAACACATCTGCGTTTTTCTTTTGGGCATCATCCATAAATTCGGCGCAGCTACCGCCAGACACGGCAATGCGCTGTACCCGTTTTGTTTTGTCGCCCACGTATTTCACGGCAGGGCGATTTAAGGTGGTTTGAACGAGTCTAACAAAGTCGCCATAGACCATTGAGTGAGACAATTCCCCAATACAGCCAAAACCCATACCGTTTGCTTCCGGTAACAAGATTTGGGGGTTCGTCAGTCCCAAGCGTCGTCCCAGCATCATGCTGACGCCGAATTGGGGTTCCTTGTCAAGATTGGTATGAAGAGCCACTAAGGCGATATTCTCACGTATCAAGCGAAAAATCTGGCGGCCTTTCCAGTTCGCAGTGGAAATGGATTTCAACGGCGTAAAAAGGAATGGGTGGTGGGTGATGATGAGGTCGGCTTTGGTTTTGATGGCTTCTTTCAGCACTTCTTCTGTAAAATCGAAAGCCAAAAGGATTTTTTTGCAGTCCTTTTCCATATCACCGACTTGAAGACCGCTGTTGTCAAAGGCCTCCTGCATGGAAAAGGGACAAAGCTTATCCAACGCTTCCATAATATCTTTGAGTTTCATCGGCGATACCTCCTTGGGTGAATGGTTTGGCGAAACCTACCGTAACTTTTTTTCGATTTCCGCAAGAAGTTCCAGTTCTCGGCACAGCTGTTCTCTTCGTTTCTGCCCTTGGTTGCGTCTGGTCAAATCGTCATAGATCGCTTTGCGGTCCCGTTGCTCTTTGGATAGATAGTCCTTTAATATGGGGTCTTTTCGTCGCAGCAGGCAAGGCCCGGCAAAAATCTCTTCTTCCGTAAGTGGCTCTGCTTTTCCGGGCAGGGCCCGAATCATGGTGTAAAAATGACCATCCTCCCAGAGGAGAATTTCTTCATCAATAGTAAAGCGTTGCCGTTCCAGACAGCGGCGCACATTTTCGGAATTCCCCATGGCCTGGAGCACAATACCCTCTAGACTTTGGAGCACAGCGGGAGTGTCTTCTAAAATTTTTACAATGGTTTTTCCGCCCATCCCCGCCATGACGGCGTATTTCATCTCGCCCGGGGCGTAAACCTCCAACCCCGGTCCGACCCGAAATTCCGTTCGACTTTCGTAGCGGGTTCCTCGAAATAGGTCTTTTGCTCGCTGTAAGGAATGTTTGGAAAGGTCGCTTAAAATCGCCCGAGGGATTTTTTCCTGTTCCAGAAGATAGTAGGAAAGCTCGCCGCGGTCGGATCCAACGTCGGCAACGGAAACATCAGAGGGAATCAAATCGGCGGTTGCCTGTAAACGCCGGGATAATTTCACGCCAAATTCCTCCTTGTTTCTGCGAGAATTTTCATATATTATAGCATAGTTTTCGAAATACTTCAAACGATATTGTTTTTCCCATTGCGGGGCGGAAAAAAGTGGTATAAAATTAGGAAAACAATGGAACGTTATCTCACTAACAGAGGAGGTTATGATGATTCGTAAAATTCTTTTCCCTTTGGTGATGGCATTGCTTCTGGTATGCTCAGGTTCTGTTTTGGCTGCCGGGGAAGTCACCATAATGTTTACCCATGATATGCATTCACATCTTGATGCCGATTCCTCTGACGGCCATGGCGGCTTTCAAAAGCTCCATACCGCCATTGAATCGGTGCGTTCCCAATCCCCTGAAGCTTTGCTGTTGGATGGCGGTGATTTTTCCATGGGGACTCTTTATCAAACGATTTTCTCCAGCGACGCCGCGGAGCTGCGGATGCTGGGATTGTTAGGATATGACGCCACCACCTTCGGCAACCATGAATTTGATTATCGCACCCAGGGCCTGACTGATATGCTGACGGCCGCCAAAAACAGCGGCGATCCCCTGCCCGCCTTGGTCAGCGCTAACATTGATTGGGACAAGACCTTGGCTGACAGTGACCGGGAGGAAAAGGCTCAAGAATTGCGAGAAGCGATGGAACGTTACGGCGCCCAAGACTATCTCCTTTTGGAACGCGGAGGACGCCGCATTGCCATCTTTGGGCTTTTGGGAAAAGAGGCCGATACCTACGCCCCCTTGAGCGGCCTGTATTTTGAAGATCCCATCGAAAGCGCCAAAGAAACTATGGCCGCCATTGAAAAAGACGGCGGCGCTGATTTTATCATCTGCCTATCCCACAGTGGCACGAAAGACGACCCCGAGGAAAGTGAGGATGAATTGCTGGCCAAAGCCGTACCTGAAATTGACCTTATTATCAGCGGTCATACCCACACCACTTTGGAAGAGCCCCTCGTAGTGGGTTCCACCGCCGTGGTTTCCTGCGGGGAATACTGCTCCAACCTTGGCGTGATTACCATGACTACCGATGGAGAGGTCACTGACTATCGTTTGCTTTCTTTGGATGAAACCGTAGCGGAAGAGGACGCATCCGCGATTTCCCAAAAACTGATGAACTTTCGCCAAAAAGTAGACGCTTCTTATTTATCCCGTTACGGATACGGATTTGACGAGGTTATAAACACAGCGCCCTATGATTTTCCCTCTGCGGAGTCCATGTATAAGACGCCAGGTGAAAGCACCTTAGGCAATCTTATTGCCGACAGCTACATTGAGGCGGTAAAAAACGCTGAAGGGGAGGATTATGAAACCGTAGCCGCCGCCGTGGTTCCTTTGGGCGTGATTCGCGGTTCCTTTGCCCAAGGAGATATCACTACTGCCGACGTATTTAATGTCAGCTCCCTGGGTATCGGCAAGGACGGCCTGCCCGGTTATCCCTTGGTCAGCATTTATTTAACCGGGAAGGAGCTAAAAACCGTTTGCGAGGTAGACGCTTCGGTATCTCTTTTGATGGGGGAAGCCCGGCTTTACATTTCCGGCGTGGGCTTTGCCTATAACCCCAACCGACTCTTTATGAATCGAGTGACGGAAGCCCATTTCATTGATGAAACCGGTAAAAGCATCGGTGAAATTGACGACGATGCGCTTTACCGCGTGGTCGGCGGCCTTTATTCCGCTCAGATGCTGGGGACTGTCAAGGATCAGTCCTTTGGTTTGATGTCCTTGGAACCCAAGGATAAAAACGGCGATCCCATTATCGATTTTGAGAAATACATTATTTCCGATCATGATGGGGAGATTAAGGAGTGGGTGGCGCTGGCCGACTATTTGGCCGCCATGGATCAAGAAGGCTGGGCGCTGTACGAAACGGAACAGGGGCGCAAAACCGTTGATGACAGCAAAAGTCCCGTGGCTCTTTTGTCTCATCCCAACAAAGTCACCGCCATGGCCGGTGCCGCAGTAGTCATTGTGCTGCTGCTGCTTTTCCTTGCTGTTTTCATTCCTGTCAGAATTCATAAAAAGAAAAAACAAAAATTAGAAAAACGCTAAAATTTGGCCCGCTGCCATATTGCATAGAAAAAATCCACGGTGCAGATACTGAATTCAGAAAGTCATGGAGGTGATTTTTTGAAGCGGTATCTGCCCTCTTTATGTCTGTTTCTTATCGGCGGCAGCCTTTATTATTTATTGGAGATTTTATGGCGGGGTTTTAGTCATTGGACCATGTTTTTGGCCGGCGGAGCCTGTTTTTTTGCCGTTGATGATGTGAACCGCAGATTAAAAAAAGATACGCCTCTTTGGGTACGTTGTTCCATTGGCGCCGCCATCATTACGTTTCTGGAATTTATTGCCGGCTGCATTGTCAATCTTTGGGCTCATTGGAATGTCTGGGATTACAGCCGTTTTTATTTCAATTTTATGGGACAAATCTGTTTGCTCTATACCGTTATTTGGTTTTTTCTGTCAGCCCCTTTGATCTGGTTGGCGGCAAAGATCCGTAAAAGTGTGGAGCAAATATTACATATAAGGAGGTAACCCTATGGCACGTTGTGAAAGATGCAATAGAGAATTGGCAAAAGATGAAGAACGCAAGGCTGACGGCAAAACCTACTGCGATATTTGCGGCGAGGCGGTTTTTGAGGAAACCCTTCGTGACAGTGGTTTTGTTTGCGCTAGCCCCTTTATTCCTCAGCAAAAACGCGAACGGGGTGAGTAACCATGGCGAAATGCAAACGTTGTAAACGTGAAGTATGCGGCGACGATATTTATTCCCTGAAGGAAGAACCCTACTGCGAACACTGCGCAATCATCCTGCAAAAGCAGTCGAAATCCGCTAGTGTGACGGGGTATGGGTGCAGTGGCCCCAATGTGCCTGAAAATTCCCCTCGCGACTAGTAGACGCAGCTAGAAGCTGCGAATAACACAAAAAATGCCAGGCCCTTGCGTACGATTTTCTGTACACTGTGGGCCTGGCATTTTTGCGTTAAATCATATGGAAGATTTCCGCCATAAGGATTCCTGCCAGTTGAATTTTATAGTTGTGGCGATTTCCCTTTCTTATCTGTCAATCAAGGCTGTATTTTAATGCTTTAACGTCGAGGGGTAACCCAAACGGAATTGGCCCCGTGTCTCAATACCTCCGATGCCGTCGCTGCCGGTGACGGTACCGCCCACTACCTCGTCGGCGGTAACGACCTCCTTTATGGAGGTAAAGGCGATTTTCTCAATGATAAGAACCGGGTCAAAAATGTGGATAAACACCCGCCGGGGGGAACTGGCAAAATTTGCCCCGGCTCCAATCAGCGCTTCATAACAGCTTTGGCAAGCCCCTGCGAAAATCACCAGGGAATCCCGGTCCGGCTGGTAACGCCGGGCATTTTGTACCGCTTCTACAAAATAGCCCGAGCTTCGGTAATTATCCAGATTACTGTAATCCTTAGCGCCTTTCAGCAAACTGTCATGACCGGTGATGACTAAAATACCGGGACGGTATTTTTCTAAATAATAAGTTACGGCGTCAGGCTGGTCTTTTTCTGTTACAGCCAGTCCCGCGTTGGGAATTCTAAACTTGTTGTAGACCTCCACGCATTTATTCAGATATTCTTTGTCCCCATCTAAGTGCAGCACCTTACCGGGGAAGTCGAAAAAATTACTTTCACCACTTCGCCATTGGTTATTCGCTTTCCTCCGCAAAAGCAATTCCTCAATGGCATCATCTTCCTCTCCTGCCATAATACGGGCTGTTTCTTCTGGATTTAGCTGTTCCAAGTCCATCAACGGAGCGTCAGCCAGCAGACGGATGGCAACCCCCTTTAGCACCGCTGAAAGCCCTCCGTTTTCATCCTGAAAAATCTGCTTTACCTTAAAGATAATATCCCGGTCATATGATTTGCGGACCACATAATCACCGCTCTTAACTTTCATGGCAATCCTCCTGAGTTTTGATCCCTATATCCTATGCAGACTGCCCTGTCCCTGCCAATATTTTCCTAAAGTGGAAGACTTTATCCAATGAAATCGTCTGGGTTTTGCTGTATGATGGGAAATGTATTACAGAAAAGGAGGTAATGCAGTGAAATTCAAATTCAAGTTACCCGTAACTGTTTTGGCAATGACCTTAATGTTTCTTTGTTCCGTAGGGGTTTCGGCCGCAGAGGTCAATACCACCTATACGGTCCAAAACGGAGATACTGTCTATAAGATCGCACAAAAGTTTAATGTCGATCAATCAGCCATCATCAACGGCAATGGATTGTCCAATGGCGGCACCTTGATTTATCCCGGCATGAATCTGCGTATTGACAGTAACGCCAAAAACAACCCCAATGGCAACTATGCAGTATCCAATGGCGACACCCTTTATTGCCTTGCTCAATCCTATGGTCTTTCCGTGGAAAGCATTATGACTGCCAACGGTCTCACCGCGGACCGCATCTACAGTGGCCAGAAGATTTATTTGGAAGGGGCGGCATCTGCACCGGAGGATAACGATTCCGCCGCCGACCCCTCCATCACCCTTACCGAGGATGAGCTTTGGATGATGGCGAAAATGATCTATGGGGAAGCCCGCGGGGAATCTTATGAAGGTCAGGTCGCTGTCGGTGCCGTTATTATGAACCGCATCGAAAGCCCCCTGTTCCCCAATACCATGTATGGCGTTCTGTTTCAGAAAAACCAGTTCAGTGCCGTCGATGATGGCCAGTATTATCTCACCCCCAATGCTACTGCAGTAGCTGCCGCAAAAGACGCAGCCCGCGGTGTTGATCCTACCCACGGCAGTCTCTTCTATTGGAATCCTGTCAAAGCGCCCAATAATGCATTTTTGAATAGTAAGGAGATTGTGGCGACGATTGGAGGCCATGTATTCGCCAAATAACTGAAAACGCATTTAATCGGCAATAGCGTTGGAAAACTCAAAACGGCAAGACCCTTATGTTCTATCTGTGTAAACTGCGGCCCTTGCCGTTTTGCTTTTCTTAGCTCTAGCCGATTGACTGTGTATTTCGTACGGGATGATGAATTTCTTTACTAGTTTTATGTTTCTCTTGATTATAAAATTCAGAATATTGCGTGTTTTTTAGGGGTTAGCCCCAGTGTATGACGATATTGTCCCCGGCTTGAAAGATTTTGTTCAATGGCTTAAAAATTGCTGACAATATAAAAAAAGAGTGTTATAATAAAACCTAGCAAAAACCTATTATTTCAATCAAAAATATTATATATTTAGGAGGAATTTACTATGACTTATGTATGCGATGCTTGTGGTTATGAATATGATGGAGATACTCCTTTCGAAGAATTGCCGGAAGATTGGGTTTGCCCTCTTTGTGGTGTAGGTAAGGATGAATTTTCCAAACAAGACTAAGGATAGGAGTGCGTGTACCGTGAAAGCAGTAAAAGTAAAAGAGAACATTTACTGGGTCGGTGCCGTTGACTGGGATGTCCGTAATTTCCATGGCTATCTCACCCAAAGAGGCGCCACCTACAATGCATATCTCGTAATTGACGAAAAAATCACTTTGATCGACACTGTCAAAGCTGGTTTTGAAGATGAGTTACTTTCCCGTGTGGAAAGCGTTGTGCCTCTGGATAAAATTGATTATATCATTGTAAACCATATTGAAAAAGACCATAGCGGCGCTTTCCCCAAGGTGCGTGAAGCTTGCCCCAACGCCACTGTTGTATGCGACGCCAAAGCCCTGGAAGGTCTCAAAGCCCATTATCATAAAGATTATGAAGCACAGTTGGTAAAATCCGGCGATACCTTGAGCACTGGGAAATATGAATTTACCTTTGTGCAGACTCCCATGGTTCACTGGCCTGACAGCATGGTGACCTACCTTGCTGCGGAAAAAACCCTGTTTCCCAATGACGCTTTTGGTCAACATTTTGCTTCTTCGAACCGTTTTGATAATGAAGTTCCCAAAGATCTTCTGATGTATGAAGCTGGCAAATATTATGCGAACATCGTGCTTCCCTTCGGGAAACAGGTACAAAAAGCGGTTCAGGCTTTGAGCACTTTGGAAATTGACACCATTTGCCCCAGTCATGGCTTTATTTTGCAGGATCGTATTCCCGATTTCCTTGATGCTTACCAAAGATGGTCCACCAATACGACCAAGGAAAAGGCTGTTGTTGTCTTTGACTCTATGTGGCATGCCACAGAAAAAATGGCCAAGGCCATTTACACCGCTTTTGAAAACAAAGGCATTGAAGTAAAATACATGAACCTGAAAGACAACCATATCTCCGATGTCATGGCCGAAGTTTTGGAAGCCAAGTATATTGCCGTGGGTTCCCCCACCTTGAACGCGGGGATGATGCCCAGCGTCGCTGGTTTCCTTTGCTATATGAAAGGCTTAAATCCTCAAAATCGTGTTGGAATTCCCTTTGGTTCCTATGGTTGGAGTGGTCAAAGCCCCAATCTCATCAAAGAAACCATGGAAGCTATGAAATGGGAAGTCCTCGACAATATGGATGTTATGCGTCTTGTTTACGAACCTACCAAAGAGCAATTAAACTCTGTAACAGAAACAGTTGAAAGTTTCGTAAAATAAGAGTATAATAAGATAAATCCACGAAAAATCTCAGAGTACAGAATATGGGAGGTAAAAACATGAGCTGTTGTTCCAAATTGGCAGGTACCAAAACCGAAGCAAACTTGAAAGAAGCATTTGCCGGTGAATCTCAAGCAAGAAACAAATATACCTATTTCGCATCTCAAGCTAAGAAAGACGGTTATGAAGAAATCGCCGCGATTTTTTTAGAAACCGCTGATAACGAAAAGGAACACGCAAAAATCTGGTTCAAAAAACTCTGTGGTATCGGCACCACTGCTGAAAATCTCAAAGCTGCTGCCGAAGGCGAAAACGAAGAACATACTTCCATGTATCCCAGAATGGCTGCGGAAGCCAGAGAAGAAGGGTTCAACGATATCGCTCTTCTGTTTGATGGCGTTGCTAAAATCGAAGCCAACCATGAAGCTCGTTACAGAGATCTCTTGGCTGCTGTGGAGAACGACACTGTTTTCACCGCTCAGGAAGAAGTTGTTTGGATCTGCCGCAACTGCGGTCATGAATTCAAAGGCGTCAAAGCTCCCAAGGTTTGCCCTGTTTGCGCCCATCCCCAAGCTTATTTTGAAGTAAAATAAGTGACGAAACCTTAAATATAAAAAGACGGACTGTTTTAGTCCGTCTTTTTTTATATGGTAGAATCGGCCTTGTTACGATTCAAAGTGCTGTTCTGTTACGGCAACGCCGGGAGGAATCATCACAAAGTTTTCCTCATCAAAGTCAAGAGTCAGCATTTTTTCCAAAATTCCGTAAGGTCCCGGCAGCTCATTGACTTCGATGGTACCCAATGTATCTACGAGGGGAGCTAATTTTTTTCGGGCCATATCTTTGTCGTATGCGCCGGTATCAATGAGCGAAAAGTACTTGTAGCCTGCGTACATCATTTCCATTACCATATTGGCCCGTTCCTGGCCATATTGCTCCACGACACGTTCATACTCGTGATTGGCAGAAGCACCGTTGCGGAGCCAGCCATCGGTAAAAAACATGGAATATTTGGGGCGATTCACCTTCAAGGAGTCTTTGGACAGCAATAAATTAACGCAGTCTTCGCATTTTGGCAGAATTAACGTGGCGTGGTCGGATTTTAGGCCAAGGGTACCATTGCCGCAGCGTCCCATGGGTAAAATAAGGTAATCCACATTTTGGATGCGATTGATGATATCTTGCAGGTATTCGTTGAGTTTCTTAGGTAATAGATGCAGATCCGGCGGTAAAAAAAGAATGGGATAGTTTAATTCATGCCGCTCCATAATGGCATGGACTTCGTCTTCTATTAGCTCGCAGGCCAGCATCATATATCGCTTCATAAAATGTCCTCCTTAAAGGCTGTAGGATAGAAAGAAAAGGGTACGGAATTTTTATCCCGCACCCTTGCGTATCTTAAATGTACCGCTTTTTATTATTTTTTGCCATTATCTATTAGTATAAATGGTCTATTGTATAAAATAAATACGAGTTTTCATTATTTATGGTAAGGTTCATTTTTGATGATTTTCATGGAACGGTAAATTTGTTCTGTCAAGAATAAACGAATCAGCTGATGGGGGAAGGTGGCCTTACCAAAAGCGATTTTAAACCTGCATTTTTCTTTGACCTCTTCACTGATTCCCAAAGAACCGCCGATGACAAAATTGATAGTTTTCCCCTCCATCATGGCCTTATCAGCAATGATCTGGGCTAATTCCGGTGAAGTTAGGTTTTTTCCGTTGAGGTCTAAGGCAATGTTAAAATCACCCTCTTTCATTTTGGTTAGGAAATAACGGCCTTCCTTTGTCATAACCTGTTTTTTTTCGGCTTCACTCAGCCGCTCTGGTGCATCCTCCTCAGGACCTTCCAGGATCTCCAGCTTCAAATAAGGCTTTAGCCGTTTTTCATAGTCGGCAACGGCAGCCTTTAAGTAGCTTTCTTTGATTTTCCCGATAGCGAGGATGCGTATTTTCATGATGTTTCTTCCTTTAATTCTCCTAGTGTTACGGTGACTTCCTTTGTCTCACCGCTTCTTAGAACTTTCAGTGTAACGGTATCTCCGACTTTATGTTCAAAAATAATCTCTTGCAGATGGTAAACGTCGCTGATTTCTGTATTGTCCACAGCGGTAATGATGTCGTAATCCAAAAGCCCAGCCTGTGCCGCGGGGCTTCCCTCCTGAACGGAAATAAGAACGCCATGGTCGGTACCAACATTGCGATATTCATTGTATTCTTCATCTACCGTTCTCAGCAAGGAAACACCCATAGCGGCGCGGGTCACTTTCCCCGTGTCCATGAGCTGCCGTACCACCTCATCGACGAGATTAGAGGGGATGGCAAAGCCCATGCCTTCAAAGCCCGATTGTGTGATTTTAACAGTGTTTATACCGATCACTTGGCCCCTTGTATTGACTAAGGCGCCGCCGGAATTGCCTGGGTTGATGGCGGCGTCAGTTTGGATTAGTTTAAAACGAATGCCCTCATCAGTGGTGAGGGGACGATCCAGACCGCTGATAATTCCCGATGTCACAGAACGGGCAAAGTCCAGACCGCCGGGATTGCCAATGGCAATGGCAGTTTCGCCTACCGCCACTTCATTGGAATCCCCTAAGGCAGCAGTGGGTAGGCCGCTGCCTTCAATTTTTATAAGAGCAAGGTCAGTGCGGGGGTCGGCTCCGACAATTTCCGCATCTTTCTGACTGCCGTCGGCCAAGGTCACGGAAACACGGCCCGCATTTTCAATGACATGGTTATTGGTGACAATATAGCCTCTGCTGTCAATGATGACGCCGGAACCTATACCTGCTTCAATTTCTTCGCTGCCTAAGATGGTTTCTGTCTGGGCAAGATTGCTGATTCCCACTACGGCGTCGCCGACGGAGGCTGCCACCTGGCTTACGGTGCTAACCTCGGAAGTTTGATTTCCGGCGGTGATGTCCGGCAGAATTTCTTCATCAGCGGCGGCAAGCGCTTCATAGAATCCAATGGCAAAAAAACCGCCGATGAAGGCGGTCATTAGCATAAGTAGGGAACAAAGCCAAAGGCTGATTCCTTTTTTTCGCATGGATCACACCTCATTTGATAATCATAAGATTGGAGGTATGATACGGCGGCGCCACTTGGAGCTCAAGGTTATCCAGCAAATGTTGCTCCTGCAAAATATTACGAACAGTCTCAAAGGCCAAATCCGGTCGATTATTTTCCTCGCTGAGATGGGCCAGAGTCACATACTGAGTATCCTTAGTGATAATTTTAGCCAGCGCTTTCCCGGCATCTACATTGGATAAATGACCAAATTGTCCCAAAATCCGTTTTTTGGTGCTTTGGGGATACCGTCCTTTCCAAAGTAAATCCACATCGTGGTTGGCCTCAAAAATCAGGGCGTTGGCTCCGTGGAGTTTTTTTGCCATGGTGGGAGTAAAAACACCGGTATCGGTACAGATTCCCACTTTTTTATCGCCGCACATCACTACAATGCCCAGAGGCTGGACAGCGTCGTGATATGTTTTAAAAAAATCGAATGACAAATCGCCGATGGTCATACCATATTCGTATTGTACCTGATTTTCCCGGCGAATATTACCGAATCCAGTATATTCCTGCCACACTTTGGGCGTTGCATAAATAGGGATGTTATAACGCCGGGAAAGACTCCCGGCGCTTCTTACATGGTCGATATGTTCATGAGTAATCATGATGGCTTGAATATCCTCCATGGATTCACCCAAGTTAGCCATGGCTTTTTCAATTTTACAGGCGGCGACACCTGCATCAACCAGGATTTTTGTAGTATCGGACGAAATAAAAGTGCAATTTCCTTTGCTATTGCTGAATAAGGTTGCGGCGGTGAGCATTTAATCTACCCTCCGGATTTCAGCCCCCAACTGGGAGAGCTTGCTTTCCATCTGGTAGTAACCCCTATCAATAATTGTAAGGCCGTTGATTTCTGTTTCACCGTCCGCAGCTAAGGCTGCAATGACCAGAGCCGCCCCGGCCCGTAGATCTTTCGCTAAAACTGAAGCGCCCTGGAGCTTTTTTACTCCGCGAACTGTGGCGATATTGCCGTTGACTGTAATATCAGCGCCCATTTTGCACAGCTCCGGCGCAGCCTTCATACGGGCTTCAAACAAATTTTCCGTAATCACGCTGGTACCGTTGGCAATAGAGAGCATGCTCATAATTTGGGGCTGCATATCGGTGGGAAAACCGGGATGTGCCAAAGTTTTAACGTCCACAGCCTTTAATTCGTCGGGGCCTTTGACATAAATATCACTGCCGTTGGGACGGACAATTACGCCGGATTCCCGCATTTTTGCGATCACGGGATTCAAGTGGGCGGAGATGACGTTTTCCAATTTGATGCTGGATTCTGTCATGGCTGCTGCCGCCAAAAAAGTGCCAGCTTCAATGCGATCGGGAATGATGGTATGGTGGGGAGTGTGGAGTTCCGGAACCCCTTCAATTTTGATGATATCAGTGCCTGCGCCGCGAACCTTGGCGCCTGCGCTGTTCAAAAGATTGGCCAAGTCAACAATTTCCGGTTCCTTGGCTACGTTTTCAATCGTGGTGAGTCCTTCGGCAGTGGCTGCCGCCATCATAATATTTTCCGTTGCGCCGACGCTGGGGAAGTCTAGATAGATGAAAGAGCCTGTTAAGTGGTCTGCTTTGGCTTCGATGTAATCTTCTTTGGTTTCAACGGTGGCGCCCAGTTTGGAAAACCCTTTGATATGGAGATCCATGGGGCGGGGGCCTAGATCACAGCCGCCGGGTAATGCTACTTCGGCTTTCCCACGGCGTCCCAACAGTGAGCCAAGCAAAAGATTGGAAGCTCGCAAGCTGCGAACTTCTTCGTAGCGAGCGGAATATTCAATTTGATCCGGAACCTCAATGGAAACGGATTCTTCATTAAGCCATTGAATTTTTGCCCCTAACTTTTCCATGATGCGTAAAAGAATCTGAACATCACTGATCTTGGGGACGTTTTCCAGAATGGTTTCTCCTCGGAAAAGGATACAGGCGGCAACAATCGCCACTGCGGAGTTTTTTGCGCCGCTAATCCGTACAGTGCCAGAAAGCGGTTTCCCGCCCTGAATCAATAACTTGGACAAAGTGGAACCTCCTTATTCCTCATGAAAATAACGGAGATGACAAGGCTGCTTTTACAGTACGGAACCCCATAATGATAAGGTCTTTTCGATGGAATTGGATAATAATAGAAGACATTTTCCGCTACTTTCATGGTTCGCGTAACTATTATAGCAAATTCCCGGGCTGATTTGAAGACCTATTTTTTATAAAAATGGATGTTTTTCCATTCTTTTTCCCATGCTTCGATGTTTTGGTGCATGGGTCGTCAAGCTTCATGATAGACACTGCGAAGCAATTTGATTTCTTCGGCATAGCCCGGAAGTTCATTGGGAGTTTCCAAATAAAAGGGCAGGTGGCGCAGATTCGGGTGGTTGATGAGAGCCGTCAAAGCCTCAAGGCCGATATGTCCTTGTCCAATTTTAGCATGACGGTCTTTGTGACTGCCTAAAGGATTCATGCTGTCATTGATATGAATGGCATGGAGTTGGTTCAAGCCAATAACGCGGTCAAAGTGCTCCAGAACACCGTCTAAGTCATCGACAATATCATAGCCGCCGTCGAAAATGTGACAAGTATCAAGACAGACTCCCAGTTTTTCATGGAGCTGCACTTTATCGATGATAGCGGCGATTTCTTCAAAGGTGCGGCCCACTTCAGAACCTTTACCTGCCATTGTTTCCAATAACACCGTGGTGGTATATTTTTTATCCAGAATTTCGTTTAGCATATGGGCAATTTGCTCAATGCCCACCTCCGCTCCTTGTCCTACGTGACTACCGGGATGGAAATTATAAAGGCTGTGGGGCAAATATTCCATCCGCTCTAAATCATCGGCCATGGTTTCTAAAGCAAAGGTTCTGGTGGCTTCTTTGTCAGAACAGGCATTGAGTGTATAAGGGGCGTGAGCCAGAATTACGGCAAATGAATTTTCTTGACAAAGCTGGCGTAAAGCAGCCGCATCCTCAGGATCAATGGCCTTGGCTTTGCTGCCTCGGGGATTGCGGGTAAAAAATTGAAATGTATTGGCGCCGATTTTCAGCGCAGTTTTTCCCATCGCTAAGAAACCTTTGGATGAGGAAAGATGACAACCGATATTGAGCATAAATACCTCCAAACACTAGATTCTTAATATCATACCACACTGTTGAAAAATATACAAACATACTTTCGTTCTTTGGGGACTTGTATATTATGGTACCATCTGGTATAATAACCATATTCTTCTGTAATTGTTTCGACGAAATTCAACAAGAGAGACACAAAGAAACACGTATGAAACTAATTTTTGCAGTATGAGGAGTTACTACATGAAACGAAATTTATTGTGTTTAATGATGATCACGATGCTCTTGTTGATGGGGGCGTCGGGCATTTGGGGAAAAGAGAATTTAGACGATTCCAATGTATCCGTTGCCAACGATTCTTTCGTGGCCTACGTGCCTTTGGATAATCGTCCTATTAATGTTGCCAGGGTATCGCTTTTGGCGAAATCCATCGGCTATACCATTGAAATCCCCGAGGAGGATTTATTTGCTACCCATCTGGATAATCAAACCCTAAATCAGAATGGGACCCAGTATGGTGATGGGGAACAGTTGTTGGCATGGCTCAAAGAAATGGATGCCAAAGGCTGCGATTTATTCATTATATCCTTGGATCAAATGCTTTACGGCGGGTTGGTTAATTCCCGTGTGGTCACGGATTTGCGTGCGCTACCTGAGGAAAAACCCGAAGAAAAACCGGAGCCTACAGAGCCCCCAGAGCCCTCAGAGCCCGAATCGGAAACTGGAGAAGGAAATCACAGTGAATCCTCTGAGAGCGGCGAAGAAGGGGAAAACGGCGGCGATGAGGAACCCACGATTATTTTTGACCGGGACGCGCTGAACAAGGAAATTGATGAGAAAAAAGCTCTTTATGATCGGATTTATGAGGTATTAACTGCAGACCCGGAAAATAAAGTATTTTTCTTGGATACGGTGATGCGTCTTGCTACCACTGTCGAATATTACGGTTATGGTAGTGATTATTATAATTTGTACCGGGAATATGCCGGCAAGCCCCGCCAAATTCTTGGGGAAAGTGATTTGACACTGAACAATATTGTCAAAGGATATCCTTACTACAGTGATGGCTCCTTGGCGGAAACCCATTTGGCCAATCCGGAAAATACAAAGCTGCTCCAAAACCATGATTCTTTTTTGATTCAATCCTATCTGGGGGCCAGGGAGAGGAAGTTGCGTCTCAGTGATTACGTTCTCTCTAAAGAAAATAATGGGCAATTCTATTATTTTATCGGCGTGGATGATCCTGTTCCCCATGATAATATCCAAACCAATGAAAAAGCCTATCTTTCCCAAAAGCTGGGAGGGCATGGAACCTTGTTTGAGGGCACCGACGAACTGGGTATCATGGCTCTGACCCGTCTTTACACCGAAGAGCGCAACGTCAGCGTGCCAATTTATTTGGCGTATTACGGCGATGGCCAGCATCAAGTTACCAGCAGTTTTAATACGGAGACTCTGGCGGATGTGGTGACCCAACATATTCGCAGTCTCAATGGCACTACGATGCCTACCGTTTCCCGCGCCGCCGTTCATCTTTATATTTTGACGCCGCCGTTGGATCCCCAGAAAAAAGCGCAATATGTCAATGATTTAATTCATGATTACCGCCGCAACGTGTCTGCGCGGATTCCCACCATTATCATCGACGCCTCGGGCCGAAACTATGGGAATCTCTTTTGTGATAAATTAATTCAGGAAACAGATCTTGGCTATATGCTGGGATACAGCAACTGGAATACTTGGAGCAACGCCGTGGGAATCGGTTTGGGACAGGGGATTACCAGATATATTTACTTGACCCAGGACTTTCACCGCAGCGCGGAAGCGGATCGCGCTTTTGTGCAGTCGCTGGCCTTCGGCTTTGTGAAGGATATCGCCTATCAGAAAAAAGCCAAATATATTTTGGATCGGGACTATTCGCAAATTTTTGGCTTGAATCTCAACAACTTTTATTCTGGCCGTACAGATCCCCTGCCCGATGAAGTTCAAACAAGGCTGGAACAGGAAATGGAAAAGGCTGCGGCGCCGATTTTGGAAAATCTCTCGTCCTCCAAATATATTACCAATATCATGCCCTATGAAGAGGACGGCATCACCAGCATTACTTTGTCCGATTTTCGATTCCCTTGGCATCGAACCTTTGAAATGAACTTCGAGGTTCAGGTGGGCGATTGGTTTCGTGAAATAGGTACGCATAGCGCTTATATCGGCGGCTATCCCGACGGTACGTTTCGGGCGGAAGATAGCATCAGTCGGGAAGAGGTGGCGAAAATGGTCGCTGTAGCCGATGGTTTGGAGTCCGGAGGATACAGTGGCAGATACATTGATGTCTCTAAAAATCGCTGGTCGGTTCCGTATATTGAGGCCGTGAGCAAAAGGGGCTATTTCAGCGGCTATGGCAACGGCCTTTTCTTACCCCATAATGCCATGACTCGGGCAGAATTCGCTGCTTTGGTGGTAAAATACGCTGAAGCAGAAGATATCCCGTTGGTATCTCAGCCCGGTATATTTTCCGATGTTTCCTCAAAAGACTGGTTTTCCTCCGCAGTTGATAAAGCTGCAGGAAGCGGCTTTATTAAAGGCTATGGCGACGGGACATTTCGTCCTCAACGTCAAGTAACCCGCGCGGAGGCTGTTACCATGTTGAACCGTCTTTTGGGACGGGATTTTTCCAAAGAAACCTTGCGGAATCCTGATGTTTTTGAAACGATGCCCTTCAGTGATGTTTCTCCCAAGCATTGGGCTTATGAACAGATTTTGGAAGCTGCAATTGAACACGAGTATATAAAAAGGACTACCGAGTAAATGCACTGTCCCATTTTATAAGGGCAGCACAAAAATCCCCCTGATGTAGGAAAAAGAAAGTACTACATTAGGGGGATTTTGTTTGTTGTTCGTTTTTACTGGACCTGTTCAATTTACTTTGTAGTCTTTTTTATTGCTTGCGGGCCAAAGTATAGTCGTCGCAAAAACGGTAATAAGGGCAATGGCTGGTGGCGTAGCTTAAAAAATGTTCCATTTCATCTTGATCCAAATCTACTAGGCAGATATAGCAGTCCATTTCGTCATCGTAAATATAATTCATGCAGTCGTCACAATTTGATTTCATTATAGTTCCTTCTTTCTGATCTTTCATTCATTGTGTTTTTATTGTAGCACAGTTTTGGTAAATTGCATAGAAATATGAATTTCTTCTTGACAATGCTTTTTATAATGCATATAATTGTATTAACGTAGTTAGTACAGATGATACAATTATTATGGAGGCGAAGTTATGGTAACAAGTTTTTTCATTGTATGGATGCCATTATTACTTCTGATGGGTGTGTTACTCTATTCGCCATTTTATTTTCTATATCATCGTCGGGGCGTCGGAAATTGGAGGCAGCTTACGTATTTTTGTTTGTTTGCCGTGGGGCTTATGATCATTTTTGTGACTTTGCTTCCCATGGATTTTCATCCTACTACGCGATTTCTGAACCTTCGGCCCTTGGCATGGCTGTCCGACCCTTATGCCATGGGCATGATGGCTACGACCAAGCAGTTGTTTATCAACCTTTTGATGTTCGTGCCTGTGACATTTTTTCTGGCCATGGTTTGTCCCCGTTGGGGCATTATCAGAATTATGGCGATTGCATTGGTCCTCACCGCTTCTATTGAGACCATTCAATATTTTACCGGACGGTCCGCCGATGTGGATGATCTTATCGTCAATTTCTTGGGTGGTCTTGTCGGTTATGGATTGTTTTCCCTAGCCAACCGGGGATGGCGTTCCAAAAAATTCTGGCGCCGATTACTGGGCGCCCCGACGAAATCGGAGGAACTGCAACCATGACAACGATGATTCAAACGAAACAATTAAAAAAGTTTTACCGTGTGGGGGACGAAAAGGTCAAAGCCCTCAACGGTATCGACCTTGCCATTGAGGAGGGGGAGGTGTGCTGCATTTTAGGGACCTCGGGCTCCGGCAAAAGTACGCTTCTTAATATGCTGGCAGGATTGGAACCGCCTACGCGGGGAGAGATTTGGATTGATAACCATGCCATTCATTCCATGGGGGAAAAGACCCTCACGGATTTTCGCCGGGATAATGTGGGATTTGTGTTTCAGTCCTACAATCTTATTGCCTCTCTACCCGCCTGGGCCAATGTGGCCATGCCTCTGGAATTTCGGGGAACGCCGAAAAAACAGCGGGAAATCGCAGCCCGTAAAATGCTGAAAGCGGTGAACCTTGCCAACCGTATGGACCACACGCCCAGTGAAATGAGCGGCGGCCAACAGCAGCGGGTCGGCATTGCCCGGGCTTTTGTACACCATCCCAAGCTGGTTTTTGCCGATGAGCCCACGGGAAATCTCGATAGTAAAACCACGATTGAAGTCATGGAGCTAATGGTTTCCATGGCTCAAAGGCATCGCCAAACCTTGATTATCGTTACTCATGATCCAGAAATCGCTGATTATGCAGATCGAATTATTCACCTGATTGATGGAAAAATTCACAGTGACTGTAAAAATAATCCCCGTTTTACCGTAGAATCGTAAACGATCAAAAATCAAAGGAACCTTGAAGGAGCGTAAATGAAATGATGAAGATGAAGAAACACGCAGTAATATGGTTCATGGCTTTGGTTTGTGCCTTGGCCTTTGCTTCACCCGTTGGGGCAGCGGAAAACGCCGCCGCTGCCGCCGGAGAAACAGAAACGCCTCAAGCTCCAGTCAGCAGCGGTAATGGACTTGTGCCCAATCTGGTGGTTAGTAAGTTCAGCTTTGGCGGAGACAGCGTCTATGCAGGAAAACCTTTTACTCTATCTTTTAACCTATATAATACCAGCAAAAAATATTCCGTCCAGAATGTGGTGGTAAAGGTTAACGGTGGAGAAACTTATGCTTTAAATTGTGATACCGATACCATTTATTTTGAAAAAATTAAGGCCAACGGCGCTGTAGAATGCCGTGCCGATTTTGTTTCTTCTGTGGAGGCAGTGGAGGGATCCTATCCTATTACTGCTACGGTTGCTTATGAATATTATGATGATGGTGTAAAATGCAGTAATGCTTCGGAAATTAACATTGCCGTGCCACTAACACAGGAGGAGCGGGTTTCCGTCAACAAAGTTTCTATGGGGTCTGAAGATCATCCTGTCTATGCAGGAGAGGAAACGCCGGTGGATTATGAGTTTCTCAACCGTGGTTTTTCCAAGCTGCTCAACACCGAGGTATTCCTCTATGACAATGACAGCGGAACCTTGTTGGACAACGCTTATATTGGCACCATCAACGCTTCGGCACAAATGAACAGCAGCAGCCATCTTTACGCTACCTTTGAAGATGCTGGGGAAAAGCACCTAAAATTCGTGATTACCTATGAAGATGCCCGAGGTAATCAAAAGGAAGTTGCTTCGGAATTTACTGTTAATGTCGAGGCTGCTCAAGCGTCTCCAGAGGAAATGGCTGAAATGGAAGAAGAAAGCGGCGGTGGATTCCTTCCCATTGCTTTAGGGCTTATTGGAGTGATCGCAGTCATTACTATTGGCACTGTGTTGCTGGTACGCCTCCGGAAAAAGAAAAAAGCTGCTCAAGAAGAATCCTTCTGGGATAATGATGATTGGGACGACGACGATTCCGGCGAGGAGGAAAAACATGAAAATCAGTGACCTGCTGGCCATGTGTTTCCGCAATCTTTTTCGGAGGAAGGTTCGTACGGTATTGACGGTTTTAGGCGTTGTCATCGGTACTTGTTCCATTGTGGTCATGATGTCCTTGGGGGTTGGTCTCAACCGTTCCCTTGATGAGGAAATAGCCTCTTATATGGACATTACTGCCATCGACGTCACCGTTCCCGAGGGAGAGCATAGTAACAAAAAAGACGTGGCTCTGGATGATCGGTGCGTCGAACAAATGCGCCGTCTGGATCATGTAAAAACAGTCTCTCCTGCTCTTATTTTAAATGGCGTAGCGGAAATTTCTTCAGGTAATTATACCTTTAGCGATAGCATCACAGCCATCGATTTATCACAAATGAAGGACATGGGATATGAAGTAAAGGAAGGCGCACTGCCAGAACAAGACCAGGACAATGTCATTCTATGGGGCAGCTGGACGCCTTGGCAGTTCTCCGATGCCAATACAGGGGAGATTCCATCCTATTCCATGGATGATAATGGGGAATATACTTCTCCTGCGGCTGTGGATGCCATGGGTGGTCAGTATAGTATTTCCGTGATTCGTCAAAATACTGCCGCCGCGGGAAACAGCGACGGTACAACGGATGGCGGAGGGGAGGGCCAAAGCGGCACCTCTGACGGACGAAAAGAAACAGTGTCATCTCAGCCCATTTATCCTATTGGTTGGCTCAAAGAGGATTGGAGCCGTTATGAATCGGTTTACGGAGCCTGTATTTCCCTGGAGCTGGGAAAAAAATTGCTGGCGGAGTATAACGCCATCAACGGCATCCAGTCAGATAAAAGTTTATACAGTAATGTCCAAGTGATTGTGGACAACTATGAAAATGTTGAGGCCGTGGAGCAGTCCATCAAAGATATGGGCTATCAGACTAGCAGCGCTCTGGAATTTCGGGAAGCCATGAGCAAACAGGCACGCCTGATTCAGCTGATCTTAGGCGGCCTCGGCGCCATCTCTCTCTTTGTGGCGGCATTAGGTATCACCAATACCATGATTATGTCCATCTATGAACGCACCCGTGAAATCGGCGTCATGAAGGTTCTGGGGTGTCGCCTCAACGATATTCGTATGATGTTTCTGCTAGAAGCCGGCGGTATCGGCTTTTTGGGCGGCGCCGTTGGCATCCTCTTCAGTTATTTCCTGTCCTTTGTGTTGAATGCTGTCACCGCCATGCTCAGTAGTGAGGATATGATGATCGGGAAAATCTCTGTCATTCCCTTCTGGCTGGTTCTACTTGGTATGGGCTTTGCCATCGGCGTCGGCCTCATTGCAGGGTTTTCTCCTGCCAACCGCGCAGTGAAGATCAGTCCTCTTGCCGCTATTCGTCAAGAATAAGCTTCCATTGCTTTCATGGAATGGCGTTCTTTTCAGATGGAAGACATACAAATAGTTTCAACAATGAAATTTTCTTGCGGGGTAATTTCTGTCAGATTCACTTAAGCGCATTTGATGGAGATTACCCCTAATTGTTTTATGTTAGAAAGGAGGATTCCGATGCTCCGGTTTGTTTCTCTGGGAATCGAGTTGCTGACCTCTTTGGCGGTCTTGGTCCCCGCTTATTTTCTGTTTCGTTTTTTTGGTGGCAAAGCCATGGCTGTCAAAAGAAAGGCACTGCTGTTTTTGTTTGTTCTTTGGGGGTTGGCCATCTTTTCTATCACCGGTCTGCCGAACCTTCATTTCCATACCTTTGATTTGAATTTGAACCTCATTCCCTTTCGGGGATTAATAGAGGCTCCTGTCCAGTATGTTTTGAATATCATTTTGTTTCTTCCCATCGGCTTTATGGCGGCTCTTTTGTGGGAAAACTTTAGAAACATGAAAAATATTTTTCTGTTAGGCCTCGGCCTCTCGCTTTTTATTGAGTTGGCCCAGATTTTTACCTTTCGGGCCACAGACATCGACGATTTGATTGCCAATACTTTTGGCGCTGTCCTTGGCTATTTGTTGACAACGCCGTTCCAAAAGAAAAAACAGAGCGCCGTCATAACGTCAACGGTTTCCATAGAGGAATATATTCTTTTCGGTACGGTGCTTCTGGGGACGCTGTTGATTCAGCCGCTGCTTTCGGATTTTCTTTGGTCGTTGGCTCTGCCGATTGTATTTTGAGCCATTGTCAGATTTCCCTGTCATATGGTAAAATAGCCCCAACTGTAGGGAAGGAGATGGGGAATATGAGACGAGATATCGGCGCTTGCCTCGTGTGCGGCGAGTCTATTCAATATTTTGAGAAAGACCGTGAACTGATTTGTGAGTTTTGCGGTAAACCTTTTACCGCTAAAGCAAGCTGTGAGCAAGGGCACTATGTGTGTGATCGCTGTCACAGCCGTCAAGGAATTAAGGTTATCCTGGACCAATGCCGCGAATCCAAGGCAAGGGATCCCATTTTGTTGGCCCAAGCCATTATGGAGAATCCATATATCCATATGCACGGCCCGGAACACCACGTTTTGGTGGGCGCTGTTTTATTGACGGCCTACCGCAACTGCGGTGGAGATATTGACTTGGAAAAGGCTTTAGGGCAAATGGTGGAACGGGGGCAAAAGGTCCCTGGCGGTATTTGCGGCTTTTGGGGGTGCTGCGGAGCTGCTGTCAGCAGCGGGATGTTTGTCAGCATTGTCACCGGCTCCACGCCTCTGGCCAAAGAACCTTGGCAGCTTTCGAACCTTATGACGTCGGAAGCCTTAAAGGCCATTGGCGAATTGGGTGGTCCACGTTGCTGCAAACGGGATTCCTTTACGGCGATTCAAGCGGCTGTCGCCTTTTCCAAAAAGCATTTGGGGGTTGCTATGGAGCTGCCTTTAAACATTGTTTGTGACTTCCGTAAAGAAAATCGTCAGTGCATCGGTAAGCGCTGCCCATACTTAAAAGCATAAAAATAAATCCCAAGTTTGACTTATCAGACTTGGGATTTTTCTTTCTGTCTCAATTCCGGAAACACGGTAAGGAGCATGGTGAGAAAACAAGCGCCGCCGCCCAACAGGTCGGAAACAGGTTCCGCTAAGAATACGCCGTGAACGCCGATGGCCTGAAACCGCGGCAGCAGTATCATCAGAGGAATCACAATGAAGGCCTTCCTCAGTAGGGAGAAAAAGGTGGCTTGTTTCGCCTTGCCCAAGGCCAAAAAGGTGGTTTGACCGGAAAATTGCAGTGTCATCAAGCAAAAGCCAATGAAAAACAAGCGCAGAGCGGGAACGGCAATTTCCAACAATTGGGGATCGCTGTTAAAGATTTGAATCAATAGATGGGGGAAACACATCAAAATTCCCCAGGCAAAAACGCCGTAAGTCACAAAGGCCCCGATGATAAAGCGGATGCCCCGCCGTACCTCATCATAGGCTCTGGCGCCGTAGCGGTAGCTCAATGCGGGAATAGCGCCGTTGCTCAGGGACATGGCAGGCAGTGTCACAATATCACGGATGGTGTTCAGTACCGTCATGGCGCAGACATAAAGATCTCCGCCGTAGAATTGCAGGCTGCTGTTGGCGATAACCTGAACGGCGCTGCCGGTAACGGACATGACAAAGCTGGAAAATCCCAGGGACACGATGGACGCGATGCGTTTGAGCCGTACCCTCATGGCGCTGACCTTTAGTCTTAAGACCGCCTTGGAGCTGGTAAGGAATTTCATGACCCAGAGGGCGGAAATACCCTGGGAAATCACGGTGGCTATGGCGGCCCCCTTAACGCCAAAGCCCAACGCAAAAATGAAAATGGGGTCCAAAATAATGTTGGCCAAGGAACCAATGGTCACCGTCATCATGCCGATACGGCCAAACCCCTGGCAGTTAATAAAGCTATTCATGCCCAAGCCTACCACCGCGAAAAAGGTGCCCAGCAAATAGATGGAAAGATAGTCGTTGGCATAGGGAAACGTCACATCGCTGGCGCCGAATCGATAAAGTAAAGGTTTTTTGCAAAGATAAATGGCGGCCATCAAAAAAGCCGAAGTGAATAGCAGCATGGTAAAGACGTTGCCTATGATTTGTTCCGCTTCGTCGTCCCGTCCTTCTCCTTGGCGCATGGCGCAAAGAGGCGTGCCTCCCATGCTGAATAAATTGCCAAAGGCCGTAATGATGGCAATGACGGGGAAGCAAATGCCAAGCCCCGTCAAAGCGCTGGTTCCCACCTCGGGAATGCGGGCGATATAAATGCGATCCACCACATTGTAAAGCAAATTCAAAATTTGCGCCGCTAACAGCGGCAGGGTTAAGTCAATGATGTTTTTGCGGACATCGCCATGGGCGAAATCCGTCTGATGGGGGGTCATGCCAAAGCCTTCTTTCCCATTGATATACTGTTAAAGGGCCCAATTCCCGTCGTGGAAAATCGTCACCCATTGGCCGTCTCTGGTGCATCCTTCAATGGAGAGATCCTTGCTGCCAATCATAAAGTCCACGTGAATCAGAGAATCATTGATGCCCGCTCCCGTTGCTTCCTCCCAGGACATATTTTCAAACCCTTCCAAGGCCATGGAAAAGCCGCGTCCCAACGCCACATGGCAGCTGGCGTTTTCATCGAATAAGGTTTCATAGAATAAAATTCCCGCATTGGAAATGGGGGAATCATAGGGCACCAAAGCCAATTCCCCTAGGTATGGTGAGCCTTCGTCGGTCTGAATCATATGGCTCAAAACCTTTTCACCCTTTTGGGCTTCCCAGGACACGGCTTTGCCCTCCCGGAAGGTAATGGAGAAATCTTCAATGAGCTGCCCTTGGTAGGAGAGAGGCTTGGTGGAGACCAGCTTCCCTTCGGCCTTGCCCTTCATGGGGGAGGTGAAAATTTCCTCCGTTGGCATATTGGGATTATAATATACGCCGTTCAAAGCAGTTTCTCCGCCGCCGATCCAGCGTCCGTGAGGAATCAGCCAAGCGGTAAAATCCGTTCCATTGGAAGCGGTATAGTGAATACGGTCAAAATTATAGTCCGTAAGAATCTTGCATTTTTCCCGGAAGTTTTCATTGTGCTTTTCCCATGCTTTGATGGGGTCGTTGGTTTTGTCTACTCGCACGGTCTGGAGAATGGCTTCCCATAACTGATCCTTGGCTTTGGCGCAGGTCAAATCGGGGAACACCTTTTTGGCCCAGGCTTTGGACGGCGCCGCCACGATGGTCCATTGATATTTGTTCTCCATGGCGTCACGGTATTTCTTTACAATTTTTCGGCGGGCGGCATTGGATTTCTGCATTTTTTCCTGATCCACGCCGTTTAAACCGTCGGGATCGTCGGAAAGAATGTGAATCATGGCGGGAAGCTCCTCCGCCATCATTTTATGCTTTTCCTCCTGCCAGTGAGGAAGACGGGAAAGCTGCTCTAAAGTTTGGTAGTTTTGATGCAGGCGTGTGATATCCTGGCAGCTCCATTGTACATCGACCCACTTCGCGCCGGCTTTGTAGGCCTCTTCCGTAATGAGAGCCACAAATTCCTGCTGATCCACAGCGGCGTTGATAATGACGCCCTGATTTTTTTGAACATTTGCGCCGACCTTTACGGTGAGTTCCGCGTATTTTCTTAAGCGTTTTAAATCCATGATGATACTCCTTTTCTGTTAATCGGCATATTGCCGCAGGACTTCCCGATCAAGAATTCGGAAGGTGCTGCGGTGGAAGTCGATGATTTTTTCCTCCTTCATGCGGACCATTTCCCGGGATAGCGACGGCCTCTGTACGTCAAAATATTCCGCCAAGGCCTCTCTGGTCAACGTCAGTTCAAAAAGGTCCGCTCCTTGGCTTTTTGCCGATTCCTCCAGAAGGAAACGGGCGATTTTTTTTCGCAGACTTTTGGTGGTGAGGTATTCGATTTTTTTGTCCAGCAATGACGCCTGATTGGCCAAAAGTGCCAGCATATTCTTAATTAGCTGCTGATGGGTGGGACAAACGTTACTACAGGGACGGTAAAAAAGATCCTTGCCGATGTACATCACACGGCAGCCGCCGCTGGTTTCCACTGTAAAGGGGCTGTGGTTATCATTGCCAAAAATTGCCAGCTGGCCGTAAATATCCCGAGGAGACAGTATCCCCACCAAGCTGCGGTTGCCGTCGTAATTGTTTTTATATAACTCGGCGCTGCCTTCCAGAAAAACAAGAAGATCTTCTTGGGGCGCGCTCTGCTCCAGGATGATTTCTTTGGGATGAAAGGTGCGTACCATCGGTTTGGAGCATTCTAAAAAGCGGAGGATTTGTTCCTCTTCCATGGAAACAAAGAGCTTGTTCCCTTCAATTTCCTCTCTGATATGTGCCATGACGCCTCCTTTGGGAAAATGATCTTTCGTAATTTGACAAATTTATGTCAATATAGGGCAAGCAATGATCTGAATGTAACCTATGTTACGGCTTTTCTATCATTCCCATCTTATACTATAAGCACTCAATATGTCAATACCATGAAACCATAGAATAGGAGTGTTCCCTATGTTTTGTTATCAATGTGAACAGACCGCCAAAGGTCAATGCTGCACTGTCAACGGCGTATGCGGCAAATCCGCAAACACCGCTTTGTTACAGGATGAACTGGTCGCCGCTGTAATCACCCTTTGCCATAGCGGTAAGGAATTATCTCAAAAGGAAATGGACCATGTCATTGAAGGTCTTTTTATGACCCTAACCAATGTGAACTTCGATGATGAAGTTTTAGCGGGACAAATCAAATTGATCCGCGGTCTCTGCCCCGAAGGCGCGGCGGCCTATGAACCCACTGCCTTGTGGGATAAAAATGAAGATATCCGTTCTTTCAGCTCTACCTTATTGTTCGGCGTCAAAGGCGTTGCCGCGTACGCCCATCACTGTCATGTGCTGGGAAAACGCGATGAATCCGTGGAACAAGGAATTGTTAAGCTGATGGCGGCTCTGGCCGAAGACCATTTGGTGGAAGAATGGCTTAACCTGCTGATGGAATGCGGAAAAGTGAATTTTAACGCTATGGCGTTGCTGGACAGCGCCAATACTGAGGCCTATGGCGTTCCCGCTCCGGAAAAAGTTACCTTTACTGTAGAGCCCGGCCCCTTCATCGTCATCAGCGGTCATGACCTTCATGATTTGGCAATGCTGCTGGAACAGACCGAAGGTACCGGCGTCAATGTCTATACCCATGGGGAAATGCTCCCCGCCCACGCTTACCCTGAATTTAAAAAATATTCCCACCTCAAAGGCAATATCGGGACTGCCTGGTGCAATCAGCAAAAGGAATTCAATGAACTTCCCGCTCCCATTCTCTTTACCACCAACTGCATCATGAAGCCTAAGGCCAGCTATCTGGACAGAGTGTATACTACCTCGGTGGTGTCCTTCCCCAATACCAAACATGTTCAAGCCGATGAAACAGGCCATAAAGATTTCTCCGCCATGATTCAGCAGGCCAAGGATTTGGGCGGCTATGCTGAAGCCAAGACCTTTACCGGTATGAACGGGGGCAGCGAGACCACCACGGGCTTTGGCCACGGCGCCATTCTCGGCGCCGCGGGAGAAGTTGTTCAGGCCGTAAAGGACGGCGCGATCAAGCATTTCTTCCTGGTGGGTGGCTGCGATGGCAATCGTAATTCCCGGAGCTATTATCGGGATTTTGTCGAAGCCACACCAAAGGATACCTTGATTCTTACCCTGGCCTGCGGCAAATACCGCTTTAACGACCTGGATTTGGGAACCATCGGCAACTTCCCCCGTCTTATGGATATGGGACAGTGCAACGATGCTTACGGCGCCATCAAGGTGGCTTTGGCCCTGGCCGAAGCCTTCCAGTGCGGTGTCAATGAGCTGCCTTTGACCCTGGTGCTTTCCTGGTATGAACAAAAAGCCGTCAGCATTGTTCTGACCCTACTGGCTTTGGGCGTAAAAAATATTTATGTCGGCCCTACGGTACCCGCTTTTTTCTCCCAAACCGTTCTTAATGTTTTGGTGGAACAATTCGGCATCACACCTATTTCTGAGCCGGAAGCCGACTTAAAGGCGATGTTGGGCTAATCCCACATATTTTCCCTCTGATATGTCAAAATTATTATGAAAGGGAGTAATGGCTTATGGTAAAGTATTATCTACCCGGCAAATGTCTCACTACCGCCATGGGGATTATGCCGCATATGGATTTAGAATCCGCCATGGAATTGGCCCTGGATATGGATGTGGCGTATTGGCCTCAGCTACCTAGAATGAGCTATTATGAGGATATGTATGTCCAATCCAGCGAGAAGCTTCCCGGTATCATCGTGGATACCAAGGAGCACCGCATTACCATGGAACGGGAGAAATTCTATGAGGAATTACCTTCCCATTTTGAACAGTGTGAGAACCCCGGCTATTACGAGCTTTCGGAGCGATACTCCATTGCCTTTGACTCCTTTTTATCGCATGACCTCAGCGGCTATCCGTGTATTCGCGGGCAAAGTGTAGGGCCTGTGAGCTTTGGTTTTAAAATTACCGACGAGAATAAAAGGCCCATCATCTATGACGATGAAATTCGCCCTTTTATGTTTGAATTTATGGCCAATAAGACAAATGCCCAATACCGCCAGCTGAAAAAGAAAAATGATACCGCTCTTGTTTGGATGGATGAACCGGGGCTTCAGATGCTGTTCGCCTCTTTTACCGGCTATACCGCCACTGCCGCAGCCAGAGATTATGCCGATTATATGGAATTGCTGGAGGGCCCGCGGGGTATTCATCTCTGCGGCAATCCCGATTGGTCCTTCCTTCTCCGTGATGTGACCCCCGATATTCTCTCTATGGACAGTTACAGTGTCGGTCACGTTTTCACCCGCTATAAAACCGAGGTGGTGGACTTCCTTAAAAACGGCTCTATTATCGCTTGGGGCATTGAAAAGGATGAACTGCTGGATCGCTCCTGGCTGGCGCCGTCCCGCTGCTGCTTGGTCAATCCCGACCGCACCCGTTCTGTAGAGCAGAGTTTTCGTCTGCTTCGTGAGATTGCGGAGCATTTTAAAATAAAATATCACTTGTCTTAATAGAATAAAAATCCCGTCGTTTTTACGGCGGGATTTCTTGTCGCCATCAAAGGTTTTTTAAAGAACGATGCTGAGCAGGATGAGAATGGCGCCGAAGATCTCTTTGAGGGACATGATCTCGCGGAAAAAGATAAAAGCTAAAACCCCGCAGAACACAGGCTCTAAAGCGTAGAGAAAGCCTATACGTTCCGGGACAGTTTGGGCGATGTAGCCATAGGCGCTGGAGATAAAAGCCAGCCCCAGGATGGCTACCCATCCCAGAGGATTGAAGGAAATCGAGGTCTCTCCCATCCAAAGCGCCAGGATGCCACTGAATAAAGCGGTGAATCCCAACTGCCATATGCCGATGGCCAAAGCCTGGCAATGGGCAAGGGCGCTGTTTGTGATGACGATTTGTATGACGTAGGATACGGAAAATGAAGAAAGTCGTCGGAAAATCTCTCAAATATTTTTCGATAAGAAACGGCACATTTCCTTGCAAAGAATTGAACCAGGAGAAAAATGTCGTTTTTTTTCTGTCTCGCAGCGATGGAATATTGATGTGCATTAAAGCCAGACGGTAATACAAGCTGCTGCGAAATACTTTATTTTTCGGTGCTTCCTCCGAGGCAATATTGCAGGGGCTTAAAATACGGCAGTGAAGAGGATACTCTCCACGGGGCGAATCTTTTTTGCAGTACCTGTAGGAACTTCGTTTGTATGGATAAGGTGGGCCCCTTTGGCTGTCAAAACAGGCCCCCTGGTTCACCGCGCCAGTATAGGCACCCTGAAGGCTGCCAAACAAGGTGGATTCAATTTATTTTGGTTAGGTATATATCTCGGGATGTTCGGTATGATTGGCCTTCTGTCTATAGAAGGTTTCAGCAAACATGGAAAAATCAAAGAATTGGCGCCTGCATCCATATGCCATCTATACTTCGGTGGAAATTTGTTCTATTTTGCCACCTTGGCTGCGTGGGCATCCGAATTCTTTTCATCATCAACAATACGGCCTCCTCCAGTGGGAGGGATTTGGCACTATTGACAGAGACGTGTAATGTAGTTAGAATAATTACAAATAAAACAAGAACCGCGTTGAAACTCTCAACGCCATTCATATTTGGGTATGCGCAGTAATTCCCAATTAATTCGGAGGTGTATTGTGACAAATTATGATATCATTCGCGAGAAATCCAGAAGACGCTTTTTAGAATATAATCAAGAAGCAATGATTCGCAGGTTGCATCTCGTGTCGGACAGCGATTATTTGTATTTGGATTTTTGTGGTAAACCTTATTGCATCCACCGTACCACAGGAGTGGTGGAGGGCATTGACGGCGGGGAGTCCGTACTGGCTGACTTCAATGAAAGTATGAGTATTTTTGATTTTTTGTGCGGTGAAAAAGAACGCGCCACCTTGTCTGGGACTTGGGTATCCGTTGGGAAACTGGCCAATTATGTGCCTTCGAACCTCAGTAGCAGGAAGAATAATAATTTCTTTGCCGAATATGAACAGCTTTTTCATTGTAATACACAGAGGCTTGCATCGTTATTTGCTGCTTTGGGGTATCAACGCTTTCATCCCGGTGACGTTAGCTGTATTTTTCCAGTCTTTCCAGATTTCTCTGCGGTATTTCAATTCTGGCGAGGGGATGAGGATTTCCCTCCGGGGATCCATTTCCTTTGGGATGCCAATACGCTAAATTTTATTCATTATGAAACTATTTTTTATATTCAGCTTCATTGGCTGGAGAAAATGACGAAGATGTTGAAGCAAAAAGAAGGGATATCATGAAAAACTGTATTTTTGTGGCCTGTCCCATGATTGAGAAAGAAGTAGAATTCGTTCTCAAAACGGATGGCTTCCCTTATCCCGTGATATTTTTACCGCCGGATTTACACAAAAGTCCCGAGGAACTTCATAAATACCTCCAAGCGTTCATTGACCGCACCCGCAATGTCGATACCATTATGCTTTCGGTGGCGCGGTGCGGCAACAGCACCGTGGGTTTAAAGGCAACCACGGCAAACTTGGTGATTCCAAAGTGTGATGATTGTATTGACCTTTTATTGTCGACCCAGGGCTTTCATTCGCTAAAGCGTCCTGAAAGGAGTTGCTTTTTTACGGAAAGCTGGTTGAAATATATGGGGGATTTTGAATTTAGTTTTGCCGCTTTGATGGAACATTATGGCGAGGGATCTGCCGTGGATGTGGCACGGACAATGTTTCAAGGACTGCATGATTTCTATGTGGTGGATACAGGCGTTTTTCCCGTGCCACCGGTAAAAGACTATATTCGTCCTTTGGCCAAGGTTATTGGCGCAGAGATCAAGGTGATTCCCGGCTCATTTTGGGTGCTTCGTAAAATGATGTCCATGGAGATTGACGATGATTTTATTGTCATTCCCCGAGGTAATATCGTAAGGGAACAAGACTTTACATTCTATAAATAATCGGTTTGTAAGGTATTGGGCTTGTGTGGGAGTGGCTGCGGAAAAGCTTAATAACAGAATTAAAAGGCTCTGTTCATTTTATGGACAGGACCTTTTTGTTTATTAGTACTCGTTTCAGTGATAACAAAAAGTAATCGGAAAAGAGGCAATAAATTTAACGGATAACAA
>CAZWWH010000019.1:0-37550 GCA_964637365.1 uncultured Peptococcaceae bacterium
GCACGGGGCAGTTGAGCGTTGGTAAGGAGAATATCCGGGGAATGTCTTTGCCTTACTTCCGCCTCATCGACGCTCCTCCTGAAATCCTGCCGCTCCCTCTTCCAGATAGGTTCCTTCCCATGCTCTAATCCTACTCCGTACAACACCAAACTGACGCGCCGCTTTCACTGTAGCTCAGTCTTTCGTTGAGCATTGTTTCAACCACCAGTGGCTTGAATTCTGGCGCATATCTTTTCTTTGGTTCTCCTTTGGGCATAACAAACACCCCTTTCATTAGATAGTATACCACACTGTCTAACAAATGGGGTGCAGTTCATTGCGTAACCGCTTCTTTTGAATTTTATAACTTATCTGTTACATCATGAAAAAATACTGACAAATCAGGGAAACCGCCGCAACGGCAAACCAACAGCTCAACCCCAATAAAATGGGACGAACACCATTGCGAACTAATTCATTAAGCTTGGTATTGAGACCAATGGCAACCATGGCCATGATAATCATATATTTCCCAATTTCAGCCAGCACATCGAAGACGGACTGGGGAATCAAATCAAAGTTTACACAAATGGTATAAACCACTGAGGCAGCCAAAAAGCCTAAAATAAACCAGGGGAAAATCTTTTTAATACTGTAATCCCCGGCTTCTCCCTGACCTTTTTTTGCTTTGCGGGTCATATAAACCGCCAAAACCAAGGTAACGGGAATAATCATCAGGGTTCTGGTGAGCTTTACGATGGTGGCATAATCCCCGGCAGCGTCGGAATAGGCATAGCCGGCGGCCACTACCGAAGAGGTATCATTGATGGCAGTGCCAGCCCACATACCGAAGTTCATATCATCCATGCCCATAGCATGGCCCAGGGCGGGGAAAATGAACACGGCGAGAACATTAAACAGAAAAATGGTGGAGATGGAAAAGGCCATATCCTTGTCGCTGGCTTTGATCACAGGAGCTGTGGCGGCAATGGCAGAGCCGCCGCAGATAGAAGTCCCCACGCCGATAAGGATAGGCACATTCCCCTTAAGTTTCAAGGCTTTGCCCACAAAATAGGCGGTAAGGAATGA
The DNA here is from genome assembly GCA_964637365.1 of uncultured Peptococcaceae bacterium. Taxonomy (GTDB): domain Bacteria; phylum Bacillota; class Dehalobacteriia; order UBA7702; family UBA7702; genus Cryptoclostridium. The sequence continues at coordinate 1,069 of CAZWWH010000019.1, forward strand.
AGCCGTCAGGGTAAAAATCATAATAATCAAACTTTGACCACCGACTTTAAAGATCTGAAACAGATTCATGCCAAACCCTAAAAGGATGATAGCGTACTGTAAAATCTTTTTGGAGGTATAAGTAATCCCCTCATTGAAGGATTCGGGGCGCCTCCAGTAAGCGATGATCAGCCCCAGCAAAATACCGAACACGGGACCCCCTACAATAGGGAACTGTCTTCCCAAGAAAAACGCGGGAATTGCCAATAAAAAGCAAAGAATAATCCCCTTCATTTTTGTTTGCATCGTCAAAACACCTCTTTTCTTGATAAAACTATCATGCCATGCATTGAAATGATGAAACAATTTGGCATTCACCGCTCCCAAATCAGGCGGCGTCCGGGAGTATTTCATCATCATCCAATGACGAAGACGACTTAGGCATATCCTTCAGCAAGTCGGTCCCTACGGTATCCTTCAGCACACTGTTAACATCCTCCATAGAAATGCCCAGGCCATGGGAAGCGGCCATATCATTGGTATATGCGGAAAAGGGAACAACTTTCATATTCTGGTACCCTGAAGTGAAATAATTCACCACGGGAGTGAAGGATTGGTCGGTGATGTTCACTTCACCGGTAGCGGTGTTTTTTTGGAAGGTACATCCATAAAATCCACCGATATGATTGGATTTATTCCTCATGGCAGAGATAAAGTTGCCCAGGGAATAAACCACAGGCACACTACGACCATCAGAAGTAGTTACAGATTCAATTTCCTGCAGCACATGGGGATGGTGACCAATGATAATATCAGCGCCCCATTCAGCGAAATCCGCCGCCATGTCCTTTTGACACTGGTCGGCAGCAAGGACGTTTTCATCGCCCCAATGGGCGGAAAGCACCACCACATCGGCGGCATCTTTTGCTTCCTTCAGCATTGCCTTGATTTTTTCCGACTGCTCGGTATAGACGATATCCAATTCCGTATCGCTTGGCAAAGACATGCCGTTGGTCATTTCTGTTACGCCCACAAAGGCAAAGGTAATGCCGTTTTTCTCTACTACGCGGGGAGTATGCTCGTCAGTGTAATTGCGGTAACTGCCAAAATGAGTGATGCCCTGGACAGAGTCCATAAAGTCCAAGGTAGCCTCAATGCCCTTAGTGCCCTTATCTAAAGAATGGTTGCTGGCGAGATTAAAGAGATTGAACCCCGCGTCCTTTAATGCCGTGACACTTTCCGAAGGAGTATTGAACAACGGGTAGTTGGAGGGTTCAAAAACAGACGTCGCCACCGGCGTTTCCTGATTTACAAAAACCAAATCCGTCCCTTCGATGATGGGAATGATGTCATTGTAGCAATAGGAAAAATCGTACCCGCCATCGGTGGAACGTGCGGCGGCCTGTTCGTAGATGGTATTATGAATCAAGTTATCCCCAGTAGCTTTAAAAGTCACTTCGAGAATCTCGCCTTTTTTCTCGTTCTGCTGGGTTTCCGCAGCCACAGGAGCGTCCTCCGGCTCTGCTACAGCGTTGCCAATGGCGCTGATGGCCTTGACCAACAGTATGATAACAATAATCACCAACAAAGCCCCGATTCCCAACAACGCCAAACGGCGATTGCGGCGACGGCGCATTTGTTCTTTGCGGCGCTGGTCACGGCGATTCATTTGTTTCTGTTCCATAGAGCACCTCCTGTATTTTCTCATTTAATTATTTTATCAAAAATACTACGGTAATTCAATAAAGATTTCGCATCTTCGCCATAAAATACAAAAGCGCAGACGGATATCCGCGCTTCATCATTCAAAAATACAAGTTTGTGAAGGAAAAATCGCTCCCGTCAAACAACCCCATATCCGTCAATTTTAGTTTGGGAATCACCGGCAAGGCCAAAAAAGACAGGGTCATAAAGGGACGTGGCAGCGTCACGCCTAAAGCATGGGCAGACTCAGTCAGGGCGGCTTCCTTTTGCGCCACGGTTTTCGCGGATTCCCAGGTCATAAGCCCCGCCACAGGCAGATCCAGCTTGGCTAAAATCTCATGGTTTTTCGTCACCACAATGCCACCGCCCATCTCTTCCAGAGTTTTCACCGCAAAGGCCGCCTCCTCTTCGTCCCTGGTCACGGCAATGAGATTGTGGCTGTCGTGAGCGATGGTTTGGGCAATGCAGCCCTCCCTTAAACCAAAGCCCTCAGTCAAAGCCCAGGCAGCATTGCCGTTTTTCCCGTGGCGTTCCATCACCAAAAGCTTTTGTAAATCCTTATGGGCTTTTAGCTCCTCTGAGGTATAGATTTGTTCCTCCGTAATGATTTCCGTGGGAAAGACTCGAATCACTCGTGCTTTCTGGCCCGCTTTTATCTGGGGAAACGGCGGCGGCGCAAGGGGCAGAGTCACCTCTCCCAAAGCCACGGGAGCGGCTTCACCCTCTGCCACGGCGGGCTTGCCGTTTTTATAGACAGCTTGGACGGAAAAATCCTTGAGGTTGTCCACGATCACCAGATCCGCCAGATATCCGGGAGCCACAGCCCCACGGTGCTTGAGACCGTAGTGGCGGGCGGGATTCACCGTAGCGAGCTGTACGGCGCGAACCGGGGGCATTCCCAGGGACACGGCTTTCACCACGGCGCCAAGCACATCTCCCCGCTCCAACAGATCTCCGGCGTGGATATCGTCGGCACAAAAGCAGAAATTGGGCCAATTATGCTCGTCAACCAAAGGCAAAAGGGCTTCCAGATTCCTGGCGGAGGTACCCTCCCGAATCTGGATAAACATGCCAAGACTGAGTTTTTCCCGAGCTTCCGCCAAGGAAACGCACTCATGGTCCGAAGAGATTCCCGCACTGCAGTAGGCCGCCAGGTCGCGACCTTGGGCCATGGGAAAATGGCCGTCAACCACCTTTCCCTCGGCGGTGGTAAGCTTTTTCAAAACATCGTCATCGCCGAAAAGCACACCGGGGGCGTTCATCATTTCACCCAGGCCCAAAAATTCGGGAGATTCTTTTAAAATTTCCGCCACAGCTCCACTGTCCAGCACAGCGCCAGAGGTTTCCATGGCGGTGGAGGGCACCGCCGATGGCACCATGAAAAAGATGTCCAAGTCGGTATGGAGGCTATCCTCCGTCATGAAGCGAAGGCCCTCTTTACCCAGCACATTGGCGATCTCGTGGGGATCCGCCACAACAGCGGTGGTGCCTCGGGACAAAACGGCTCTACCAAAGCACTGGGGAATTAAAAAGCTGCTCTCCACATGAACATGACCGTCGATCAATCCCGGCAGCACAAAAGCGCCATGGAGATCCACGGTAGTTTTCGCGGTATCATATCGGCCCACTCCGGCGATGCGGTCGCCGCAAATGATAATATCCTTTTCTTCCACAATGCCACTAAAAACATTAACGATACACCCGTTTTTTAACAGTAAATCACCTGGCTCATGTCCCCGGGCCACGGCAATACGGTGGAAAAGGACATCGAGGGTTTCTTCACGGCTCATTTTTTATGCCCCCGTGGCATACAGATGATTTCCCGAATGTCGGTATCAAAAAGATACTGGGAATGGGCGGGCACCATTATCATGGCGGTGTCGGCCCCTTTGCCGGAGCCGCCGATGGCGATAATTTCCTCCCCTGCCCGCAAATGCCCCGCGTCCATGGCCATGGTGGCGACCTCCACGCAGACCTTGGCCCCCTGGCCAAACATGCGGAGGGTATGGGCGATGATTTCTGCGGGATAGATACCGCCAAATTTATAGTTTAAGGCACGATCAGCCCCGCCCAGCAAATGGGTGGTGGTGAGTACATGCATACCGCCGGCGGTAAGTTTTTCCACCATCTCATCGGAGATTTCCTTCATCCCCGCTTCCTTGTAGCCTGCCTGGTGAGTCACTACAGTAACGTCAAAGCCCTTGCCCAAAAGATATTCAGCGGTGCGGCCCGAGGTAGAAGCCACTACCATTTGCTTGATGCCCTGTTCTTGAGCAACTTTCATCACTTCTTCAAAGGTTCCTTCGGTGTTTTTCGGTCCCGGCGTATCGAAATATTTCATATCACGACCTCCTAAGTCAAAATAAATATACTCTTTTTATTAGTATATTCGCTTTTTCTCAAGAAATCAATCGCCATTCTTGTGCTGGATGCCGTTGGCGTCCACGGTGTAATCTTCTGTATAAATTAAGGAGGATACAGGAACAATCTCATAACCTTCCTCTAATAATTGGGGCAAAAGCGTTTCTAAGGCCTCGGCAGTGTGGTCGCCGTTGTTGTGGAACAGCACAATGCTGCCGGGAGCAATACCGTTACTGACCCGCTGAATGATTTCCGCCGCAGTGATGCCCTGCCAATCGAGACTGTCTACGGACCACTGGATGACCTCTAATCCCAGGTCATGGGCGGTATTCAAAACGATATCATTGTAATCGCCATAGGGTGGCCGGAACAAGATCCCCTTTTCACCGGTGAGCTCCTGAATCATTTCGTTGTTGGCTTCCAGCTCCTGCCGCATCTGATGCTCCGACAATTCGGGGAAATGAGGGTGAGACATGGAGTGGAGCTGCACCTCGTGACCACGTTTGGCGATTTCCTTCACCATGTCGGGATATTCTTCCATCCAGAGATTCACCAGGAAGAAGGTGGTTTTCACCTTATTTTTCTCAAGAATATCAAGAATGGCCTCGGTGTGCTCAGCACCCCAGGTTGCGTCAAAGGAAATGGCAATGCGCTTTTCCTCAGTATCCACGGCGTAAATAGGCTTTTGGCCTTGGACGCTGCCGCCGGACACCGCCGCGGTCTCATCGTGGAGGCAGACCGACGCCAATATAAAAACGAGGAACAGCAAAATGGCTCCTACCAGCAAGCAAAGGCGCTTTCGGTTCATTTGCCGCAGCCCTTGGAAAGAGATTTTCATAACAACACCACCGTTTCCTGAACTTGTGACATTTTATGAGTATGAAATGGCTCTTATACCAAAAACATCCCGACCCTGTGGGTCGGGATGTTTGATATTTGCTTTTACTTTTGATTATCGTAATCATAATCCTTGATTTCATGCGCCGAATAATCGTAAGGGTCAATCCCCCCTGTTAATGTACGGGCGTTCTCGGTTTCCACAAAAGTTTCGCCGTATGCCTCCGTCATCTCCGGTGCGTCGTGCTTTTCCGGAACTTGAGATTGCCCAATGCCATCGGAAAGTTCTTCCTTATATGCTGCCGCGCCATCATCCTCATCGTCCCAAGCCTTTCCCTCATAGCCGGGAGGACAAGAACCGGCATCAGGACCTTCATCATAGAAAAGCGCTTTCCGCTTTTTGAAATAAATGAAATTCAGCAACAGATAAATCATACTGGATATGATGCTGGGAATCATCGCCGCTACCAAATCAGCCACGGAATAGGAGGACAAAACCCCCTCCATATCATAGAGGAAAATCATGGCTACGATGCTAAAAACAAAGTTAAAGAAAAGCAGTATGATATTGGAGCCGTAGGCATTTTCCGTCAGATACCGCAAGTCCCAATAGCATAAGCCATAGGCCCCAAAGGAGGCAATGGCGGAAACGACCAAAAATACCCCAATGGCGTTTTCCCCCGCCATAAAATAGAGCACGCCCCAAATCCCCAGCAGCAGTAAGGAGCACACAGCGTTAAGGGGCGTTAAAACATAGACGTAAAAGCCCAGCCAAGCAGTGCCTTTGGGAAAATCCTTCCGCCGCGCCAGCATGCGTTTCTTATCCCAGGCTCTGGGAGTGCCCTGGGCCAAATTGCGGCGGCGTAAAATAAGACTCATGGCGGCGTCGCTGACGACCAGCATCAGAATCGCCGCTCCGAACAGGATATCACTCATGAGACCGGAATATTTCAGCGTGGAATTATTCTTTTCCGTAGATTCCATGTCAGCGGCCAAAGCCTCGGCTTCCGTTTGATCGATACGGAGAGAAGCCGCGGTATTTTCCGCCAAGGCTCTTTGATTGCCGTTGATTCTGCCGCCGTGGCCAAAGACCAAAATCCCAATTTGGAGATTGTCCGCAACCGTATACATCTCACAAACTTCGGCGTCTGAGGCAGGGTAAGTAACGGTCACAAAAGGGAAATCTCCTTGATGATCCACGGAAATCATCTTGTTCTCTTCTTTGGCGGCCAGAGCGTCCAATTCCCCCTGAAGCTCCTCGTCGCTCCATTCCCACAGATTTCCGGCACCGTCCCTTTTCTCCACATAAAGATACACGTCGGAGAGATCGGCGGTATTGAAAAAATTGAGGTAATAATCATTTTCCTTCATAGAGGCGATAAAATCCTCGTAGGACTCGTCGCAGTCCTCCCAAACCGGGTCGCTTTCGGGGGTGTCCCGGGTAATAACATAATAGTCGTCAGGCACGTCTACAACAATGCCGTAATCGGGGACAGCATAAGATGCCGCCGAAACACCGCAGCCAAAGGCCAATACCAACACACATGCCAATAAGAAACAAAAACCTTTTTTCATTGTACCCTTCCTTTTACTTTATAATACCAATAGTATAAATAATAGTGTCGAATATTGTCAATCATTTTTTACCATTCGTACCACTATTTTTTAATGGCCACACCCCTCCTTTGGTCAATTCGATGTATATCATCGCGGCATTTGAGATACCATGATAAATATGGTACAATCAACGTAACAACGGCAGAAAGGGATGTTTCTATGAATCAAACCAATCCGGCCCAAGCGTTTAATCAAGGGCTACTGAACTTTATCGACAAGACACCGGAAATTTTTCATTGTGTGGACAATCTATGCCAGTGCCTAACAGCCCAAGGCTTCCAACGACTCCACCTTGGGCAGTCATGGCAGCTGGAACCGGGGCAGCGCTATTTTGTCACCAAAAATCAGAGCGCCCTTATCGGCTTTGCCTTGGGTGAGGCGCCGCAATTTCATATCATTGCCGCCCATGGCGACAGCCCCGGTTTCAAAATCAAGCCCCAAAGCGACCTTGTGACCAACGGTATGGTTCGTCTTAACACCGAACCTTACGGCGGCATGATCCACCATTCCTGGCTGGATCGCCCTCTGTCCCTGGCAGGCCGCCTGACCATACAAACCCCCAAGGGTCTGGAATGTCGTTTAATAAACATCGACCGTGACCTCATGGTCATTCCCGATGTGGCCATCCATCAAAATCGGGAGGTCAACAACGGCGTCAAACGGAATCCCCAAACCCAACTTTTGCCTTTATTCTCCCTGGATAGCGCCAAAGGCGGCCTGAAAGAGCTGCTGGCTCAAAGTCTCGCTTCGGGAGAAACAATGCTGGGCTGTGATCTATATGTCTACAACCGGGAGGAAGGCCGCATCATCGGGGTCGAAGAGGATATGATCCTCAGTCCCCGTTTGGATGATCTGGCTTCGGTCTATCCCGCCTTTCGGGCCTTGGCCCAATGCCAAAATCCCCAAGGCATCGCCATGGCGGCAGTGTTTCACCATGAGGAAATCGGCAGCATGTCCCAACAAGGGGCAGACTCCACCTTTTTGGCGGAAGTAACCCGCCGCATCGCCCAAAGTCTCGGCTTCGATTTGGACGCGGCTTTGGCCCATTCCTTTTTACTGAGCGCCGACAATGCCCACGCGCTCCATCCCAATTATAGCGAGACTGCCGACCCTACCCATACGGTGGCCTTAAACAGCGGCATCGTGGTGAAGCACCATGTGAACTACGCCACCGACGGTTTTTCCGCCGCCCTGTGCCATGCCCTTTGTCATAGGGCCCAGGTGCCTTCGGTGGATTTTGCCTGCCGCTCCGACTTAAAATGCGGCTCTACCCTGGGGAACATCAGCGCCACTCATGTAAGCATCGATACCGTGGACATTGGCCTAAGCCAACTTGCCATGCACTCCGCCTGCGAGACCATGGGAGCCAAGGATCCCTTCCGCCTGTTCCGTTTGGCAGAGACCTTTTTTGCCACGGAACTTTGCCGTGAGGAAGGTATCGTTACCTTAAAATGACTTGCAGCCCTTTGTAAAGCATGATAAGATAGATAAATACGATAAAACCAATGATAAGGAGATATCACCATGACTCCCTATAAAGACCACATCCTGCGGGCCACTGCCGCCGATGGGCAGATTCGGGCCTTTGCCGCTTCCACCAAAGATTTGGCGGAATATGCCCGCACCATTCATAACGCCAGCCCTGTAGCGGCCATTGCCCTGGGACGGCTTCTGACCGCCGTCGCCATGATGGGCACCATGATGAAAAATGACAGCGATAAGCTCACCATACAAATCAAAGGCAGCGGCGATTTTCAGAGCCTTACAGTAACGGCGGACCGCTTCGGCCATGTAAAAGGCTATCCCAGCCCGGCGGACGTGCCCTTTCAATCCGACGGTAAAGATGCTTTTTCCCTGAAAAAGGCCTTTGGCGAGGGTACTCTCACCATCATGCAGGACATGGGGCTGAAGGAGCCCTATGTCAGTCAGATTCCCCTCCAAAGCGGCGAAATCGGCGAGGACCTCACCTACTATTACGCCAAATCGGAACAAACGCCCACCGCCGTGGGGCTTTCGGTTCATCTGGATGAAACTGGCGCCATTGATTACGCCGGCGGCTTCATCGTGCAGTTGATGCCCAATGCCGATGAAACCATCATGGATTCCATGGAGGTGGCGGTGAACAATGGCGGTATTTTCGGCGGCGAAGCCAAAGATATTTTGGACGGTATTTTATGGGAATACGACTACGAGATTTTGGACACCATCGACGCCTCTTTCCAGTGCGACTGCTCCAGAGAGCGCATGGAAAAGGCCCTCATCAGCTTGGGTCCCGCGGAACTAAAAGCCATGATTGCCGATGGGGAAACCATTGAGGTGAACTGCGCCTTCTGCAATTCCCATTTCCATTTTACCCCGGTGGAATTACAACAGCTGCTTCTCGCCATTTCCTAATCAAAACAAATTCTACCCAGCGTTTGACCATGTTTCAAACGCTGTTTTTTTTTACATCCGTCACATCAACAAAAGGATTAGTATTTAATATTTTTATCATTTGCAGTAAAAAATTTCTTATTTTTATATTCTATATAAGACAAAGAAGGATTTTAACAATATGGATAGAACTATAGATTATGCAAATTTTAAAATGAATGAAAAAGAAATTATTTGCGATCACCACAATACTTATGCTTTGTTTCTATTTTTCTGCCGGAGCATGGGCAGAAGAACCAGGAAGCAGCGGTCTGACGCCGGTGCTCGAAGTCGCTTCGGACTCGGATTTGAGCGAGGCTTCTGGCACCGCCAATCTCAGCTATGATGCAGACCTCAGCGCCACCAAGTACACCCCTACCAAAGCGACCACTTACGCCAATCAATGGGCGCTCTCCCACAATCCCTTTTACAAAAGCTATGTCGGTTCTGGTAATGACTGCACTAATTTTATATCTCAATGTATCGCCAAAGGCGGCATTCCTCAGGACTATACTTGGAGATATACACTGCATTTTGACGCCGCAGGCAATCATGTTCCAATGTTTGATGTTGATACCAACGCCTGGAGTGAGGCCAATGATTTTAAAACTGGCTCACGAAATATGCCGTTAAGGTCGGCAGCTGGAGCCGTAAAGGAACTCCCGCGCCTTATAAGACCTATTCCTACCTCGGTGCAGATAACAGCAACAACATCAACGGCAGCGGACGCTACATCGTTTTTTACGACTGGAGCGGAGACGGCTATATGGATCACGTTTCCATTTGCGTGGCCACCGGCAATTCCCAGGATTCTGCGGATGGCAGCGTTTACGGCGATTTGATCGACCAGCACTCTAATGCCCGTTATAAAGCGATCTGGCATGGAGATAAACGAAACAAAAAAAATGCAACTACGCGTATCTACGCGTTTAAGATCACATACTAAGGAGGATTCTCATGAATAAAAAACGATTGTCCCTGGTTGCCGCCGTAGCCGTGGTCTCGGCTTTAGCAGTGGTCTCCTTCTTTCTGATGGGCAGCAGCACCCCGGAATATGAAACCAACAAAACCGCCATTGCAGAAACGATTACCGGCGCCGAACTTGTTACCCTTCAAATAGATCACTACCCTACGGAAACGGGCGTCATGAAGGACTCCTCGGCCGAGGAAAGAGAAGCCTTCCTCAATGACGCCATGGCGAAGATTGAAACATATTATACGGACCCGCTCATCTCAACCTTCCGCAACACCTGCGAAGGAATTTTCCAATACGATGGAGATTACATTACCTACACTGCCGACGCCGGCGTCAATGAATGCGATATCATTGACCTAAGTTTTAACGATGATTATACCGAAGCCACCGCCACTGCCCAGGTGACGTCATGGGTAAAATTCATTGATTCCGCAGAGGACGGTGTTGAAGTAAATCCCATCATAGACAAATGGCAAACCACCTATTCCTTAAAAAAGGTTGACGGACAATGGAAGGTCTATCAAACCAGAGATATGTTTGTAGTTGAGGAAGGCGAACAGGCAACGGCGGCGGCGGCAAACGCCATGTCCGACGCCGAAACAGCGGACTTACATTTCAGCACCTTTGCCGAAGCCCTGGAAGCCGCAGCGGAAATCGACCTCACCGAAATAGACCTTTAAGCCTTTTATCAGTACAGGAACGCTTTTTGCATCGACCAATCAATCCAAAATACTTTGGAAGTAACCAAGGCATTTCATCTTGCCGAAAAACCCAGTTTTTCGGCAAGATGATAGCCTGTCAAGAAAGGCTTAAGTAAAATCCCTTGGTCTTCGACCATACAGACACGCCGCATACCAAGCTGTACTCAAGTGATCGCATGCTCAGGAATTTTGCTGATGATCAGAATTTATCGGCAGGCTTAAATACCTTGGAAACGTCCAAGGTATTTTTCTTTTTGAGCAAAGAGAAGCGCCGCTATTTCCATAGCGGCGCGGAAATTAAATAAATTTGGGGAGATATGAGGAAATTCGGGACGTTCCTCCAGGGATAATTAGGCAAAGGCGACGGGATAAAGTCGCTCTTCCCATGCGAGGGCTTTTAGGCCATGCTCCGTAATGGCGTGGGACACCTTTAAAAGGCGTTTGGAAGTAAGAGGTACTCCCCGAGCAATGAGCTTATTGCCCTTTTTTCGCAACGATTCGACTCTGTGCCAGTGATAGCAACATTTGAGATTTGCAGTTTTCATGGATATTCCTCCAATCTTTTTATTTCTGTTGTTAGTATAGCACACCCCCCTTGTAGAACTATGTAGAATCTTGTAAAGAGATTAAAATTTCCCCAAAAATTTTCCAAGATGGTACAATTTTTTTTGTCAGATGCTGGGGGAAATTGTGATAATGCCACAAGGAGCAGGCATTTTTCCTACTTCATGTTGAATTACGCCAGTTTTTTTCGACAATGAAATTTCCCCTAAAAATCAGGAAACTTTCCCAAAATACTTGACAAATTTAAATATTTTTATAAAATAAAAATTAACTATGTTAAATAAAAAAATAAATGATTTCATTCTTTTGAAAACGGAAAGGAGGAACCATGGGAAAATCCCCTTGTAAACAAGATACCAGCCGCCGTTTTCTCGACGCCTTTCATCGCAGCAATACCATTTGGAGCGACAACCAGGATCACCGTCAAACGGATCAAAGCAAAGCCTTTGTCCACCAAACAAAAAAATATCTCGCCGTACTTCACCAAATGCAGACCTCCTGCCTGCGTTTGGCAGGAGAAGGCCTGCTACCCAAAGGAGATCAGGCAGTCATGATGGCAGTGGGCAATCACATGGACTGCCCCAATGGAATCCGAGTGTCCTCGTTAAGCCGGGAATTGGGCGTCACCAATGCAGCAGTTTCCAAAATGCTGAACAACCTGGAACAAAAGAACCTCATTCGCCGTACTGGCGACGCAAAGGACCGACGGGTAGTCTGGGTGCAATTAACGGCGGAAGGCCAAGCTCTTTACAGCCAAGTGATGGGGGAGCAGTCGGCCTTTTTAAAGCGGGTCTTTCTCCGCATGGGGAAAGAGGATCTGGAAACCTTTTTATCACTCTGGGAAAAATTTAATAAGATCACTGAAGAAGAAAGCTGTGTCACAACGGATATCGTAAATTTAAGGAGGGATAATATGAAAACCGTATTTATTGAGGACTGCCAATTTTCCTTTTCCGCTGCCGATGTGTTGGGACGTATTGGCATGCCCAGAGACCATGAATTTGGCACAAAAATTCAGGAGTTAATGGAAAAAGCTGAACCCATCGCCAAACCAAAGGCCTTTTTTATGGAGGTTCAAATTGAAAGCCGCACCGACAACAGCATCACCCTAGGGGGGCAGACCTTTTATAGTAAAGCACTGGTAAAGAACTTTGCCAAAGTAGACACCGTGTATCCCTTCCTCTGCACCTGCGGAAAAGAACTGGCGGATTATGCCAAGACTCTTGATGATATGATGGAGCAATACGCCTTTGACGCTATCATGGAATTTTACCGCAAACAAATCACCATTGATCTCACAGAGGCCCTGGCCAATCATCTGCCCGAAGGCGGCCAGACATCGGCAGTAAACCCTGGCTCCCTCATCGACTGGCCGGTAAGCGAGCAGAAAAAGCTCTTTGCGGTATTCGGCGAAAACGCGGAAAAAACCGGCGTCACTCTCACAGAAAGCTGCCTGATGTTCCCGGTAAAAACCGTTTCCGGCATTCGCTATGCTACGGATAAGGTCTTTCACAATTGCCAGCTTTGTCAAAGAAAGAACTGCCCCAACCGGGAGGCGCCCTTCAGCAAGGAATTATATTTGAATACACTTCATGATTAAAATGCAGTGACACTCACTGACACTATATTTTGTTACAACAACTAGGAGGCTAAATCATGGCAATCGTACTGGGTATCGACACCGGCGGCACCTACACCGACGGCGTCATCATTGACTTAGATTCCCGCAAAATTCTGTCCGCCACCAAGGCGTCCACCACCCATCGGGATTTGATCGTGGGGATCCGCAACACCATTAATCAACTAGATTATGATAACCTGGACACCTTGGATTATGTCGCGCTGTCCACCACCTTGGCCACCAATGCCATTGTGGAAAATCGCGGCTGCCGGGTGGGTTTACTGCTATTGGGCTTTACTCCGGAAAAGGAGCTGCCCCCCTGTGAAATGGCGATCCTACCCGGAGTTATGGACATCCAAGGCGTGGAGCTGGAACCTTTGGATTTGGACAAAACGAGAGCAGCCATTGAGTCTATGCGGGATAAGGTAGACGCCGTGGCGGTTTCCGGCTTTTTTAGCGTCCGCAATCCTGAGCATGAAAACACGGTCAAGGCCATGGTTCGGGAAATATTGGGCCTTCCTACGGTGGCCGCCCATGAGCTCTCTACGGTTTTAGGGATGCAGGAACGTACCGTCACCGCGGTGCTCAACGCCAGATTGATTTCGGTCATCGACGAACTGATGACCGCCACCAAAAATGCACTGAAGGAACGGAACATTGACGCCCCTATCATGATTGTGAAAGGTGACGGCAGTTTGATGAACGAATCCGTTGCCAGAGAACGTCCCATTGAAACCATTCTCTCCGGACCCGCGGCCAGCATCATCGGCGCAACGTTCCTGAACCATTCGGAAAACGGCCTCGTCCTGGATATGGGCGGAACTACCACCGACATTGCGATTTTAAAAGATGGTCGGCCCCGCCTCGATATTGAAGGGGCTAAGGTTGGCGGTTGGCGCACTAGGGTAGCGGCGGCAGAAGCCAATACCTTCGGTTTAGGCGGCGACAGCCGTATTTATCAGCCTCAGAAAGCAAAAAATCTTCAAGTGGGACCTAGGCGGAGCTGGCCGGTATCGGTGATTGCCAGAGACTATCCCCAATATCTGGCAGAATTAAGAGAAATCTGGGAACATAATGTGGGCCTTGTCATCAACGAGCCCTGCGAAGGTTATTTCCTTTTGAGAGATCCCGAACCCCACATGGAACTCACCAACACCCAACGCCAAGTGATTCACGTTTTAAAGGAAGAAGGACCTCACACCGTGGCAAAGCTGGGGAAAATCCTTAACATCAATCCCAACTTTGTATTGGTAGAGCCTTTGGTAAACCATGGAATTCTTGGCACTGTCGGCTTTACGCCTACCGATGTGCTTCACATCGAAGGCAAATATGAAGTGGGCGATAGGGATGCGGCTCTTCTGGCGGCGGCCTTGATGGCCCGTCAACGGGATATGGATACCGATGAATTGGTAGACACAGCCAAAGACCTTATTACGGAAAAGATGTGCCGCGTTATTTTGGACAGTATTTTGGAATACGAAAAAGCCGGCATCAGTCCCTTTTATGAAGATGACCACCACCATGACGAAACCATGGAATTCTTTTTCCGCAATTCTGTGTGGAATCAAAAGGCCGGCCTATTGGCCAACCGTTTTCAGCTTCAAATGCCCATCATTGGCATTGGCGCACCGGTTCATGCCTGGTTGCCTGAAGCTGCCAAACGGTTTTATACCGAAGCGGTATTCCCGCCCCACAACGACGTCGCCAACGCCGTAGGCGCCGCCGCAGGGAAGGTCATGACCATTTACCGCGTCCTGGTACAAAATCATGAAGCCAACGGCATCGCCATTTACGCTCCCTGGGGCCGCATCAAATACGAGCCCTCCACTGATACCATCGGAGAAGGCGAATGTCAAGTACTGGATAATACCAACCTTATGATTCTAGCCGCCAAAGACGCCATTGCCGAGGGGAAAAAGCGTATTGCCCAAGAAATGCAGGAACAGGGCATTAGCGACTATGAAATTCTGGTGGAAAAAGAAGAAGTCCGCACCGGGAAGGATCCTTCGGCCCTGATCAAGCTCCACATTGAAACGAAAATTGAAATTATCGCCGTGGGGCATCCCCAATGGTCGGAAAAGAAAGGGAAATAATTATGAAGCCAACCATTGCCATTACCTTTACCGATGACTGCCCCCATTTGCAAAAGGAATGGGACGTAAAGATACAATATCTGACCCAGTACGCCTGCGGCAGTCCCGCGCCGGTAGGCTATCATAAGCAGGATTTAGTTTGCGAGCATTATAAGGAATGCCCCATCACCGAGGGAAAATTCCCAAGAAAATGCCCCGTCTTCCAAAACGCCCCCGACGATCCCCGGCAATTTGATTAAAGTACAAAAAGTCGCCCGTGAATTTCACGGGTGACTTTTTAATTCAGTTTTCATCGTCTCATTATAGGGACATCTCCGATGGCGATGTCCCCATAATGAGGTGATGAAATGGGCTTATTTCCCAACACGGTTGGCGGTGCGTTTTACAATTTCGTCCAGGGCTTTTAAGGTATTGTCGTCCAAAGGATTCTGGGGACCTTTGGCAATGATATCCTTGGCTCTGGCCCGCAGACGCTGACCCAGTTCGGGCATGGAGTCGGCCTGCAATTCTTCAAAGGTCATCCCTTTGATACAGGAGGATTTCCACTGTTTTCTGGCTTCGGTGGCAGTCATCGCTTCGGCCAGGAAGTTGCCGCCGGGGCCTACGTTGTGAATCACTTCTTCGGCTAAGGTATATTCATTGACGGGCTGTCCCTGTAAGACGGTTTTGAGGAAGCCTGCCACTTCGTCGGCGAAGACCAATTCTTCGATGCAGCTGGATTTGCCGTGTTCCAAAGCGCCGTTGGTAAAGGACATATTAACGCCGCTGAGCATGCTGGTGTAGAGAGCTACTGTGGTTTCAAAGGCGGCTTCGGCGTCGAAAACGCCTTTGGTGGTTGCGCCCAAATTGGAGCAGCAGGGAATTCCCAAATAACGGAAAACGTCGGCAGCGCCGGAAAGCCCAATGAGATATTCGGGATGGGCCTGACTACAGGTGACAGTGTTCATTTCCACATTTTCCGACAGAACGCAGCCGATGAAGGGAGCGCCGGGCTGGGTCAGCTGAGACACCAGCAAAGCCATAAGGGTATCGCATAAACCGACAACAACAGCGCCGGCAGCGGTCATGGGAGCGGCAAGGCCCAGAGAAGCGCCGGGCATATAAAGAACAGGCAGGCGTTTTTTCGCCATGAACATGATTTGATCCATACCGCTTTCCGTATGCTGCATGGGAGGCACCGGGCAGATTTCCGTCATAATAAAGGGATTCACGGCCAATTGCTGCCTGCCACGATTTCCGCCATTTCCACCATGTCTTTCAGGTTTTCCAGTCCCAGAGCGAAATTCATCACAGGCTTAATGGTCAAGGGCAAAATAGTACGAAGCTCGTGTACATCGGACATGGCGGCATTGCAGTCGTCAATTAGCACCAAGGTGCTGGCCCATGCCATATTGGGCAGGGCGTCGCAAAGCAAGGCAAAATTCACAGCATCTTCGGTGGTGGCGCGGCGTTTGGTGTTGGTTTCGCCGTCCCAAACACAGGTATCGGAATTGGTGGGGCCAATATTGGGTACATTGGGAGCCATGGTGTAGGCAGGATTCCCCAAACGGTCATACATGGTAATGGTATCGGGAGCGGCATTTACCGCCCAGCGCAAAAGACCGGCAGGAACTCTCACATGGTCGCCCTCAATGCAGCAGCCAGCGTCCTTTAACAGCTTTTTGGCCTTTTCATTCCGAACCATACAGCCGGTTTTTGCCAAAACCCGGCAGACTGCGTTGAAAACTTCAGCGCATTGATCTTCGCTCCACATACGGTACTGGACAGATTGCTGAGTGATTGAATTCATTTTCATAATATTACCTTCCTTTCTTTTCACAAAAAATAATCAACATTTATGAAGGGCGAACCATTTTCACCTACCTTTCTTGCAAATTGCCCCATGGCTAGATATAATGGTATTGTTAAAATAAATTTCTAAACGGTGGTGAATGATGGATGGATACACGCCCGCAGGAAGAATTGAACCGTTTACAAGAACAACTGCTCCTTTATGAGGAAGTGTTAAACCATCTTTCTTAAGGGGTATATATTACGGATGACGAAGAAACGATCATTTGGGTCAACGACGTCATCTTGAAACACGAAGGCGTTTCGCGGGAGGAACTCATCGGTCAAAAGGAATACAACCTATGGCCCGATATGTACCCGGCCAGCACCAACCGCTATAAATTGAAGGCGGGGTTCCCTGCCAAGGAATTCTTGCTCACGTTTTTTAGCAAAGATGGAGAAAAACAAGACATTCTTACCCGCTCCTATCCCTACTTTGTCAATGATAAATTGAAGTACATTTACTCCATTGGCAATGACGCCAATTATTCCGACCGTCAAATTGCCAAAATTTTAGATTACCGCAATCGGTATTTTAAGAAAAAAGAAAAGCATACCAATGGTACCGGCTTTACCCTTTCAGATTTTATCGGTATCAGCACTCAGGTTCGAGAGATGCTGGAAATCGCCAAAAAAGTGGCAGTGAAAAATGCTCCCGTGATGATTTGGGGACAAACCGGCACCGGCAAGGAAATCTCCACAATGCCAGCTTGAACCGAAACGGTAAATTCATTGGCATCAACTGTGCCGCCATTCCGGAAAATCTTCTGGAAACATTGATGTTTGGTTCCGTCAAAGGAGCATTCACCGGTGCAGTGGATAAAAAGGGTTACCTGGAAGAGGCTGCCGGCGGTACCTTATTTCTCGATGAAATCAATTCGATGCCGCTGTTTATCCAAAGCAAATTGCTGCGGGTTCTGCAAGAGCGCCAATTCACCCGCCTGGGCAGCAGCAAGCCCATGGAGGTCACTTGCCGTCTCATAAGCGCTACCAACCAAAATCCCTGGCAGTTGGTGGAAGAAAACATTTTGCGCCAGGATCTTTACTTCCGCCTCTCTGTAGTCACATTGAATATCCCGCCTTTAAAAGCCAGAAAAGGCGACATCCCATATTTAACGTCACACTTTTTACAACGCATCAACAATGAATACCACTTGAATATTGAGGGAATCGACAAGGAATGCAAAAAAGTGTTTAACCATTATGATTGGCCGGGTAATGTGCGGGAGTTGGAGCATGTCATCGAGTATATGATGAATGTAACGACCGAAACGCGCTTCTTAGGATATCGTGATTTACCGCCTTACCTGCTCACATCCATGGAGAAAGACAACGGACTTTTGAATGCACGCCTGAGCAGCGGCCATTCATTGTCGGAGATTATGGAAGACTATGAGCGGAAAGTACTGTTAGAGGCCTTGCGCATCAATGGCGAGAATGTCTCGCAAACAGCTCGCGCTTTAGGCATTCGCCGTGAAACACTGTATTACCGTTTGAATAAGTTAGGCATTGGTCGTAAGAATTAACTTTGTCTTTTTATATTGCATAAGCCATGCCACAAAAGTTCAAAAGAACAATTTTTATTTTCCCTGCGTAATCGTGGTATCATTTTTTGAACATCTCTCTATTTCCCGAAAAATCAATCAACAGTGTTTAAATTTTTCAACATAAAAGCAAAGCTCCTCTTCTCGCATGTTAAAATACTTAAACACTGTTTTATTTTTTTTGCACATGGGTATAATTTTTTGACAAAACATTTCTTTAAAATAAAAAAACCGCCCATTCACATAGGCGGTGATGTTTGATTTTTATACAAACGCCGAATTCTCTTTTATTATCAAAATTGCCAATATATTTCATGTTTTTTCTCGACATTATTTCCATTTAGTTGTATTATAGTATTATACTATAGGTTTACAGTTTATTGAATATGAAAGGAAATGAGACATTGGGAAAGTAAAATTCGTAAAAAATATCGTTTTTATTGTTTATTTGCTGGGAATGAGCCTTGTGTTATATCAAATTGAGCAGTCCTATGTAAACGTATTTAATACCGGTCCTGTCTACCTTTGGTTGGGGGTCATGTCTCTGGTGGGGGCCTTGATCTTCTCCGCCGATCACATCGTCGGCCTGCGCCGCCTGAAAAAGCAGGGCTGCTCCCTTACGATTGGCTGGGGGGAATTTGTTTTGGGAATCGGCCTACTGCTGCTGGTTGGGATCTGCTATCTGATTTTCCGTGGGTATTTGCCGTTGTCCAGGGCGGAAAGCTATGATTTCTTCGATCGTCTTGTCACTTCGCCGTTTTCTATCACTACGATCGGAACCTTCAGCGGTGTACTTCTTGTACTTTGTTCCATTTGCGAATACAGGGGATAACTCGTTTTTAAAGTTCATATTGTAAATAATGTACCAAATACAGATAGAGCATACTTTATTGAAGGAAACGAATTAATTGCAGTTGATACAATGAACGTTTCCCAAAAGACGATAGCAAATACTGGCTTGGCTATTTGGGGGATGGATGTAGATGAACAGGCCACAGTTCAGTCTACTGTTGACGTCCGTATGAGCAAAGTTTTATTATCGGATAATGAAAAAGCAGTACTTTTAGGTCAGGATGTCATTTCACCAAATAGTTCCTCCTTGACTAAATCCAACCAGGCTATGGATGGTTCCTCATCATTTAGAATTACGCTTTCAGTCGGGTATAGCAATTCTGGAGGATTCCTCCATCTTTGTAAAGCTACTGGAAGTTACACAAGGTTAGCGAATGGTAGCGGCCTTAGCCCCACCGGCTCCCAGTTATATTGGTTAGTTACCGGTAATCGATATGTCAATGGTTCGTTTGTAGGAAGGGATCAAACAGGCGCTACAAAAAATTATACTTCCGGTGGATTTAGTAATGTTCAGTTGATGCCCGAAAATGTTAAATATAGTAATGTTACCGATGCAGGGGTTACATATACTTTTAATGCAACAAGAGGCATTACTATTGTTGTACAGGTAGTTTTCTGATTTGTAAGAAAGCTTTTATAATATATTCACAATAGTCCCATAAGTCAGCAAGATTATGGTATAAGAAAAAGCCCTGGATATTTTCCAGGGCTCTTCTTATGCTATTTCGTTGAGCTTCTAAAGGGTGGCGGCGACTTGAATCGCGTCGGCAGGCTCGGTCATTACCGTGGCGTTGGCTTTGTCGTAGAGATACTTAATCATATTTTTTCTGGTGATAATGCCGATAAAAATGCCGCGGTCATCCACCACCGGCACGAAGTTTTGTTCCATGGAACGCTCTACCAGGTCGTTGATATCAGTGGAGACTTTTACAGCCCGATAATCGGAACGGCGGTGTACTAGGCTAATGGAGCATTGCTCCGCGTCCTTCAAGGTCAGTTCGTGTTCGTTTTTGAGGAACCAAAGGAGGTCTCCTTCGGTGATGGCGCCCACATATTTTCCCTCCCGAGACAGCACGGGGATCGAGGTGTAGCGGTGGTATTCCATCTTTTCCACGGTTTGGCGGAGGGAGTAGTCGTCGAAAATATAGGCAAGCTCATCTTTGGGAGTCAAGAAAAACAGAATATTCATAGGCTCTCCTTTCTGAGTTTTCTTACCATATATTGTAACACAGAATTGTGTCCATTTTTCGTTGATGACAAAAAGATTTTTTGAGCGATCCCTTATCCTCATTGTATGGCCTGGAATTTTGCTCATTATCAGACTTTATCGGCAGGCTGTTGAACCAACCGTTATTCCGTGCGGAGACGGTCAGTGATACTTTCTTTGGAGAAGCGGCTGTAGGTTATCATGGGAACTACCAAGCAAATCGCAGTCACCACCAAGGACACGATGATGAGGGATAAGGCCGGGAAGGAATAAACAGCGTAGCTTGCCTCCTGTTTGAAAAGGACGAAGAGGAGGTAGCCCAAAGCCGTTCCCACGGTCCAGAGAAGACCTAAGGAGATGATGGCATAATAAGCGCCTTCGGTGAGAAGCATCTGTTTCATTTGCTTTTTCGTCATGCCGATGCTTTCCATCATGGTCAGCTCCCGTTTGCGGCTGCGGGTGCCGCTGACCATAACGTTGATGAAGTTGATGACGCCGATAAAGGCCAGCACCAGGGCCAAACCACCGCCAAGGCCGTTGAGCATCACTTTAAAGGTATTCATCGTATCCCGCAGGCTTTCCCGAGAGGCAATTTGCAGCCCCTCATTGCTCTTGACGTAATTTTCGATTTCTTCAGTAGCCGCCGCCTCTTGGTCCTCGGCGAGTTCCACATAGACGGTAGCCACCGTTTCCCCAACGCCGTAGGTGCGGGCGCATTCCTTTGATACGATTAACGTAACGCCCTGGCCCATTCCCTGTATGGGAAAGGCCGAAAGATCAATCCCACCGCCGTTTTTCAGCGTGGTTTTTGCTCCGGTTTCAGGATTGCTCAGGGTGAAATCCTTGGGCAGGGTGAAATCATCGGTAAGACCTCCGTCTACAAAGGCCAACTCACCTCGGTCAAAGGCCGCCAGTTCCTCTTCGGTAAGATCGTTACGTATCGCAAGATAGTCGCTGTCCACCCCCAGCAAAGCGCCGGACATATTCTTTTTGGCTTCTACAAAGGGGATATGGTAGGTTTCATCCACCCAGTGAAGGTAGCTGTCGAACTCTTTGGTGTAGGTGCTGTCATAAAGGGTTAAGATGGATTGGGAGACCTTGGTTACGCCGTCGACCTCATTCAAGTAAGCCAGGACCTCGTCATTGATGGCTTCGGCTTCATAGAATTCACCGTCGTCATTCACCATCAAGGCGTTGCTCAATTCTACAGGGCTGTCAATACATTCGTCAATATAGTTTTCCGTGTCCATGGCTCCCACCATGGTCATAATCAGGGAGAAGGTGGTGAGCCCTAGGAACAGGGATATAATCACCACAAAGGAGCGCTTTTTGTCACGGAAGACATTGCGGAAGGCCATGCGGCTGATTTTGCCGCCGTTGGTGGAGCGGCTGGATTTCTTTTTCCCCACAGGGCCGGTATAGCGCGTGGCCTCAATGGGAGAAATTTTCCCCGCCATTTTTGCGGGACGGTTGATACTGATTAAAACCGTTAATAAGGAGAATACCGCCGCTGCCAGAGGGATGGAAAGGTAGAACTTGGGATGATAGCTTACGATAGCGCCGCCCATGGCGCTGATCACTGCCGGCATGGCGATTTGTCCGAAGAAAAGCCCCGCAGCGACGCCCAAAGGAATGGAAAACAAACAAAGAACCAGAGCCTGGCGGCGAATCACAGATTTTAACTGTTTTTTGGTGGTACCGATGGTTTTTAGCAAGCCGTAATCGCGAATGTCCTTAGAGACCGAAAGGTAAAAGATATTGTAAATCAGAAGATATCCGCTGAACATCATCAGAGCCAGGAAGATAGCCACGGCAACAACGGTGTATACTTTTTCATCACTGAAGCCGTCGTTGTAATAAGAGGAAAAGCTCTGTCCCCGTTGGAGATTAAGGCTTTCCTCCAACTTGTCCTCAAATTCCTCTAAATCCTTGGGCAGGTCGTCGCCATAGTAAAGCAGGGCGCGTCCGAACCGGTCTACGGTATTTCCCGTGGCTTCGGCGTATGCCTGGGACACCAATGCGCTGGCAGAGGTCATGGCTTCGACGTCGGTTTCCGAATCGTCGGTGTAATAACCGCTTAAGCGGAAGGTACGGACAGTGTCCTCCATGTAGTCACTTTCCCATTTTTTGATGTCGTTGCGACATCCCAGGGTAATTTCTTTCCCGATTTTTGGGGCATCAATGCCCAGTTTTTTCAGAGACGCCCGGGACAGCATAATTTCATCCTCAGCTTTGGGATAAGCCCCCTTGATGTCCCGATAAAGTGATTTGTCCTTTTCCCAGGCGGTTTTGTCGAGATATTGCAGGGTGATGGGAAATTCCTTGTTGCCGTCCTTTGACGCCATGGAGGCGGTGAGCTTGACGCCGACAGAGTCCAGGTCATCGTTTTCCTTCATGATTTCGATCTGTCCGTTGGTGGGACGGCTCACCACAGCGTCGGCGGTGGTACCGTGCCAACGGGTCATCAATTCGTCATAACTGACATAGGCGTTGATACCGACATAACACACGGCGGTAATAAGAAAAGCCGCCAAGAAAATTGCCAAAGAGGCGATAAGGTTACGGCTTTTGTTCGCTGATAAAATACGGTTGCTTAAACGGCGAATGGTTTTTTGGTTTTTCACTTTCATTGCGCATCACCACCATAGAGGATTTTTCCGTCTTCAATGCGGATGATACGGTCGGCCAGCTGGGCAATTTCGTCGTTGTGAGTAATCATCACCATGGTTTGACCGAATTTTTCCGCCGTCAGCTTCATGAGACTCAATACATCCATACCGGTTTTGCTGTCAAGATTCCCGGTGGGCTCGTCAGCCAGGATGATGGAGGGCTTCGCGGCCAAGGCTCTGGCAATGGCCACCCGCTGCTGCTGTCCGCCAGAAAGCTGACTGGGCAGGCTGCGCAGTTTTTCGCCAAGTCCCAACACGGAAATGATGTTGTCAATATATTGCTTATCAACTCTGCCGCCGTCCAGCTCAATGGGAAGCACGATATTTTCATAAACGTTCAGCACCGGCACCAGGTTGTAGCTTTGGAATACGAAGCCGATTTTTCTGCGGCGGAAAATCGTCAGCGCCTCGTCTTTCAGATTGAAAATGTTCTTGCCGTCTACGGTCACAATGCCGCCGGTGGGACGGTCCAGGCCGCCCAACATGTGCAGAAGCGTGGATTTCCCGCTGCCGGAGGTTCCGACCACTGCCACGAATTCCCCATCGTAAATGGAAAGATCCACACCATCCAGAGCTTTTACAATGTTCGGTTCCTTACCGTAATATTTCGTTAAGGCCTTTGTTTCCAGAATTTTCATTTTTCTACCTCCGAGAAGTGATTTGGAGCAATCTTTCGCTCTTCTTTTCGATGATGCTATCGTAACAAAAAAATCTTACCAGATTATTTCGGAAATCTAACGGTTTTGTCATCTTTGCGATTGAAAACTAACAAATGTAAATTCTAAACGGACGGTTGCTTTCAACAAGAACTTTCTAAAGTAATGTCCGCATAAGTTATGTTTAAATTAACTGATATATAAGTCAGTTAATCTTAGATTATTTTTCAGATATAATTTTAATATATAGTAATGGTAGAAATAAAATTAAACTTTATCAAATGGAGGTAGAATAGAAGTATGGCAGATAAATTATTGCGCTATACATTGCGTGTTGATCGGTTGTATTTTGAGAAATTTCGGTATCTTGCTTTATCGGAAGGCCGCTCAGCCAATAAAGCAATCGAGCAATACATCAAAAAATGCGTGAATGAGTTTGAAAAGTCTCACGGTAAAATTATTTATGAAGATATTTCACCAGATTCAAAGCACCATTACGACAATCATTCATCATAAAGATATAGAAGGAATCAAAGTGTGTATCCAATTCAAAAACAGTCGTCTGACGATAAAGCAATTCCCTGACCTGTCAACTGCAAGTCAGGGAGTTTTTCTTGCCATTATGATCGCAATGCATCTCAGCGTGCTTTTAAGTCTAGATCATTTTCCAGATCAATCAAACGCCGGTCCCTGGGCAGGGAGACGGAAAACACCGTCCCCTGACCGGGCTTGGAATAAACCTTGATAAAGCCGTTCTGGGCCGAGATGATCTGGCGGCTGAGATAGAGGCCAATGCCCACCCCCGCCTCCTTGCGAACCTGGGGCGAGCGGTAAAAGCGGCTGAAAATACGGCTTTGCTCCTCTTCGGCAATGCCCATGCCATTATCCCGTACCTTAATGGTACAAAACATTTCGTGGGCTTCGGCGGAAAGCGTCACCGTACCGCCGGGATCAGTGTATTTGATGGCATTGTCCACCATATTCCACAGCGCCTCGATGGTCCACTTTTCATCCAGCATGGCGGTGACGTCGGCTTTGCACTGCACCTCCAAGGTGATGCCCTTTTTTGCGGCGGCGCTGCTGCCTTGGGCCGCTACGGCCTCCAGCAGTTCCAACACATTGGCTTTCATGGGTTTTACCGAAATAATATCTGTCTCCAAACGGGAGAGGTTTACCAAGGCGCTGATGAGGAATTGCAGTCGTTCCGCTTGGTCGGAAATTCGTTCCGCCAGTGCCAGCTCCTCTTGGGACAATCCTTCTTTCTCTGTCAGTAGCTGGGCATAAAGGCGTATATTGGTAATGGGCGTTTTGGTCTGATGGGAAATATCAGAAATTAGCGTCTTAATTTTGTCCCGCTCTTTGGAAAGGTTCCGCTGGGAAAGATAAGAGCTTTGCAGATATTGAGACATTTTGGCCTCCAAGGCGGAATATTGGGATTCATCGTAAATTGTTTCCTCAAAGGTTCCGTCTATGGCGTTGTCTACGAGATGGTTCAGGGCTTTCATGGTGTTTGCGGTTTTTCGCCAAGAAATGATGGCCCATGCAACTGCGGCCAAAGCCAGCGCCCCAGCGGCGCATAATATTATTATCACAGTGTTACTCATGTTCGCCGGCCTCCCAGCGGTAGCCGATGCCGTAAACGGTGCGGATGAATTGGGGCTTCTGAGGCTTGTCCTCCAGCTTGGCGCGAAGACGCTTTACCGTGACGGAAAGGGCGTTTTCATCGACATATTCCGCGCCGTCGGTCCAAATGCGATCCACCAGTAAATCCCGGGGTACAGCATTGCCCTCGTTAGCAATGAGGAGTTTCAGGAGCTTTTGCTCTGTCTTGCTTAGTTCAATTTTCTGCCCATTTTTACGAAAATCCATGGCTTCAAAATCAAAGGAATAGCCATGGTTTTCATAGACGCTTGCCAGACGCCCACCGCCGCTTTTGGCTCGACGCAAAAGCGCCCCGATGCGGGCCCGCAGTACCATCAGGCTAAAAGGTTTGGTAATATAATCATCGCCGCCGAACTCAAAGCCGCGGACGATATCGGTTTCCATATCGTTGGCCGTAAGGAACACCACCGGCAGTTCACTGGTTGCACGCAGATGGCGGCAAAGGTCAAAGCCGCTGCCATCAGGCAGATTCACGTCAAGGATGCAAAGGTCAAAGCCTCCCTCGTCCATAGCGGCCTTTCCTTCCGCCATGGTATATGTCTGAATAAAGCGATATTCCCTTTGCCCCAGTCCAATGGCAATCCCGTCGTTTAACGCTTCGTCATCTTCCACAATAAGAATGGTATCCATTGCGAACTCCTTTTTTGTTATGGTGTTTACTATTATACCATAATGAGCGGCACAGTCAAAATTCCTCATGGCAACAGTGATTTTCCCGGGGAGCATCACATAAAATGGAAGAAAAAACAGGGAGAAGGTGCCATTTTGCTTTTTATCCGTTCCTTTCATCCCGGACGATTGTTTCGCTGCGGAGCCTTAATGGTCGTAGTATTGGCGGTGATATCCTGCTTTTTCTTGGGAGGGCGCCATGTGGCCTCCACTGCCGCCAATAGCTCTCAGCCGTTGACAGGGCATATCATTGCGGTGGATGCCGGCCATGGCGGTGACGACCCAGGGGCCATTGGCGCATCCGGCAGTGAGGAAAAGGCCATTAATTTAGAACTGGCCCTTTTGCTCCAAAAGGAATTGGAGCGTTACGGCGCTACGGTGGTCATGACCCGCACCGAGGATATGTGTTACAGTAATGTAAAGAAAGAGGATCTCGACGCCAGGGCCGCTTTGATTTCCGACCATGAAGCGGAAATCCTCATCAGCATGCAATGCAATGCCGATCCAGATGCCAGCTGCTGCGGCGCTCAGATTTTTTATCATCCTCAGTCCAAAAAAGGGGAAAAGCTGGCGAAGGCCATCCAAAAAACCGTGATTCACGACACCGACCAGCTACGGGAACGGGAGGCCCAATCTTTAAACGGACCTTATTTGATGAAAGCCGTAGCTGTTCCCGTGGTCATTGTGGAGGCGGGATTTTTGTCCCATCGTGAGGAGGAGGCTATGCTGCTGGATCCCGCCTATCAAAAGGAAATTGCCGCAGCAGTTTGCCGCGGCGTGGTCAATTACTATGATAAAGCCGACGCTCCATCGTTCTTCTCGCTGTTCCGTCGGGAAGATAACAACTGACCTCCCAACTGTCATCCTTGACGAGAAAGGTCACAGCGCCATCCTCATCGGTGCGGTAAAAGGGGATTCCCTTCTGCCGCCAGTAGCCTGCCACGCTGTCGGCGGGGAAGTGGTCATTGTTTTGACCGAGGCTCGCCACCACAGCTTCGGGATTGACCTTATGGTAAAAGTCCGTGGAGTATCCCGTGGCGCTTCCATGATGAGGCAGCTGTAAAATATCGGCGGAGCAATCCGCCGCGTCTTCCACCAGAGCCGTCATACCGTAGCCGCCGACGTCACCGGTGAAAAGCAGGGAGGTTTCACCTTTCGTTAAGCGCATGACCAGGGACAGCTCATTATCGGGACCGTAATCCGCTGTTTCCGGGGATAACACTTCCAGCAGCGCGCCGTCCTCCAGGGAAATTTTGTCCCCTCGCGACAGCTCCGTAACAACGGCGCCATGCTGCGCCGCAACGTCCTTTAAATCGCCATAGGAATCCCGGGCCGCCGAGGAAAGATACAGCGTCTCCGTAGGGAAGTAGGACAATAAATAGGGAATGCCGCCGCTGTGATCCGTATCGCCATGGGTGCAGAAAATGCCATCTAAGGAAGTGACGCCGCAGTTGAGCAGGTATGGCCGAATGATATTGACAGCGGTGCTATCTTTGTTTCCGAAAGCCCCAGCGGCGTCAATGAGGTAATTTTTTTGCTCCGAGGTGTGGATATGAATACAGTCGCCGTTGCCTACGGAAAGAAAGGTCACGGTAAAATCATCGTTATGGTGAAATGGAGAAAAGGGCGCCAGGAAAAAGGACAGAGTTATCATCACCATCCCCAAGCTGAGCTTGGAATGATCGCGAAACCAAGGTGCGAAACGAGTGATACAAAGGAGCGTCTCTGTGACTGCCACCCACCAAAGGGAAAGCCCCGGGCAGGAAAAGTAAGCTCCCGGCAGAGTTGAGGCCAAGGCAGACAGTGCCATGGTTAGGGCTGATAGGGCTTCCGCGGAATAAAGGAAAATGGCTGCGGCAAAGGGAGACACCACCGCCAGAATCAGCGCCGTAAGGGAGATGATAACGATTCCGCCGACAATCAGGCAGATCAAGGGACTCAGTAAAAAGGAAATGACGCTGACCACATGAAAATAATAGGCAATAAGAGGAATGATACCAACTTGGGCGGCGAAGGTCACTGCCAGGGCATTCCATAAGGTTGCGGGGCCTTTTTTCGGCAACAGTTTGCGGAAGAATTTCTGGAAAAGGAAGATGGACAGCACTGCACCAAAGGACAGCTGAAACCCCACCTGCCATAAATTCCAGGGATTCCATAGCAATATCATCAAAGCCGCCAGTGATAACGAGGAATAAGGGTCGAACTGTCTGCCAAAACCGTACCCTGCCCACAACACCAAGGCCATAACCGAGGCTCGCACCACTGCGGGCTGAAATCCTGTGATGCCACAGTAAACCACCAGTAAGGGCAAGAGCAGCAGCCATTGCTTTTTCGCCGACACTCGCAATAGGGAACAGGGCAGCAGCACCAAAAGTACGACGTAACCAACATGCAGACCCGACACGCAAAAACAATGGCGAATCCCTGTTTTGGTCAATACATCCAAAATCTCTTGGTCTAAGGAGGAGGTATCCCCCAGAAAAATGCCGTGAATTATGGCGGCGCCATTTTCCGTTAGATGGGAGGTAGCCGCTTCAAAACGGTGCCGCAGCCAGAAAAACCCGCTTTGCAAAAGATGGCGGGCCTGGCCTTGGTGTACCACGGAGCCGTCGTACACCGTAGAAAATATGGCGGAAACCTGAAGGTTTTCCAAATAGCTGTCAAATCCAAAGACGCCTGGGTTGGCAGAGATGCTGCCGGACCGCCCAGTACCTTTGATCTCCAAAAGGTCGCCAGGTTCAATTTCCTCCTCAGAGGAGGCGGAAACGTGTAAGTCATAGGTACCGGCAGTGCCCTCCACCGCAGTGGTGCGAAAAAGAAAGGTCTGGGTGGCGCCGTCGTCCTCTGGATAGGAGAGCACCTCCCCTGTTACGGTAGTTAGTCCCTCATCCTTGAGGGGAAAGACCGGCGGTTCTGTAAGGCGGACATCGCCGTAAACAAAACCAAGCACCAGCAGGAACCCCATGAACCACCAAAACCAGCGGGCCCTGCGCTTAACCGCGATGGCCAGCCACAGAACACCAAAGGAAATCAAAACAATATAAAGAAACGATGACCCGCTCACATAGCGACTCATCGTAAGAGATGCGATGACCAAAAGCACTGCCATGGCCAGAGGGCGCTTCATCATGGGAAAAACACCGTCACTTTCCCCGCAATTTTCTCCAGCTGCTGTTCCGTCAATAAATCCAGGACAACCAAATCCTCCAACTCATTGAAACCGCCGTATTCTTCACGAAATTCCAGAATTTTTCTGGCAGTGGCGTCACCAATACAGGGAAGGGACACCAGCTCATTGTAATCAGCGGTATTGAGATTCAAAAGCTCCGTATTTCCCTTTTGGGAAATGGTCTCTTCCTCTTGGCTCCGGGCGGCTTCAGCCATGACCTTTTCAGTTTCCTGCTGTTGGACATAGCGGCCCCACAGAGTTCCGGCGCCAAAGCAAAGAGCTCCCAAAAGCACAAGGGAGACGATGATCAATTTTTTACGGTGCTTTCTCTCCATGGTCACGGTCCTTCATTCATTGACAAATACAGCATCCTTATTGTATAATAAATTGGTCAAGCAAATTTGACGGGCCTATAGCTCAGCGGTAGAGCCCCCGGCTCATAACCGGTCGGTCCCTGGTTCGATCCCAGGTGGGCCCACCAATAAAGCACCTGCTATATTTTAGCGGGTGTTTTTATTATACTCCATTTTTCGACACATTTCTACATATTCTTATATTTTTAGGATACAATTTTCAAATACAATAAAAAGAAGGACGTTTTATTTAATAAAGAATGATGGCATATAAATCCGTTTCGCTTAAATTGCCCCGGCGAAAACCAGTGGAATCCCACAAACGGTAAACATTAATGCTGTGACTGGAAATACAGGGAATCATCTGTTCCGGGTAGCGGCAGGGTTTTTCTGGGTAAGTGCATTCTTTGCAGATGGTGCAACCGCCCCGGCCCAGCATATAGCCGTCGCCGTGTTCCTCCAGAACCTTATCAAAGACTTTCCTGGCCATAACATTGAAGGAGCCTGAAATTTCCTTGAACAATTCCGGTTGTAGGGAGGAATCAATGGCCTCGGTGAGAAACTGCATGACGATGCCGTGGCGCCACTGTTTCACCTTGGACTCCACTTCTTCAATAGAGCCAATACCCGGCGGGCAGCTCCAGTTGGTGTCATATTTTCCGCAGTCATTGGCTTCACAGCCCTGACGTAAAATAGCAGCATCGTCAAAGGGCAGTTCTTGGGGATTGAAAGCAGCGGCTTCACTAATGCCGCATTCCTTTGCATAAGCAATATAATCAGTCATGATATTTCACCTCATTGAATTTTAAAAATCAAGGATGCAGTATTGCATATTGGAGAAGATTCCGCAATACGCCGAAAATTAGTAAAATCACCAACAGCGCAATGGCAAGAACCTCCCAACGGCGGGAGAGAGTCGTCGTACCGGCGCGGTAATATTGAATCATGGAACGAATTAGAATCAGAGCCAGCAGCGGCAGCATCATAAAGAGTACGGGATTGGCTCCAAATGCACCGGAAAAATCCAGGCGCAGCAAATGAAGACACATTCTGGATACGCCGCAGCCAGGGCAGAGAAGCCCTGTGGCTTGATGGAAGAGACAGGGAATGAAAAATCCTGTGGCCTTATGTATGGCGGTATAGCAAAGTCCTGCCGCACCAATGGCCGCCGCCACTTTGGTCATGGTGAGGATTCGCTGTTTTTTCACAGATTGAGTCATAGATTCAGACAATTTTGTTCAACTCGTACTGCATCAAAGCATAAGTAACAATGCTGAAACCAAATACGCAGAGCACCAGATAAACGATGGGCATGGCTTCATCGAATTTCACATCACGCTTATTTAAGGCCGCACCAAGCTTTTGCCCAGTAACATAGGCCCAGTAGAGTCCATAGATGCCGCAGGTCACAATGGTCAGCAGAAAGCAGACGCCGCCGCTGGTGCCGCCTTCTCCCGAAGCATTGTTGATTTCATTGGTCAGGCAAATGAACCAATAAATACCGTAAATCCCGCAAGTCACAATGGTTAAAATGATGGACAATGGAATACTTCTGTTCATAAAAAGCTCCGTTTCATAAGATATTTTTATTATACGAAAAAGGGGGAATATTGTAAATAGAGCGGAATCGCATAGATTCTTTACAAATCCAGTTTCATATTTTTATTATATACTGATTCACTACTTCTGTCATTAACTTTTATGACTGAATATATCGTTTTCATGATATGAGGAATCTCCTTATATTCTGTATTTTATGATTGTAATGGGTTGTAAAAAGTGGTAAAATATAATTTAAAATATTTTGGGAGGATTAACAACTATGGGAAAGAAAGCAGTTATCGTAGTGGATATGCTCAATGATTTTGTGACAGGCGCCTTGGGATGTGACCGCGCCAGAGGTATTGTAGCGCCTACCGCAAAATTGCTAGAAGAAGCCAGAAAACATGGCGTCTATGTAATTTATGCCAATGACGCTCATATTAAAGGCATAGATAAGGAACTGGAGCTTTGGGGCGACCATGCCATCGCAGGCACCCACGGCGCAGAGGTCATTCCCGAACTGACTCCGGTGGAGGGGGATTATGTGATTCCCAAACGCCGTTACAGCGGGTTTTTTCAAACAGATATGCATTTGCTTTTGACGGAGTTGGGTGTTGATACCGTTATCATGACGGGGCTTCATGCTCATATGTGCGTCCGCCATACCACTGCTGATGCATATTGCTGGGGCTATAACATCATCGTTCCCAAGGACGCTACCGACTCCTTCACCGAAGACGATTATGAATACGGCATTAAATATTTGAAGGAAGTTTACGGCGCCGACATTACCACTGTGGATGAGTTGGTAAAAACATTTTAAGAATATCGCCTGTTGACGGCCGATCATTATCAGCGAAAACGGTAAACAGTTTAAAAGGAGGGCTTACTTTGGCAGACCCTCCTTTTAAAATTAGGATGAAAGAAAATAGTTAGGTATACGAAAGAGCGGGACAGATCGGTAAACAATGCCACTGCCCGCATCTTATGAATAACGGTAAAAGCCAGCCTCTTTGGCGGCGCAATAAAAGGCGCTGTCCATGCGTTCCAGCAATTCATCGCAGTAACTGTGGTCAATGAGAATCACCGGCTTGAATTGGAGAATTTTAGGATCCAGCATGGAATAAATGGCCCAAACTCCGTAGTCGTAAAGGTGCCGCATGACGGAAACAGCTCCCTGATCTCCGGCAAAGCCCAAGCCCATAATGAGGCCGTTTTGGCGGATTTCCGTGAAATAATCGGAATATTTTGCTTGCAGATCCATGAGTCCCCGGCGCAGGTATTGAGAAATGTCCGCCACGTTGTCGATGGTCTCTTGACGCTGCAGAATCTCCATAACTTTTAAAGCCACACAACATCCCAGTTCAGAACCACCAAAGGTGGACATATGAGCAGAGCCGTCGGCTTTCAACCACTTGGCGGCTTTGTCATTCATAATCGCCGCGGTAATGGGATAAATCCCGCCGCTTAAACCTTTGCCGGTTACGATGATGTCAGGTTCCACACCGTAACCGTCTATGGCCCACATTTTACCGCTCCGCATCAAGCCGCATTGCACCTCATCAGCGATATAGAGTGCGCCATATTGTTCACACAGGGCCTTGACTTCTTTTAGGTATCCCGGCTTTGGCATGGGGGATCGTTTCCATAATCACACAGGCAGCATCGTTTTGCTTTAGCGCCTCTTCCATGGCATCCAAATCATTAAAGGGTACCTTGGTATTGGTTTTCTCAGTGCCCTGGGCTAAAAAAATTTCAGCGAAACGGTCGGCGCCAGTGGTCACCGCAATCCCAGTGTGGCCATGGTAGCAATTCTGCACAGAGATAATTCGTTTTCTGCCTGTGGCATGGTGGGCAGTTTTTAATGCCAGGTCAACAATTTCTCCACCGCTGCTGCCGTAAATGGCGTGGGTCATACCGGGGGTGGCTGTTTCCACCAAGGTTTTTGCCAACTTCGCTTTGACCACGGAAGGGAAATGGTGGTTTCCGATGTCACATTGGGCGGTTGCCTCAATGAGGGCATGAATGACCTCAGGGTTGCGATGGCCTAAGCTGAAGGTACCGCCATTGACATGAACATCCATCAGCCGTTTCCCTTCTAAGTCCCAAAAGTAACCGCCTTGACGCTCTCCCATAATAAAGTCAATTCCCAGATCCAACCATTCCTGGGTTTTCCCGGTGTTCCAATAGGTCAAAGAATCTTTCTAAACCCGCTGTTTGTTTGCTGTCCGAAATTCCCGCATTGAGATGTTCTCCGTGTTTTACTTCATTTCGTTCCATATGTTACCGAAATAGGGCGGTTTTGTCCACAAAATCGCTTTTTGAATACCCAGGTAATTTTTTGGTAAACACTTATGCCTTTTGGAATTTCTCCCTAAAACATAAAAAATTTACCACATATAATAAAAATTATTGCCTTTTTATCGTTTGGAGAGTATGATGATTGCGGAGGTGTTACGATGTATCGTTATATTGTGGTGGATGAGCACGAACGGCTAGGCCGTGAGATCGCGGCTTTGTTGGCTGAAGACAGTCAATTTCATTACAAGGGGCAATTTCGCCAGGAGGAAGAGGTCCTTTCATTGCTGGAGCAAAAGGATATTGACATCGTGATTCTGGCCGTCAACCGACGGGATATTGGTGAAATTTCTTTGATGAAAGATATCTGCCGTAATTCCGTGGATACCCGCTTGATCTTAGTAGGGGAATTTGGTGATTATGATACTGTGCGCCGCGCTTTTTTGGCCGGAGCTTTCGATTACCTTCTGCGGCCGTTAAGCGGTGAGATACTGCGTCATAGCTTTGAACGAATTCATACCGATCCCCACGGCGCCTCCCCGGGGAAAGAGGCTGAAGACCTGATAGAGCTACTGGTGGAGGATATTTTCCTCGGCGGAGTACGCACCGAAGACCTTTGTGCCGAAATTATCAAAGTCATTTACCAAAGCGTTGATTTTCACCATCAAAAAGGGGCTGTTGCCACCAAAAAAGCCAAGGTCCGTTTATATGAGGAACTAATTCGGCGAAAGCCCTGGTTGAGAAAATTTTTGTATCCTAAGGATTTTGAATATTATTGGGGCGACGGTGTAAAAAACCCCATTGAAGTATTGGCCCAATGGAACCATGATTTTTCCCATGTGGCCGGTATCGTCACGAAATATCAGGTAGTGGACAAAAAACTTGTGTATTCCATTGGCCGCTATGTGGTGACCCATGTGGACGAGGCCCCTACCTTAGATTCTGTTGCCCACGATCTTTATTTGAATAAATGCTATGCCAGTCATATCTTTAAACGGGAAACCGGCCTTTCCTTCGTGGCCTTTCTGACTGAGGTAAAAATGGATCGCGCCGCTGTGCTGTTGCGGGATCCCCAACGTAAAATCAGCGAAATCGCCGCCATTCTCGGTTACAATGACGGAGAGTATTTTAGCCGCTGTTTTAAACGACTTCGAGGAGAAACCCCCAGTGATTATCGAAAGCGCATGAAAATTCATTGGCAAAAGCCCTCCCTTTCAATGGCATATTATGAAGCTTGAGCTTAAGTGATTTAAGGAGTTCGTATGAAAAAAATTAGACTGGAAAACCGAGCCGTTGGTCCGTTCCCGGGAATGATCGTCGGAGCAATGGTCAACGGCAGGCCCACCTATACGACAGTGGGCGCAGGAGGCTGCGCCTGTCTTGCGCCGGTGTTGTGTGTGTCCTTGATGGATACTCATTATATTACGAAAGGAATTTTAGAAAGCGGTTATTTCAGCGTGAATATTCCTCCGTCTTCACTCGTAAAGGAACTGGACTTCTGTGGTATCGCTTCGGGAAAGAATGTTGATAAATCCCGCTTATTTACAGCTTTTTTTGACGAAGCGGGCCAAGCTCCCATGATTGAGGAATGTTCGCTGAATTTTTTGTGTAAAGTATGCGGCCAAAAGGAAATAGAAGGATTCACAATGTTTTTTGGCGACATTGTCGCGGTTTTTGCCAATGAGGATTGTGTGGTTCGAGGCAAAGTCGATCCCATGCAAGTTGATCCCATCATCATGATTGCCCAAAGCTATTGTAATTTGAACAGCGTCATTGGACTGCCTTTTTCGGAAGGGAATAGACTGGAAAAGGAATAACAGGCGGCATTCTATAAAAAAACAGGTTCGCTAAAAGGCAATTACAACCCATAGGAATGATCAATAGCATTATCACGTCTGAAAAATCAAGTCAATAATCAATGCAAAATAAACTTATAATTCTTTGTTTTCGCTTTGGGAAATTTCATTTTTTTTCAACTATCTTTTTTGTTTTTGTTGTGCTAAACTCCACCTTGGTGACCTTGAAAAAGCCATTTCAACAAGGTCATTTTCATATGCCGTAAATATGCGGATCCATACGTCACGGCATGAGAGATTCAACGCTATCTAGGAGGAAGCACACTGTGAAAAAAATCGCGCCATATCTGGTGATCCTTGCCGCTGTATTATGGGGGGTCATGGGAATTTTTGTTCGCCGTTTGGAAACAATGGGCCTTGGCACCATGGAAATTGTCGCCATTCGCGTAGCCGCTACTGCCATCGTCATGATGGGCTTTTTAATGTTCTATGATAGAAGTCTTCTAAAAATCAAGCCCAGAGATCTTTGGCTGTTTCTGTTCAATGGCCTAGTCAGCGTAATGCTTTTTAACTTCAGCTATTATAAAACCATGTCCTTAACGTCTCTTTCCGTGGCCGCGGTTTTGCTTTATACCGCTCCTATTATGGTAATGATGATGTCTGCGATCATTTTTAAGGAACGAATCAATGCCCAGAAGCTGGCCGCTTTGGGCCTGGCCTTTGGCGGCTGTGTGTTCGTTACCGGCGTTTTGGGCAACGCTTCTTCGATTTCCGCTTTGGGCCTGGGTACCGGTTTGCTGGCCGGATTTGGCTACGCCCTCTACAGTATCTTTGGCACCTTGATTATGAAACGGAATTACCACCCTCTCACAGTGACGGCTTACACCTTTTTCATTGCCAGCTTTGTGGTGGTCCCAATGAGCGACCTTCAGGCCATTGGCGAGGTAGCATCCATGGGCGGTGGAATGCTTTTGTATTTACTGGCCTTTGCCTTGGTCAGCTCCATCCTTCCCTTTTCCCTTTACACAGTGGGGCTGTCTCACATGGAAACCAGCAAGGCTTCGATTATCGCCTCAGTAGAGCCGGTGGTAGCTACCATCGTAGGGGTCTTGGTCTTTCATGAGGCTATCACCGTTGCCGGAATCTTTGGCATCTGTTTGGTACTTTCCGCAGTGGTGCTGCTGAACATGAAGGTTCACTTGCCGCACCGTACGGCCAAAAGGCAGATGGCGGCTATGGCCAAACAGCATATTTAATGGAACATTCTCATCAAATCATTTTTTATACTCCCAGCGGGCATTCCGCTGGGAGCTTTTTGTCTAATGAAAACCACGCGATCGTGGCGTGGTTCTATAGGAGCTTTAGCGATG
>CAZWWH010000020.1:0-36585 GCA_964637365.1 uncultured Peptococcaceae bacterium
TGATTGTGGACAGTATCTCCATCAAGGGTGATATTGCTACGATCACCACCAAAGGAGGGAAAGCCCTAAAATGGCTTCCCGTCCATTTCAATTAGAGTGAAGAAATCTCATGTATTGCACGGATGGGTATTGTAATTACTTATATTATATGGTATATTAGTATTATGCAATACATATATCGGTTGATATAATTAATTAGAAAGGGGGATAAGACGGCAATTATTAGCTGTGGCAATGAGCTTTACCAGGGAAGACAAGGGAACTGTTGCGATGTGGAATCGTTAAGGATGAGACTCTCATGAAAAATCGAATGTTTCTGCTAACTGCCATTATTATTTTTTGTTTGTGTTTTTCGACGAATGCATTTGCCAATGAGTTGAATGTAATAACAAATTTGGATCCGGTAGAACCGCCGGCAGAAGAGAATCTGAAACGGGCAAATGTCGCTGTTTATGATGAATATGATCTTTATAACGGCTTACGTGCGCAATCAACCGATGCCTTAAGGGCAAAAGGATATACCCAAGAGGACATTCAGAGTATCAAAAGTACTCCCTATGAAACACTTTTGCGGCAGAGAGGGGAATTATCAGTAGAGGATCTGAAGAACTATGGCTATAATGATGAGCAAATCGCTATTTTGAAAAACCCTGACTCAACCGATGCTGAGTTGTTGCGGGCGTCCAGCAAAATTACGATGAAAACAGTCATAGAAAAGCTTGACTATCATACCAATCATTATACCTACTCCACCGTATATCTTGAATGGAAGTGGGCTCCCATACCAAATTCTTTATATACTGATGACGCCGCCATAGCTTGGACTGGCGGGATGACGTTTATGTCTTATAGCGAAAACAATAAATCACGATATACATTGTGGAAAAGGAACAGCGCCACAGGAACAGAAAAGATGAAAACAACGCCGTTAACCCAGAACAATTATGTTCAATTAGGGCGGGCTGTGCAAATACCGGAATTTCATTTATCCGAATACGCCAGCGGCTCAACCTCTCCCGCAGGGCCGTCCGGTTCACAAAACTATACCGTTAAAGGCGCAGCGAGAGTTGCCCTGAAATATTACGGACGCTTAAGCTCTTTGGAAGCTCAAGGAGCTTATGCCCACTATTCCGTCAGAGTCAGCGGTATTTCTATCAGTGTTCCTTGGTCCGTATCAATCAGTTTTTCCAAATCACCCTACGATGTTTACCGGCGAAATGATTATCGAACTGTAAGGGAGCTTTGAACGGAAATATGAGGGGAGATGAAATCCAGTGAAAAAAATGAGACGATGCCTTCTCTTTTGTCTCTTATCCCTCCTTTTCCTCGGGGGCTGCGGGGATCAGAAATCCCAAGGGGAGAACCCCATTTACCTTGATCTTCTCGGGAACTGCAATTTTGGCTCTTGGGCTTCGTCAGAGGATGGGAGTTTGATGTTGAATGGCAGCAAAGGCTGGGCAACCCTTTATATGATGTCCGATGAAGAGCTGGACGAATGGATCCAGAGAAATGGCTTGGGCGACGCTGAAACCGCTGCGGGACTGCGGGAAAATTGGGCCACTGCCATGGTGGCCTATGCCCAATGTCCCGATATCATGTTGAAGGTGCTTTATGACGCTGACGATGAGGGAATCGCAAAGTTCCGCGCGTATGTCGACGACTATCTGGGCGACCGGTTGGCGGCGGAAAAAGCCAGGGTCAGCCCGGGCGACGCGCCGATTTATTTGGATCAAAACGGCAATTACGATATCGGCGCCTGGGGCGATATGGGGACTCTCGGGTTGAAGCTTGGCATTGAGGATTACGGCGCCAGCGATGAAGAGATCCGAGCGAATAACGCTGATTTTGAAATTGAAAGACATGACGGCAAGCGGTATACTTACACTGCTGATTGCTGGCGCATGCTGGCTGCCAAAGAGATCATAAGCTTTGCGGCAATGCCAGACAAAACCTTGCAGGAGATGTACGGCGCAGACGCCGAAGCCATTGAAAAATTCCGCGCCTATTATACTGAATTCTTCTGTCAGAGTACGGATATTTTTGAACAGATTGACCCGGAGCACTTGGAGGAAGAATTGTAAATCGAGCGGATGCAATAGCTTGAACCAGATGCTACAAAACCATATCCTTATATTTTTTCTTATAATTTTATGAATCGAAACCGTAACAGGAGCATATCATCTGCTTCCGTTTGTGTTTTAAGGGTAAGGGAAAAGCCGCCGTTGATTATCGGGGAAGCGCCGGGGAGAAAGCAAACATCACGCTTGGTAGCAACAACGACTGCCTATCGAAGGCGGCCTGGCATTATAATTGCTGAAAAAAGGGGAACCGTAGCTCCCCCTTATGGCATGGATGGATTGTAAAAAATGATGCATTGTTTGCATTTTTCTGGTATACTCATTTGTATACGGGGTAAAACGCCTCGGAGAATGACAACAGGAGGAACTTGATATGAAAAAGTTGTTTGTATCGTTTTTTAGCGTTCTGGCATTATTCGTTTGCTTTTCTCTGCCCTTGGCGGCGGCGGAGCTCTCGGCATTGCCGGCCAATTGCAGCTCTGAGGAGTGGAGTGTTCTGCGGTTGACCAATGTGGAACGGTTGAACCGGGGATTGGATCCTCTTAGCACCTTTGCTGCCATACAAAGCGCCAGCGATATCAGAGCCAAGGAAATTTCCAATACTTTTTCCCACACTCGACCGAATGGGGAGTCCTGTTTTACAGTACTCAAGCAAATTCCCTATTATTCCGCTGGGGAAAACATCGCCGCCGGTCAGCTTTCTCCTGCTGAGGTTGTTGCAGGCTGGATGAACAGCGAGGGACATCGGGCTAATATTTTAACCGAAGATTTCGTTCATATGGCGCCGGGTTATTATTATTTGAACAGTGGTTACTATTATCATTGGGTTCAGCTTTTTATCGGCGGCTGCGAGGTGACCAATCTGTCCCTTTGGAACGGCCAAGATGTCTATAATGTAGGGGCAGACGAGACTGTGGATTCCCTGGGGCTTGCTTTGGAAGTGACCTGTGATATGCACGGTAAAAGCTATATCCCAGTGACCAAAGAAATGTGCCGTGGCAATCTGAATTTCAGTTCTTATCAAGGGGATGAGACCATCACCATCAGCGCTTACGGTAAGACCGTCAAGGCAACACTGTCCCTTAATAACGATTGGTTCCGTGATGTGCCTCGTGGCTCTTGGTTCTATGATGCCGTGAAGTTCGTCAACGAGCAAGGGTATTTTAACGGTACTGCTCCTCGGTATTTCGCCCCCAACGGCTCCATGACCCGAGCCATGCTGGTGACAGTGCTCCATCGCATGGAGGGTACGCCCGCTCCCGCCATTGAGGAAAACTTCTCCGACGTTCCTGCGGGTACATGGTATACCAATGCGGTATCCTGGGCAGAGGAACATCACATTGTGGACGGGATTGGCGGCGGTCGTTTTGCTCCTGATGGAAAAGTTACGAGGGAGCAAATCGCCACGATTTTATACCGTTATAGTCAGTTCAAGGGCTATGACGTTTCGGATAGGGCCTCTTTTGCGTCCTTCCCTGACGCGGGACAAGTTAGCGCCTATGC
This sequence comes from uncultured Peptococcaceae bacterium, assembly GCA_964637365.1. Classification (GTDB taxonomy): domain Bacteria; phylum Bacillota; class Dehalobacteriia; order UBA7702; family UBA7702; genus Cryptoclostridium. Next base: position 3,582 of record CAZWWH010000020.1, read on the forward strand.
CCGGGAAGCATTGCAATGGGCGGTAGGTACCGGGTTGATGGTAGGTTCCGACGGCAAGCTGCTGCCCCGAGACAGCGCCACCCGGGCTCAGGTAGCCATGATGATTTACCGCTATGCCAATATGTATGAATGAAATCAAGAGCTCCAAATCTTAGGTTTGGAGGTGAGCCTGCCGATAACGTCTGATCATCAGCAAAATTCCTGAGCTGCGATCACTTATGTACATCGCGGTACACGGCGTGCCCGCCGCTCAGGAAGTTTTACTGACGCTAAGCCGTTCTTGACAGGCTATCATCTTGCCGAAAAACCGGGTTTTTCGACAATCTGATAAGACCTCCAAATCGTAGGTTTGGAGGTCTTTTTATTTGTAAAACAGTCTTGACGGCATGATTGCCTTATGATAGAATAAGGCCCATAATTTTTGCTGTGGTTATTCTGGGGAATTCTTCGTACACATATGCTGAAGAGGATGATGATGCTCTTCATGAAAGCGATAGTTCAGTTTCCTCTATTTTTAGTAGCGCATATTTTTCGGATGTGAGGTTTGATACATGGTACTATATCCCGGTACAAAATTTATATGCTAGAAAAGTGGTAAATGGTTATGAAAATGGTAAGTTCTTGCCAAATAATAGTATTACTAGAGCAGAAGCTATCAAGATAATGGCAAATTCTTATGCAGGTTCATTGGGTAATACCTCTAGTATGCCTTTTAATGATATAGGTAGCCATTGGGCACAAAAAGAAATCGTATGGGCATATAATATGGGAATTGTCAATGGAACTGGAAATGGAATGTTTTCTCCGGATGATAATGTAACGCGACAGGATTTTGCGGTAATGGCTTTCCGATATTGTGACAACGCTGAGAAATTTTGGTTGCCAACGAACATCAATCAGTCCAATTTTAAGGATCACAGTTCCATTGCATCCTACGCAACTACCTCTGTTTATCGACTACAGCGGGCAAATATTATTTCGGGAGATCAGAATAAGTATTTTCATCCAAAAGCTAACATCACCAGGGCAGAAGCTGCAAAGATTATTCATGGGATTATTTATAAATTGAATCACAGCGTGTTAGATGATACTCAAGAGGGATTGATTCGTTGTGGTACGGATCCTGTTTGGTTTGCGCACTGTGAATCAAGTTTACGTCAATACTACCGAAAGTCGTCTGACAGAATTACTTTTTATGAAGTAGATAATCTTTTAAGCATAGATTACTTTACAGCAGAACATGATGGTACGCATACTTTCTATCCTGGAGGAAAAGGAGTAACTCGCAGTGTTCCAATTAAAAGAAACGGAACGGTTGTAAAAAACCGAAGCCTTCCCAACGACACTAGAAAATGGTGGATCGCTGATTCTGATTTTTATAATCTTACATACTACCCTGCCCATAAATTTAGCACAACGGGAACTTATAGCATTACTTGCACAGGAAGCATTGAAATTGCGGATTATATAAATATTGTGGGCTTTAAAAGTTTTTCGCATTCGGTATCTGTCTCGTTTTAATTATGGAGGGAAAATGCTATGAAAAAATGTTTCATTTTATTGGCGGTCATTGGTTGTCTGGTGATTTCATTAACTACGGGAATTTTTGGCAACGCTGAAAACCTCATCGACAATTTTGACAATCTACTCCAGCAATACGAACAGGCAGGAGCCTTAAGGAATGACGTTGCTTATCATGACGATGAAGTTATCATTGCCACAGCTGATGGCAATGATATAACCGTTACAAATTGTGAAAATGAAATCAATCGTTGTCTTTCCTTAGACCTGGCTGATACGCGTGAAGACGCCATAAATTATATGGTGCAAAAGGATTTATTAAAACGAGAAGTAGATGCGGCTGGGATCGCTGCCACTGACGAAGAGGTGGACGCATTGATCGCCTCTCAAAAGAAACTAATGGCTGAAGAGCCAGAGGTTGCGGAGCTTTTCGAGACTTGTTTTGATTCCTTGGGATTAACAGAAGATGAGTATTGGAAGCAATATTACGAGGATTACCGTTTTTCCATTGAGCGGGGGAAATTGAGAAATGAAATGTATCTCTCGTATTTAGAGAATGAAGTGAAGGAACGATTGGCGGAATTAGATATTTCGCTTTCTCCAGAAGAATTTGCTCAGTTATTGGAGAAGGAACAAAAGAACTATTCGCCGGCAGTTCAGGAAGGATTTACGGATTATTATAATAAATATCAGGAACAATTATTTGAAAAATATCATGTGCAAATTGTCATGGAATAATGACAATGGAAAGCAGAGATAAAAGGCTCGTAATGATGCTTCCATGTTTGTGATTTGCGCGTCACGCCGATAGGATGGAACGCATCCGTCGTTGGTAAAAGGCGAGGGGCTCCAAAGTCTCTAAATAAATGTTTGGGCGCTTGGCTTATGGTAAAACTTTTGGGGAAATTGTATTTTATTGCGAAATTAGTCCGAAATGTATCAAATTAATCTTTAAGATAGGGTGGGGGGTATTGTTCTTTTCCCAAAATGCGTGTATAATAACAGAAACTGAATCTTCGAAGAAAGACGGAATCGGGTGCAATTCCCGAACGGACCGGCCACTGTGACACAGCCATGAGGAATATTGCTCAGGCTGCGGAGTCAGATACGTCTTTTGCGTATAACCCTCTTGGAATGGGGCGCAGAATGTGATTTCGGACCATTATACTGTCGCATCATCCAAGGATGATGCGGCGTTTCTTTTTGTGGAAGCCCACACCGAAACGAAGATTTCCAGCACAGACATCGGGTAAGACTGATCCTCTTGACGCCGATGGATTTTTGAAAGGAGCGATATCATGAAACAATTGAAACGCATTTTGGTCGCAATGATGGCGGTTGTTATTTGTCTTTGCGGCGCGCAGGGCTTGATGGCTGCCGACTTGAAGCCTGTGAATGATTTGTCCAAGGACTACCGTAATGCCATTGAAAACACCTTTACTTGGGCGAAGCAGGGTGAGACTTACGTCTTTAGCGACAAATTCTTCAAGGAGGGGGATATCGGAGGCACCTATGGTGATTGGCTTGCCTTAAGCGTTGGCCGTTATGGTCTCAATGACCGCAGCGACCTCTATTTACAGGCCCTGGAGGAATATGTCACTAAAACCTATGCTTCCCAAGGCAAATTGCATAATATCAAAACAACGGAATGGCACCGTATCGGTCTTGCTGTTTCTGCCCTTGGCGGGGATCCTACCTGTTTTGGCACAGATAAGGACGGAAGCCCCATCAACCTTGTGGCCGACGGCGTCTTCTCCCCTAAAACAGGAAAGTCCTTATGGGCGCAGGGGCTTAACGGCGCTATTTGGGGCTTGATTCTTTTGGACTCCAGAAATTATGAAGTTCCGGCAGATGCCGAATATGACAGAGATACCATCATTGAATACATTCTCAGCTGTGAACTCGAAGGCGGCGGCTTTGCTCTGAGTAGCAAAGACACTGCGATTGATGTTGACATTACCGCCATGGCTTTGCAAGCATTGGCTCCTTATTATAGCACCAATGCCGACGTCAAGGCTGCGGTGGATCGCGCCCTTGAGTGCCTTTCCAAGGCTCAGACTGAAGATGGCGGTTACATCTATTATGGAGCCGAAAATTCTGAGAGCTGCGCACAGGTGTTGGTCGCTTTATGCGCCTTGAATATTGATCCCTTGAAGGACGCCCGCTTTATTAAAAATGGCAACACTGTTTTGGATGCGATTCAAATTTTCTATAACAGCGCTGACGGCGGTTTCCGCCATGTTATGGAAGAAGACGGCCAACCCACTGCCTCCAATGCCATGGCCACGGATCAGTGCCGCTATGCCCTCATTGCTTACCAGCGTTATGTGGACGGCATGACCCGTCTTTATGATTTTAGTGACGTTACCGTCAAAAAATTTAAGGATGTGCCTGCCAATGCTTGGTTTACGTCCTATGTGTATGATTTGGTGGATAAAGGTATCATTGATGGCATGACCCCCACCACCTTTGAACCCAATGGCTTGATTACCCGTGGGCAATTCACCAAAATGATGGCCGCCGCTTTTGCTACTGAAGAAGAATTGGCTGCCTTCAAAGATGCGCAGCCCTTTAGTGACTGTAGTAAACATTGGGCCAAAACTTATATTGCTTGGGCCAAATCCAAAGGTGTGGTTGATGGTATGACTGCCACTACCTTTGCCCCGGAAAATAAGATCACCAGAGAACAAATGGCAACCATGCTGGGACGTTACGCCGAAAACAGCGGCATTGAATTGTCCGATGACATCGCTGCGAAAAATTTCCCCGACAGTAACAAAATCTCCGGCTATGCCAAAAAATATGTGACCATGATGCAGCAGGCAGGCATTATCGCTGGCCGTGATACCGGAGTTTTTGATCCCCAGGGCAACACCAAACGTTGTGAAGCCGCAAAAATGCTCTCCGTTTTCCTTACGCAAAAATAATTAGAGAGAAGGAAAATCATGACCTCGAAAAATACCATGACGGAAAAGGAATTTCTGTCCCTTTTAGGGGACGTTTACGAGGAATATCAGCAGTGCGCTCATCGCCGTTCCTCATCTCCCAAAGGCCGCCAGGACTTTCTGAAAGCCTGTCAAAAAGAAGAAGCGCGGCAAATTCGCCAAGAGGTAAAAAAGAAATTGCCTCTTCTGGTGGGAATTTCCGGAGTCACCCTTGGGTTGATTGCCACCCTCCTAATACTTTGTCTTTAACATTCCTATCAAAAGGTTCCCCACTCTCAAAGAATGGGGAACCTTTTTTGTCAAAAATGTATGGAAACAGGATTGAAACAGAGAGAGAAAACGACTATAATGGAATTTAGCAAAATCCGCCCCATCATAGCTAGCTCGACTGCTGCAAACTGGTGGATGATGACTGGGGCTGCTGCCCCTTGAGATGGACAGGGGCTGGTTCTGTTTTCGACTGACTGTGCCGTACAGCGGAGATGGCACAAAGGTGTGCAAAGGAGAACCGTGTTCCCTACAAAGAAATGTAAATTCATGGAGGGAACAAGGGTACAAAAAAGGAACATAAAAAAATTAGTGATTACATTATGCGCAAGTGTGCTGTTGGCGGGATGTACCCACACTCAATCATCAAGGGAAAATCCAAAATGGGAAGACTGCGAACAAATTTATAAAACGGTTGTGCAGTATAGCAATGAGAATGACAGCACGGAAAAATATTTGGAAATTGCAGAACGCAGTGATCAGTTGTTTCAGCAGCTCGAAGAAAATGTAGACGCATTTGTTATGGACGCCTATAACTATCAATCCATAGACGATGACGGAACACCTCTCTATACAATGAATACGCTGTCGCTGTCCTATTCGCTGGAAATTGCACCCAATGGTCAGAGTATCCAAGTCAGCAGAAATTATTTCCTCTTTAACCCAATCGAAACCGCAGACGGCAGTGATTTGGTTGAACAGATTATATATGATGATATGACCTTGAATCTTCTGGTTCCTGAAAAATATCAGGAGATGGAGGAACAGATTATTGAGTCATACCGCGCGGATTTCTTTTTCAGAAAAGTAACGGCCACGAATGACTAGAATGAAATGGCTGGAATTGACACACGCTTAAACATATCGGAAACCGATTTGAACATTCATATTATCTATGTGAAGGATGGGCAGCAGTATTTCACAGATCGTAGAGATTGCGCTGAGCAAATGGACAACTGGATTACCGATCCTGTTGTTGAAATCTATGCATCCAATATCCATTGTAACTATGCCCATAGTTTTATGTCACAGTGGGTTTATTTCTATTCAGATGGAGGGTCGTCGGAAAAGGCATTTGAGGAAATTCTTCCATATATTGAAGAATGTGGCGCAAAGGACAGTTTTCAGGAAGTGGAAGCTGTTTATAAAGAATAACTGAACTTTTGCCCCTGAAAATCCCTAATGGAACGCATGTATGCGTGCGTTCTTGCGTTACTGCGCTCTATATCAAGGAATGCTAAAGCTGCCCCTTACCTAAAAAAACGATTTTACTTTCTTACGACCCCCGACCATTACGGCCGGGCGTTTGTTTGGGACGAGAACTTTGGCGCCAAAATGAAATCGTGAAGGAAAAGAACGGCTTCATAGCGAATATTTTACAGATACGGAAAGGAGAAGATGGATGAAAATCATTATTTCTCCCGCCAAGAAGATGCGGGAAGACAGCGATTCCATCGCTCCACGGTCAGAGCCCATGTTCTTGGAGCGGGCCGAGATTTTGCTTCAACACTTACGGGGACTTTCCTATGAGGAATTGAAAAAGCTGCTTCAATGTAATGATAGCATTGCCTCGCTGAATTTTGAGCGGTTCCAACGCATGGACTTGTCCCGCGACAGTGCCTGCTGCAGCCCGGCGATTTTGTCTTACGATGGTATTCAATATCAATATATGGGCGCCCAGGTTCTTACGGAAGAAGCGCTCTGCTATCTTGAGGAACACCTTCGGATTCTCTCGGGATTTTACGGTATCCTGCGGCCTTTGGACGGTGTAACTCCCTATCGTTTGGAGATGCAGGCCAAGGTGAAAACGGATTTCTGCCGTAATCTCTATGATTTTTGGGGTAGTGATTTGGCAAAGGCTCTCCTGGGTGAGGATTGCTCTGTGGTGCTGAACTTAGCTTCCGCGGAATATACCAAGGCGGTTCGGCCCCATTTGGGGAAGAATGCTACCATGGTGGATGTAATTTTTGGGGAGTGGGATGGCGATAAAATTCGGGAAAAGGGCGTTTATGTAAAGATGGCGCGCGGCGCCATGGTGCGCTATTTGGCGGAACGCCAGGCCCAATCGGTGGAGGATGTCAAGACCTTTGAGGAATTGGGATTTCAATATTGCGGGGAGTTATCCCATAACACAACGTTGGTATTTTTGAGGTGTAAGGAGTGATGGCAATGCCGGAAGAAGGCATGAAAGCGCCGGAAATCGTGCTAAACGATAAAGACGGCAATGAAGTGAAACTTTCCGATTATCTTGGCAAAAAGGTAGTGGTGTATTTTTATTCCAAGGATCATACCTCGGGCTGCTCCCGTCAGGCAGCGGCCTTTGCGGAACGCTACGAGGAATTTCAGGCCAAAAACGTGGCGGTGCTGGGAATCAGCAAGGACAGCGAAGCTTCCCACCGCAAATTCGCGGAAAAATATCAGCTGCCCTTTGTTTTGCTGGCGGACCCCGAACATCGGGCTTTAGAGGATTATGGAGTCTGGCAGGAAAAAAAGAGCTGCGGTAAAGTGACCATGGGCACGGTGCGCACCACCTTTCTCATCGATGAGCAAGGTATGGTGGAGCGGATTTGGAGAAAGGTAAAGCCCGACCAAAACGCCGGGGAAATTTTGGCGTATCTGGAAGGATGATTGGCGGAATAGTGTAAACATTTCAACTTTTCCCCAGCATATTGCATTGTTGTTGTTCATCTGTTACAATAGAGAAACAGAAAATGATGTGGAAATAATTGAGTGTAAGATAAAATATTTCGACAATTTTCTTCATAATTGTGTTTGATTTTTGGAATCAACCCCTATGATTCCGTTTAAGGCCATATTTCTGAAACAGGCGTTGATTGCCTGTCCTATGTCGGGAAAGCGGTACTTTTTCGACAACTGCCCTTTGCCACTGCAAAGGGCAATTTTTTTGACAATGAGTAAAAAATATCATGCGGATATAAAGGGCAAGGAAAGAAGAGTATAAGGGGGATTGTTGTATACCACAGCAAAATAGAATCTATTCAGCGTTATGCCCAGGGGATTGGGGGTAGGAGCTGAAATGATGATGGAGATGTTTGCCGCTGGAGGGATTATATTGCCCCCCTTGTTTCCTATATGAGGGAGTTGGCCCAAGGGAAGGCATAAAATATTCGATTTCATTTGATAAAAAAGTAAGCGACACAAAATGTTTGTGTCGCTTTTTCGTCGCATTGCGAATTTTGGCACTGCGGGGTTGCGTAGGGTTCAGGATATTTTGAGATAGCGTGAATCTTTTATTGAACATATTTTCTGAGCGGGAGTTTGTCTTTGAATTTAAAATTGTCATTAAAAAACTTGCTGAACCTACTAATCATAAAGCCGTTCATAATTGCGCAGATAATTGTGCCGAAATGAATGCCGACAAACTGCCCCATTCCGAAAAAGGTAAAAGATAAACATACTGATAGCACTAGGCTTGATATATCATAAACTGTTTTGAAGACATTAATATTTAGATTTTTCGCTATTGCGATTTCTTTTACAAAAAGCTCATAAGCTTCCGGTGGGATGTAAGTATGAAATATCAGCGATACCCCCATGGCGATAACGAGCACGCTTAAAACAAAATAAATTACTCTAAGCGCAAGATACGCCGTTGGGAGCAGCGACAGCATAAGCTCAATGCCATCGAGTGCAACGCCAAAAAATACCGCTGTGAAAAAGGAAAAAAGATAGGATAGCTTCGCCTTTCTTAGGATTACTATTAGTAAAATGATTAGTAATAGTTGAAACACATAACAGGCCATGCCAAAGGTAAAGAAGGCGAGATACTTTGATATTTTTAAATAAATCAAATATGCCGGGGCCGTTACCATTGACATGCCAAAATTTGCCTTTTCCATAAGTGATGTTCCAAGGGCAAAGGCTAAAATCCCCAAGATGTATGACAGTTCGGTATAAAAGGTTTTCTTTTTCATTTGTTGATTCCTCAAAAAAAATAAAAGTGCCTTTCATGTTTGGAAGTGGAAACATCAAAAACACTTTTATCTCATATTCACTTGCACGATAATAAAATTTTTCTCAAGAAGAGCGACCCATGCTTAATAATAATGCAGGGGGTAGGTGGGGTATTCCATATTATAACCGTATTCCCGCATTTCCGCCGCAGTGAGAAATCCTGGTTTCGCATTGAGCAGAGTGGGAATGCGATTCACCAGAGCCGCTGCCGTATGCTCCACGGTGGCGGGATTTTTTATGGAAAATTCCGTGTTGGGTTCCCCTTTGATTTTCCAAATACAGAGATCCTCTTCCCCATAGGCGTAAATTTTGCCCACGCTTTTTATTTCCACCACCGGGCCGCCTAAGGTTTCCGCTGTGACAATGGCGGTCATGCCGATAGCGTGTCCCTTGGCAACGGTAAGGTCGAGAATTTCAGAACGAATCGGTTGTGGAGCGACGCAAGCCTCGCAGCGCTGGGTCAGCGTTTTGATATGCCATCCCATTTTGCGGCAAAGGGCTTCGACAGCATTCCAGATATAGCTGGGGATTTGCTCGGTTTGCCGTCCTACGGTATTGTGGAACTCCTCAAGAGAAAGCCCCACGCCGTGAGCCAGGGAAAGGGCTTTGCCGTATTCCTCGGCATTGTAGCTGAAAATGGCCTCCATTTTGTCGATATGATGAACGCCTCCGGCCACACAGGCCGCCATGTTGAGCCAGAACACATCCTGCATACCTGTACCCATGATGGCGCAGTGATTTTCTTTAGCCAATTGATCCAAATGACGGTAAAGCTTTGTGGCGGTGGTTTGTGGGAAAAAGGCCTCTTCACAGGAGGTGACGACCGAGATACCCCGTTTTAGGCATTGCTCCGCTGGTTCCGCGATTTCCGCCATGGTACCGTAAAGGGACAATACCGCCACCTGCGGCTTGGTCTGTTCCAACACTGCTTCAGCGTCATCGCTGATGGTAACACCCAAAGGGTCGATGCCCGCAAAGGTGCCCAGGTCACTGCCGACGACAGCGGGATCTTTGTCGATGGCGCCCACCAAGTTTGCCCCGCATTCCACCAAATAGCGGACAATATACCGTGCCATACGGCCACAGCCGTATTGTATCACGGAAATAGGAGTTTTTTGCATGGGGCACCTCCTTTAAAGGTCTTCAATCAAACTGATTATCATTATACCATATTTTGTGATGACATGATTAAAATTTCACGATTTTTTTTGCCACTTTGGAGGCAATTTTATAAATTGGGTCTTCCAGCTTTTGGGACACTTTGGTCAGCTCTTGGGGAATATCAATATTCTGGGGGCAGTGGCTCTTACATTTGCCGCATTGGACACATTGCCCGGCGTTGGAGTGGTTGGCTCGCAGTGTTGTCATCATGAAATATTCTTTGAGCGAGCGATACCATCCGTCACTGTACCGTATATTATAGCTGCGAAAGCAGTTGGGAATGTCCACGCCTTTGGGGCAGGGCTGGCAATAGCCGCAGCCGGTACAATGAATTTTTTCCACAGCTTCAATTTCTCTGCGCACCCCTTGGAACAAGGCCAAATCTTTTTCAGTCAAAGGCTTCCGCTCCGAAGCGGCTTTGGCGTTATCCTCCACCTGGGCAAGATCGTTCATGCCCGAAAGCAGAAGCGTTACTTCGGGATGATTCCAAACCCACTCCAAGCCCCGCCGGGCCGGACTGCGGGAAGGATCATCCTCTAGAAATAACTCCTTAGCCTTGGGGGGAAGTCCTCCGGCCAACCGCCCACCGCGAAGAGGTTCCATAATCATGACCGGGATCCCCTTGGCGGCGGCGCATCGAATGCCTTCGATTCCTGCTTGGCTATGCTCGTCCATATAGTTGAACTGTACCTGACAAAATTCCCAGGGATAAACGTCAATCAGGGCTTTGAATGCTTCCGTTCCGCCGTGGTAGGAAAAGCCGACGGTGCGGATTTGCCCTTTGGTCTTTTTCTCTTCCAGCCATTGGTCTACGCCCAAAGATTTGAGCCGTTCCCAGGCTTCCACATTGGTAAGCATATGCATCAAATAATAATCCACATAATCCGTCTGCAGGCGGGAGAGTTCCTCTTCAAAGTAGCGTTCCATATCCCCCGGCTTTTTGATGAGATAGTGGGGAAGCTTTGTGGCGATATAGACTTGGTTCCGGTAGCCTTTAGACAGGAATTTTCCCAAAGCCGCTTCACTGCCGCGGTAGACGTAGGCCGTGTCGAAGTAGTTGACTCCCAGCTCTATGGCACGAGCCATTTCCTCCTCTGCCTTGGCTTGGTCGATGGCGCCGCCTTTTTTGGTATAGCGCAGACAGCCGTAGCCTAAAATGGATAATTTATCGCCATTTTTCGGATTGATTCGATATTCCATCACATTGATCCTTTTTACTTTTTAACAGCATTATACCACAAACGAAAACAATGAGAAAGAAAAACATTGTAAACTAAAATAAAATAAATAGTTTACAAATCACTTTGACTGTGGTATGATAGGCAACATCAAGTAAAAATCTATGTATGTAAAGGATATGATGCCATGTCGTTAAAACAGGAAATTATCACAGTGTTGGAACAAAACCGCAGCAATGAACGCTGTGTTTCCGGCCAAAACCTCGCGGAGCGGCTGGGGGTGTCTCGGGCCGCAGTATGGAAGGCCATCCAGGCGTTAAAGGACGAGGGATGGGAGATTGAGGCAGCCCCTAAAAGGGGATACCGCTTGGCTGATACCAGTGATGTTCTTTCAGCGGAGGGATTTTTGACATCATTGGGGCAAAGCGACGTACCCGTCACCGTACTGTCTACAGTGGATTCCACCAATACCTTGGCGAAAAAAATGGCCGCCGACGGCAGTCCCCATGGCAGTGTTATCATGGCAGAGGAACAGACCGCCGGCCGTGGCCGCATGGGAAGGGATTTTTATTCTCCTGCCAAAACAGGCCTGTACATGAGTGTGATTTTGCGTCCTCAAATTCCCATGGAGGACGCCTTGAAATTAACGGTAGCGGCTGCAGTGGCAGTGTGCCGTGGCATGGAACAGCTAAGCGGAGAGGAACCCCGCATCAAATGGGTCAATGACATTTTCCTCCATGACCGAAAAATTTGCGGCATCCTCACTGAAGCCATGGGGGACTTTGAAAGCGGCATGGCCGACAGCATTGTGGTGGGAATCGGCATCAATGTGAAAACCAAGGATTTCCCCGAAGAACTGCGGGGGATCGCAGGCTCCTTGGGAGCAGGGAACCGCAATGCACTGGCCGCCGCAGTATATCGCGATTTGATGGCTTTGAGTAAAGATTTGACATCGCCTGAACTGATGGAGGAATACCGCCGCCGCAGTCTTGTCCTGGGGCGTGAAATATCCTTTTCGAGGAACGGCAGCCGCCGCGGCGGTAGAGCCAGAGCCATCAATGAGGCGGGAAATCTCATCGTTGACACCAATGACGGCACCGAGGTTCTTCGAGCCGGAGAAATTACCATAGGGAGTGGAACGATATGAAAATGAAAACCAGAGAAGTGGTGCTTTGCGCCTTATTTATCGCTTTGACGGCCTTAGGAGCCCGCATCAATTTCCCTTTGCCCATGGGCAATTATTATTCCCTGCAGTTTTTATTTGTGCTTTTGGCCGGGATGCTGTTGGGCCCGGGGTACGGCGCTTTGTCCCTGGGGCTTTATGTGGTCTTGGGGCTGGTGGGCTTTCCCCTTTTCGCGGCGGGCGGCGGCTTTGCCTATGTGGTCAAGCCAACCTTTGGATTTTTGCTGGGATTTATTATGGCGGCTTTTGTTTCCGGCCTTCTTGTGCAGAAACTTTCGAGAAGGGCTGGGGAAAACCCGTCTTCGAAATCATACCACCGTGATCTTCCGCGGTATTTCATCGCAGCCCTTGGGGGATTGGTGGTGACCTATGGCTTTGGTATCTTTTACATGTATGTGGCCAATAATTTTTTCCTTGGCGCGAAAGTGCCACTGTGGGCCGTGTTTGTTTCCTGCTTCCCCATTGACATTCCCTGTGATTTGGGGCTTTGTGTCATCGCGGCGTTGCTGGGGCCCCGTTTATGTGCCTTGGTCAAAAAGGAACTTTAGCCTGAGTATGAAAACTTTTTGAAAAGGAGACCTCGGTATGAATATTGAAACTTATATGGAAAAATCCCGTGACGGTTCGCTATCCAAAGATGATGCTATGGCCTTATCTCGCTGGGATTTTGATGAGCTTTGCCAAAGCGCCAATGATTTGCGGAAAGAAATTTGGGGCAATAGTTTTGATTTCTGCGCCATTATCAACGGTAAAAGCGGCCGCTGTTCCGAAAATTGTAAATACTGCGCCCAGTCGGGGCATTATCCCACTTCAGTGGAAATTTATCCATTGCTGGACAGTGAAACCATCTGTGAGGATGCTCTTTGCCACGATAAGCAAGGGGTGGGGCGCTATTCCGTAGTGACCTCGGGCAAGGCTTTGACGGAGGAAGAGGTCAAAGACCTTTGTCAAAGCTATCGAACCATCCAAAAATGCAGTACCATCAGCCTTTGCGCCTCCCACGGTCTCTTGACCAAGGAGCAGTTCGCCCAGTTAAAGGAGGCGGGTGTGACGCGCTATCATTGTAATTTAGAAACCTCCCGCCGTTTCTTCCCGGAAATTTGTACCACCCATATGTATGATGATAAAATTGCAGTACTTCGTGCCGCCGCCGAGGCTGGGCTGGAGCTGTGCAGTGGTGGGATTTTCGGATTGGGAGAAATTATGGAGGACCGTATTGACATGGCCTTTGACTTAAAGGCATTGGGGGTGTGCTCCACACCGCTGAATTTGCTGAATCCCATTGATGGCACTCCCTTGGCCGGGCGGCCGGTAATGACCAACGAGGAATTCTGCCGCTCCGTGGCGGTGGTTCGTTTTATCCTGCCCCATGTGGTGATCCGTACTGCCGGGGGGCGGGGATTATTAGCGGATAAGGGAAGAAGCGCTTTCCAATCCGGGGCAAATGGCGCCATTACCGGCGATATGCTGACTACGGCGGGAATCAGCGTGGAGCGGGACAAAGCCATTCTCCAGGAATTGGGATTTGAGGTGAAGCGCATATGACCAAAGGGCTTTTTGTTACCGCTGTCGGCACCGACGTAGGAAAAACCTACGTCACCGCTTTGATATGTAAGGAGCTGAAAAAATACAGCGATTCCGTGGGGTATTTCAAAGGAGCTTTAAGCGGCGCGGAACGCCAAGGCGAAAATTTGCTTCCCGGAGATGCCCTGTTTGTGCAGAAGAAAAGCGGTCTCGCTCCTGAGAACGTCACGGTTTCCTATATTTTTGAGGAGCCTCTTTCGCCCCATTTATCGGCTAGGAGAAGCGGTGCTAAAATTTTCTTGGGAAAAATGAAAGAGGATTTTGAAGCGGCTAAAGCCCGCTGCGATTATTTAGTGGCTGAAGGCAGCGGCGGCGTTGTTTGTCCTTTGTCTCTGGAAGGTCCGCCCCTGATGCTGACCGATGTGATGAAGATGACTGCCATGAATCTGGTGATTGTGACTGAAAGCGGCCTGGGCAGCATTAACAGCGCCGTGACCACAGCGGCCTATGCCCAGAGTTTGGGCCTAACGGTGCGGGGCTTTATTATGAACCGCTATGACGCAGGCAGTTTTCTTTGTGGGGATAATCTCCATGCCATGGAGCTGCTGACCGGTCTTCCCGTGCTGGCCACGGTCGTTCTCCATGGAAAAAGTCTCTGTTTGCGAAAAGGCGATTCCGTCGCTTCCTGGATGAATGAATTATAAATTCCCTATCAAAAAACACCATCGTGTTGTATCGATGGTGTTTTTTCATAAGTTTACTGGGTGCGACGGTCCAGTCCCTCCGATACGCCGATGGAGGTGGAGGATGAATGGAGCTTCAAAAAATGGCCTTGGTAATAATCAAGCATTGCCCTTTGGGTAGTTTCCATTCAAAAACCCCGCCGACGTGGTTTGATCATTTAGTTATTCAAGCTTTTAATGGGAGCGGGAATCCGCCCGCCGCGGCGGACGAATACATCAGGTTTCCACTGGCTGGTGGGCATTACCGGGCCATAGCCCAGAAGTCCGCCGAATTCCACACGGTCTCCCTCTTTTTTGCCGGGAGCGGGAATCACTCGCACTGCCGTGGTTTTGTTGTTAATCATGCCGATGGCTGCTTCGTCAGCGATGATTGCGGCAACGGTTTCCGCTGAGGTATCGCCAGGAACCGTAATCATATCGAGCCCCACGGAGCAAACCGCCGTCATGGCTTCGAGTTTTTCCAAATGGAGACAGCCTGCTTCCACGGCGCTGATCATGCCGGCATCCTCACTGACGGGGATAAATGCGCCGCTCAAGCCCCCTATATGAGACGAGGCCATGGAGCCGCCTTTCTTTACTGCGTCGTTGAGAATGGCCAAAGCCGCGGTAGTGCCGGGGCAGCCGCATTTTTCCAAGCCCATGGCTTCCAAAATGTCGGCCACGCTGTCGCCAATGGCGGGGGTGGGCGCTAAGGAAAGGTCAACGATGCCGAAGGGAACGTTTAATCGTTTCGATGCTTCCCTGGCTACCAATTCTCCCATACGGGTGATCTTGAAGGCGGTCTTTTTAATGACGTCGGCCAGTTCCCCCAGGTTCATATCGGGGTTATTGCGGATGGCGTGGAGCACCACGCCGGGACCGCTGACGCCCGCGTTGATGACGGTTTCCGGTTCGCCGATGCCGTGGAAGGCTCCGGCCATAAAGGGGTTGTCTTCGGGGACGTTGCAGAATACCACCAGCTTGGCACAGCCCAAACCGTCCTGGTCGGCGGTGAGCTCCGCTGTTTTTTTGATGGCCTTGCCCATTTCAAAAACAGCGTCCATATTGATGCCTGCTTTGGTGGTACCGATATTCACCGAGGAACAAACACGGTTGGTAGCGGCCAAGGCTTCGGGAATGCTGTTGATTAAGATTTGGTCGCCCTTGGTGGCGCCTTTATGTACCAGGGCGGAAAACCCACCGATGAAATTCACGCCGCATTCCTCTGCCGCTTTGTCCATGGCAACGGCGAAGGGCACATAATCCTCAGTCTCCGAGGCTTCGGCTACCATGGCCATAGGGGTGATGGAAATGCGTTTGTTGACGATGGGAATGCCGAAATCCCGGCTAATGGCTTCCCCGGTGGATACCAAGTTCTGAGCGCGGCGACAGATTTTATCGTAAACTTTCTGGGCGGCCACTTTGGGGTCGCTGTGGCAGCAATCCCTGAGGCTGATCCCCATGGTAATGGTGCGGACATCGAGGTTCTCCGACTGCACCATATTAATGGTTTCCATAATTTCGTTCTGGCTGAAATTCACGTTCATATCGTCACCTCAAATTCTGTGCATATAGGTGAAGATATCTTCGTGCTGGGCCTGGATTTTCATGCCTAAATCTTCGCCGACGAGGTTGAGTTTTTCCTGGAGCTCCTCCAGGCTGATGAGGGATTTTTCCATGTCGCAAATCATGACCATGGTAAAAATCTCCTGCATGATGGTTTGGTTGATATCAAGGATATTGATTTGATTTTCCGCCAGCACTGTGGTGACTTTGGCGGTGATACCCACCTTATCGGTGCCGATAACGGTGATAATAATTTTACCTTTCATAATGAGACTCCCTTGTCGGTTTTCTTATTCCATGTCTTTGATCACAGCGGCGCATCTGGGGCAGAGGCCTTCTTCGTTCAGATCTTCGCTGTATTTCCAGCAGCGTTCGCATTTTTCCCCGGGGGCAGCCTTAACGTCAATGGCCAAAGCGTCGCCTTTCGAGATCGAGGCGGCGGAAACGATGAAAATGTCGGCTAAGTCTTTTTCCAAAGACTGCATCACTTCGTAGGTTTCGCTATCTAAGGTCAGCGAAACAGCGGCGTCGAGGGAATGGCCAATGACTTTGTCACGGCGGGCTTCCTCCAGGGCTTTGGAAACGTCGTCACGGAGAGCGATGACCTTCGCCCATTTTTCCGCCAAAGCTTCATTATAGTAATTGTCGCTGATTTTAGGTGCTTCCAAAAGCTGGACACTTTCAGGTTCGCCTTCCTTGCGGATGTAGCTCCAAATTTCTTCGGTGGTGAAGGAGAGGATGGGCATCAGCAAACGAACGAGTGCCTGCAAGGTTTCGTAAAGAACGGTCTGGGCGGCTTTGCGGCCTTGGTCGTCTTTGGCGGAAACATAGAGACGGTCCTTGATGATATCAAGGTAGAAAGCGCTCATGTCTACCACGCAGAAATGATGGAGACTGTGGAACACCGTGTGAAATTCGTAATCGTCGTAGGCTTTCAATACCTTGGTATTGAGTTCTTTCAAAATGTGCAAGGCATATTGGTCGATTTCCTGCAAATCATCATAGGCCACGGCGTCTTTCTCATAATCAAAATCGGCAAGGTTTCCCATAAGGAAGCGGACGGTATTTCTGATTTTACGGTAGGCTTCGGAAACCTGCTTCATGATGGCGGGGGAGTTCGCCATATCGGTGCGGTAATCTGTCGAGGATACCCACAAGCGGAGCACATCGGCGCCCATTTCCTTAATAACCTTTTGGGGATCTACGGCATTGCCGCGGGATTTCGATTGCTTGTTGCCCTTTTCATCCACCAGGAAGCCGTGGGTCAAAACGCCCTTGTACGGCGCTTTCCCCCGGGTGGCCACGGAGATGGATAGGGAAGAATTGAACCAGCCGCGATGCTGGTCGCTGCCTTCCAGATAGAGGTCAATGTCGGAATGGACTTCGGGTCGGTTTTCCATAACAGCGGCGAAGCTGCTGCCGCTGTCAAACCAAACGTCCATGATGTCGGTTTCCTTGCGGAAGTGGTCATGGCCGCATTCGGGGCATTTGAAGCCTTCGGGCAGCAGGTCTTTGGCTTCTCTGGCAAACCAGACTTGGGAACCGTCTTCGTCGCGGAAGAGCTCCTGCAAATGGCCAATGGTTTCCTCGTTGATGATGGGTTTGCCGCATTCTTCACAATAGAAAATGGGAATGGGTACGCCCCAGGTGCGCTGACGGGAGATGCACCAGTCGCCGCGATCCCGAATCATATTATAAATGCGGTCGTGGCCCCAGCTGGGAATCCAGTTGACCTTGTCGATTTCCGCCAAAGCGTCTTGACGGAAGCCGTCAATGGAGGCGAACCACTGTTCCGTGGCGCGGAACAGAATGGGATGCTGACACCGCCAGCAATGGGGATATTGGTGATGGATGAACACGAGTTTGATCAAAGAACCCTGTTCATCCAGATATTTCACAATGGCTTTGTTGGCGTCGTCGGTATTGAGACCGGCAAACTGGCCCGCTTCTTCGGTGAGATGGCCGCTGTTGTCCATGGGGGAGATGACGGGGAGGTTGTATAAGCGTCCTACATTAAAGTCATCAACGCCATGGCCCGGAGCCGTGTGCACAGCGCCGGTACCAGCTTCGTCAGTGACGTGATCCCCTAAAATCACAAGGCTTTCCCGTTCCTCGTAAAGGGGATGATAGCAGGTGATATATTCGAGATCCGATCCTTTGTATTCTTCCAAAACTTTGTATTCGCTGATTTCGGTGTCTTTGAGGAAGTTTTGGAGCAAGGGTTCCCCGATGATCCATTTCTCCCCGTTGACCTCCAGCAGCTGATAGGTGAAATCCTTATTCAGACAGATGGCCACGTTGGCAGGCAAGGTCCAGGGGGTGGTGGTCCAGATAACGATTTTGGCCTCCTGGGGAACTTTCCCCTTAGTGTCCTTAACGTTGAATTTTACATAGATGGAAGGACTCTTATGGTCGGCGTATTCGATTTCCGCTTCGGCCAAAGCCGTTTCACAGGAGGGGCACCAGTACACAGGTTTCAGCCCTTTGTAGATATAGCCCTTCTGCGCCATATCACCAAAGATACCGATTTGGACGGCTTCATATTCCGGCATTAGGGTGATGTAAGGCTCGTCCCAGTCGGCACGAACGCCGAGACGCTGAAACTCGCCCTTTTGGGTTTCCACAAAACCGAGGGCGAATTCTTTGCATTTGTCGCGAAATTCCGTGACTGAGGTTTCCTTGCGGTTCAGGCCCAAAGCCTTAATGGCTCGTTGCTCAATGGGAAGACCGTGGGTATCCCAACCGGGAGTATAGGGGGTCTGATACCCCGCCATGGTGCGGTATTTCAGAATCATGTCCTTGAGAATTTTATTCAAGGCATGTCCCAGGTGGATATCACCGTTGGCATAGGGAGGCCCGTCATGAAGAATGAACTGCGGGCGCCCCTCGCGGCATTCCAGTGCTTTTTGATAAACGTCAATTTCGTTCCAGAACTCCAGAATACCCGGTTCTTTTTTGGGCAGATTTCCGCGCATGGGGAAATCGGTTTCCGGCAAATTCAAAGTTTTGCTGTAGTCCATATGATTATATATCTCCTTAAATTAATTACATATATATAAGTATCAACCATCATTGTATAATGATTATCCGCTTTTTGTCAAGGTAAATCCGCTCTATAACCCATGATTTCGCGGATTTTTTTCATTGCTTTGCAAAGTCCAAGCCTTCCTTGCTTCGGGACTTCCAAATCTCCTGCGGCAAAGGGCAAAAAAACACCCAAGCCATGGGTGCTTGGGTGTTTCAATCATATGTAAATAATCATACCGGCATCTTTCGGTATCAGTAAATCCGGCATCTCATCCTCCTTATGTCCTCCCTTTATTTTCCCGGTAACCTAGGGATACAGGACGCTCTTCGTTAACAGTGCAGTCAACGGCAAGGAGATAAGCTGTCATTGTTTTTGTTTTTTGGCCTTTCCCCTAAAAAGAAACCATTGAAGTATCATGCAAATAAAGAAAAGCAGATGGCAAAGAAAAGCGTAAAAATAATATCCTACCGCCAATAATCCGATATGCTCCGGTTCTCCGTCAGCCCAATAGACTCTTAACGGTTCGCAAAAGACGATAAAATCAAATATTGCCGCACCCAATAGCGGGAGCGCAAACAGAAAATTTTCAAAGAACTTACCGTATTTGATCTTGCTGTATATGACGACCACCAAGCTGATAACCATGGAACCCACAAAAAAGGCAAAGCCCCATTTGCTTAAGATAATTCCCCACATCGTAATCCCCCTTTAAAACTGTTCCGATATTTACATTTGTCCGGTAACCTTTAAATAGCGATACAGGATACCCGCAGATCCTCGTTGGGCTGTTGCTAATGCAGCTTTTGTATATGATTTAGTCTGATTAAGAAGAGTACTTTGTCCTAGCATATAACCTTCGCAAGTTGGCCAATAAGATTTGGCAAGAGACGCCCAGTTATTGGCCATTTTGATAAACGTGCTGTTGAGCGTATAATTGTAGGTGTCTTCGGGAGCGGAATAAACGGCGTAGTAGCCTGTATTGGAGGCAATTTGATGATTGAACCATGATTCATATTGTTTGTGCTTTGTAAGACCTGCTATCTTATTGGCCGCATGATGAGGGGTATTGAGATCCTCTAAATAATGGAGAGCCATCCCCAGCTCCTTATACCCCAATTTTTTTTGTCCCGATTTCCATTGTACGATAGCGCTGTAATGATGGTCATTAAAATTTCGGTAGGCATTTTTATAGGAGGTACCTGGCATATAGCTGTCACCTTTGTCTGGATCGTAGAAATGCCCCGCATAAGTTTTAATCGGGCCATTTTCAATGTCATCGGTTTTTACGGAATAATATTTTACAATGTCAATCCCTTTTGTATAAGGACAGCCTGACATTTTGGGCGGGTATGCTTTATTATATTTTGCAAATCCCGTTGAGGTTTTGCTTGTAAAATAATAAAGGCTTGATAGATAATGAAATTGTGTCCTTTCCCGGCCCAGGAGAGAGTGGCTTCTCCTCCATCTGCATCTGAAACAATACTTACGCTCGGAATCGCAAAATAAGAAACTCCATGGGGGGATTCCTCAAGGTCTGAGGTTTCCGAAGAGCCTTCGTCAGACTGGCTTTGCAATGTGGCCGCATAAGCGGCGGCTTCGGCATCGTTGGCGGCCAGTTCCTCGGGAGTGAGGTCGCCGGTGCCTTCATAAGAGTATGTAAAACCATCGATTTCGATATCGGGCTTTGTTGTCAGCAGATGATAGCGATACAGGAGCTGCGCTGCTTCCCCTTTAGAGATCGGGTCGGCAGGATGCAGTGCGTCATCGCCCTCTACTGAAAGAAAGCCAGCATCGTAAAAATCAGTTACGGCTTTCACTGCATTGGGAGAAATTTCATCATCATCTACGAAAAGCTCTTGCCCATCCTCAACCATGGGCAAATAATCGTAGCTCTCTAGCTCATCGGAAAATTGGTAAAGAATTTGGATGGCTTCTTCCTTGGTCAATGCTTCATCGGGGGCAAAAGAATTTTCTTTTCCCGCAGGGATCAGCTTATTTTCCTTAGCCCAGTTGGCGATACCGGTTTCGTCAATTTCCGCAGAAGACGCCGAGAAACCAGGGGGTACTTCCATCAAGGACGCAACCATGGCCAAGAATTCCACGCGGGTAATCGTCTGGTCCGGAAGAAATTGGTTGCCATCGTGACGAAGAGCCCCTAATTCGTCAAGATAGACGACAGCGTCATGGTACAATGAATCCTGCGGGATATCGCGGAATGATGCGGTTGTTTCCGCTAATTCATCAAAGGACAGGGTGTCGCAGGTTTTAAGATTTTCCGCCGCGAAGACCCCGGAGGAAAAGCAAAAACACCGGAGGAAAAGCAAAAACAGAGGATAAGAATGAATGTTGCGGTGATGATTCTTTTCATTTGGTTACCCCTTTCTCTATGAATTTCTACTATTTCATGAGAATCGGCTATGGTTTCAAAACCTCCTTTCTTTTTAATTGCCGCAAAATCCTTCTATGAATTATAAGTCCTTTTGTGACTTGTTGATTCTATATTACCATACATGTATATGTATGGCAAGATTATTTGTTAAATTCTGACAAATTAAAGGGGCTCCGGCGGTCGCGGTTTATCTCTTGGTTCCGGGGCATAAAAAGAACAGCGGACGACACGTCCGCTGTTGAGGTCGGCTGTTAAGAATTTTCTTGGTTCGCCTTAATTTTATTTAAATATTCGTCATAAATGCCGCGGTAAAAATCGTTGGAGCCGGGGGCTTCCTTCAAGGCTTCAAACATGGTTTTGGCCTCGCCGTATTGTTCATGGTAAAATGCGGAAAAGGCGTTGAATCCGTCAAGATACAGTTGATAGCGGCTGTTGCCTTGGCCTTCCTTGATGAGTTTTTGATTCCTTTGGAGAAAGGCTTCGGCAGCGCTGCTGCGTTCCGACAAAAACAGCCCTGTAATATAGTGGCAAAGAAAGGTGAGACGGATATCCTTGGGCAGCTGTTTCATATCCACCTGCTTTTTCAAGGCGTCCATCTTGGCCCAGTCGCCTTTATGAAGATAGGCCTGGATTTTCAAGGTCGCCAGAATATTTTTGTCCTTGGCGGAGCTGGCAGCTTCAATCTGACGGTTGATAATGGAAAGATATTTATCAAAATCACCGGTACGGTAGGCGTCGGCCAGGCTGTTGCCATCCTGGGCATCACGCCTTAGGCGGAAATACCGCATCACAAGGTAAAACGCCATCATGGCGACGAATACAATCACGACTAATGTGCTGATTTTCATTGCTTACTCCTTTTTAGATCATTTCCCAATTTTTAACGTCAAAGCCCGGGCTTACCACGCAGGATACCAGAACCGCTCCTTCTTTTGCCTCCGCTTTTTGCCAGGTGCCGCCGGGAATCAAGCAGTGAAAGACGTCTCTTCCTACAATTATGGCGGTAGAGGTTTCTTGGGGACGTTCGCCGTTACCGCCAAGGGATATGGTTAGGGGAGCGCCCTGGTGGAATAGCCATATTTCATCGGAGGTTACACGGTGCCACCGTGCGCTTTCTCCTGCCATGAGCAAATAATAAATGTGGGATAAAGAACATGGCTTCTTGTCTTCGGCAGGCTTTCTCCAAATTTCACAGTAATATCCACCTTCTTCGTGGGGGCGCATGCTGTATTTGTTTATCAGCGCTTCCGCTTCTTGTGGGCTCATGTGGTAACTCCTTAAAATGTCGTAATTTAAATAATTGTATTTTTTTTGTAAAATTCCTTCTTTTTCATGGAATAACTTTTGGAAACGCTAGGGAGTCTATTGACAATCAAAGGTGCTTCCTGTATATTTACTTGGAATGAAACAAATTGTTCAAATGGGATGAAATAAATTATTGAAAGAGGTGTTGTAATGAGTTACATTCGAGCAGAATTAAAAAAGGATGCCAAAAGTCAACTCATGGGTAACTGGGGAAAAGCCATTGGCGCCATGCTGCTGGTGGCATTGTTTGGCATTGTTATTAGCATGGTTTTTGAACTTTTGCTGCGGACGACTTCCTATGGGATGCTTCTGAACAATCCGGAAATGCTCAACAGTATGAGTGAAGAAGCGATCCTTGGCATGCTTCCTGGAATTCTCGGTTGGAGTCTCCTTTTCTCAGTGGCAGTGCTTGTTTTGACTGCTCCAGTATCCATTGGTTATTGTTTCTTTAATCTTGGCTTGATGCGGGGCGAAAATGTCTCCGCTGTTACGCCCTTTCAGGGCTTTCGTTATCTGGGCGGCACCATTGGTCTGACGGTACTGATGAGCCTGTTTCTTTTCCTGTGGTCGCTGTTGCTTTATATTCCGGGGATTGTCAAAAGCCTCAGCTATGCCATGGCTCCTTATATCTGGAGTGATAACCGTGAAATGAGCGCCCGTGACGCCATTACCCAAAGCCGCAAAATGATGGTGGGGCATAAATGGGAGTTGTTCGTATTGACCCTCTCTTTTATTCCGTGGCTCCTTCTGGTGGCCGTCACCTGCGGTTTAGGCGCTCTGTATGTGCAGCCCTATATGGAAGTAACCTTTGTCAATTTCTACGAACGTTTGAAAAACGATTACGCTTTGGAAGCTTAAAATTCAATATCAATAAAAGCATAAGTCCATGAGGTATCAATACTCATGGACTTTTTTACGATACATGATGATCAATAGAAAATTAAAAAAATTTAAAAGAACATTTCACGCTGTATTGCTCCTGCTCCTTTTTTTTATGGTGGGAATATGTTATAATCTACATTATGAAAAACGTTTATTTAATTGGCTTAATGGGCTGTGGCAAAACAACGCTAGGGAAGGCTTTGGCCCAGCGGCTCCATCACAAACATATTGATACTGACGACTTAGCAGAGGAATATTTCGGAATGCCCATTCCCCAGGTATTCAAGGAACGTGGGGAAGATGGTTTCCGTGATGGTGAAACGGAGGTCCTCAGGAAGCTATGTAAACACCATAACCGTATTGTTTCCACAGGCGGCGGCATTATTTTGCGGGAGGAAAACATCGACTTGATGCGGAAAAGCGGCACAGTTATTTGGATCAAACGGGATCCCAGTCTGATCGTGCAAAATCCTCGCATACAAAAGCGTCCCTTGTTGGAAAAGGACGTCAGCGCGATTTATCCCATTTGGGAGCAGCGCAAGTCTCTTTATAAAAAGGCGTGCCACTTCGTGGTTTACAACGATGACGATAAAGAAAAAACCATGAAGGAGTTGCTGAAAATCGTCCGGTAATGCTGCTCCTGCGATAAGATATTTTGTCAATTTATGGCATAACTCCCTTTATTCCGGGATATAATGAAGTATTCGAAGTTTGGAGGGAGGTGTGCCGTGGACCGATACGCAGCGGAGGAGCAGTTTTATGAACTGGCGGCAAGGTTCTTTGGACGGGAACGGTCCACACTGGGTGAACGCACCCGCCTGCGGAGGGATCTTAAGGCCGATTCTCTGGACTGCCTTTCCTTTGTTTTGGCGGCGGAAGCTTCCTTTCGCTGCCGTCTCAGTGACGACGGATTATCCCTGGCGAAAACCTTGGGGGATTTCTGGCGTGTCTTGGCCGAGGCTTTGGGCTTCGCCATGGAACCAAGCCGTGATGCTCCCATAAGGGAGCAGGAAATTTATGATGGGTAAGAAAATTTATATGAGACGAGAAGATAAAATCATTGACATCGCGGTTATCGGCGGCGGCGCTTCGGGCCTTGTCGCCGCCCTTGCCGCGGCAAAACTTGGCGCGGAGCGGGAGATTCCCCTCACTGTTACGGTATTGGAACGCCAGGATCGTGTGGCAAAGAAGCTTTTGGCCACGGGAAACGGACGCTGTAACTTTACCAATATTGGCGCCGAGGAAAAGAACTATCATGGTCGTGACGTGGACTTCGTGGTTCCCGCTATGACGGAATTTAATCCCCTTTCTAATATTCATTTTTTTTGTGAAATGGGAATCCTTCCCCGGTATGAGGATGAGGGGAAGGTCTATCCATACAGTGGACAGGCTTCCTCTATGGTGGATGTATTGCGCCTCACTGCCGCTCGCTGGAATGTTGGTATCGTAACGGATTGCCGGGTGGAGGCCCTGGCAAAGGAGGGTGCGTTATTTTACATAAAATGCGGCGATCAATCCCATTGGGCCCGTCGCATCATTATGGCTACCGGTGGTATGGCTGCTCCCGATTTGGGGGGCAATGGCTCCGGTTACAAAATTTTGACGTCTTTGGGCCATGGACAAGTGCCGCTTTTTCCCTCCCTGGTGCAAATCAAAACCGATAATTCGTTACCCAAGGCCTTAAAGGGCATTAAATTCAAAGGGGCGGCTGCTCTCTATAACGGCAAAACACTGCTTCGTCGGGAGTATGGAGAAGTACTCTTTACAGAATACGGCCTTTCTGGGCCTCCGATTTTGCAGCTTTCCCGCTGTCTGGCAGAAAATCAGTACGGTGATATTACGGTAGCACTAGATTTCTTCCCGGAATTTACCGAGGAAAAATTGCGGGAGCTTCTGTGTGAGCGGCGTCGCGATTTGGGTCATCTCACATTGGAGCATTTTCTTACTGGAATGATGAACAAAAAAACAGGACAGCTTTTGTTGAAGCGCGTACTGGAAACCCAGCTGAGTCGAAAAGTCTCTGCCTTATCCGATCATGATATCGAAAAAATGGTTCATGCCCTGAAGCGCTACAGCTTATCGGTATTAGGCGCGTTGGGTTGGAAGAATGCCCAGGTCACAGCCGGCGGCATCGATACTCGTTATTTCGACGATACCACGATGGAAAGCCGTGTTACCCCAGGGCTTTACGCCTGTGGTGAAGTGCTGGACATCGACGGCGATTGCGGGGGATATAATCTCCAGTGGGCCTGGGCCAGCGGACGTCTGGCCGGAGAGCGAGCCGCCCTCTCTTTGGAGGAAGAAGCATGATTCGACTGGATGAAATCAAATTGCCGGTGAACCATGATAAGTACCAGCTTTTGGCCGTTGCTGCCAAAAAACTGAAATGTTCCCCCCAGGAAATTGTGGATTTGCGGATTTTGAAGAAATCCATGGACGCCAGGAAAAAGCCGTTGCTTTTTTGGACGTACTCTCTGGGAGTCACAGTAGCGGGCAAAGAAACAAAGCTGGTGAAAGCCGCCAGGAATCCTAAGATTCATTTCGAGGAATCTTTTCATTATATACTCCCGCAAAATCAATATAGCGGGAAATTTCCCCCCTTGGTAGTGGGCGCAGGCCCCGGTGGATTATTTGCCGCTTTGACCTTGGCTGAAGCGGGCCTTGCTCCCGTTCTGGTGGAGATGGGAAAATCCGTCGAAGAACGTCAAAAAGATGTGGCACGGTTTTGGCAAGAGGGGATTTTGAATCCCCAAAGCAATATTCAATTCGGCGAAGGCGGCGCTGGCGCGTTTTCCGACGGAAAGCTCAACACCGGCACCAAGGATCCCCGCCATCGTAAAATTCTTGACGTCTTGATTCAATGTGGTGCTCCCGAAGAAATCGGGTATTTGTCGAAGCCCCATATCGGTTCCGACGATCTTCCCATTGCCGTGGCAAACCTACGAAAACGCATTGTGTCTTTGGGCGGAAAATTCTTTTTTGAAACGAAGCTGACAGATCTTGTGGTGAAAAACGGCGAAATTGTGGGAGCACATCTGAAAACAGGTGAAAAACAGTGGGAGCATCAATGTGACCGTGTGCTTTTGGCCACGGGACATAGCGGACGGGATATTTACGAGATGCTATACCGTCATGGCGTCGCCCTGCGACCTAAGGCTTTTTCTCTGGGGGTTCGTATTGAGCATCTCCAAGAGTGTATGGACTTCGCGCAGTATGGACAAGCGAGAGATTCTATGACCCCTTCGCTGCCTGCGGCCGATTATAAGCTAGCGGTTCACCTGCCCTCGGGACGGTCGGCCTATACTTTTTGCATGTGCCCCGGTGGGGTCGTGGTTGGGGCGGCTTCGGAAGATGGCGGCGTTGTGACCAATGGCATGAGCCAGTTTGCCCGTAATGGCGTCAACGCCAACAGCGCTTTGCTGATTAATGTGACGCCGGAGGATTTCCCCGGTCAAGATCCCTTGGCGGGGATGCGATGGCAGCGGGCCATTGAGCAACAGGCCTTTGCCGCGGGGAAATGCAACTATTATGCTCCAGCCCAGTGTGTGGAGGACTTTTTGAGGCATCGTCCCACCACGGAATGGGGGGAAGTGAAGCCCTCGTATCTCCCTGGTGTGACCATGGGAACCATCGACGATGTTTTACCGTCTTTTATTACAGAAGCCCTCCGTACCGCTTTGCCTTTGCTGGGCGAAAAAATTAAGGGGTTTGATGGTGGCGACGCTGTAATGACGGCTCCCGAAACCAGAAGCTCGGCCCCGCTTCGCATTCTACGAAACGAAGAAGGAGAGAGCAATCTTAAGGGACTTTTCCCCGTGGGAGAAGGGGCCGGTTATGCCGGCGGCATTATGTCTTCGGCCGCCGATGGTATAAGAATTGCTGAAAAGGTGCTGGCGCGGTAAAGGATTGATTCTCGATGGAACGTTTCTTTAGGAAAAAAGAAAAAATAATGTAAAAAAACGAAAAATTATCAAAAATACCTTGTGAAAATCACAGGATTTGGTTACAATAAATGTATCAACCCGGGGTGTACAATGAAAATACAAAAATACAATGTAATATTATTTATCATATAGAAATCTGCGACCTCATTGAGATTAGCCCATGGAAGAGGTGACCGTTATGAAAAAATTGAAGTGCTTTTTCATTATCTTCGGTGTTTTGTCTGTGGCCGCCGGCATTGTTGCCGCTTGGTATCACAGAGATTTCCTTCGCAGCAAAATCAAGGCGTATTTTACTGCCAAAGATTTTACTGAGCTGCCCATGAACGGAGAATGATTGGTGTCCGTTCTCACATTGATCCTTAAGAAACTGCGAAAATTCCAGCTGCCCTATGAATTTTTCATGGCGTTGCTGGCATTTTTGTCTTTGTATTTTTATTATTTTGCTTTCCATGACAGATTAACTCCGGCGGAGCTGCGCTTGGCGCATGTGATTGAATACGTTGCCTTGGCTATTTTCGCTGTGGACTATGTTGTCCGCCTGGCTCTTGCCAAGGATAAAAAAGATTTTTTCCTATATAATATATTAGATCTACTGGCTCTGTTTCCTATGAGTCCGTTGTTCCGCGGTCTGCGCTTGGTGCGCTGTGCCATTCTTTTGGCCCGTTTCTTCAAACGCATCCGCTATTTTGGCACGGTGAATATGTTTATCTATATCCTCATTGCCTCTATCGTGATTCTCATGACTTCGGCTTTGGTCATCGCACCGGTGGAGGGATTTTCCTATGGTGAGGCTTTATGGTGGGGCATTGAAACCATTGCCACTGTGGGGTATGGTGATATTTCACCCCAAACCCCTATCGGCCGTGTGGTTGCCACGGTACTGATGTTTATCGGTATCGGTTTGCTGAGCTTTCTCACCAGTGCCGTGACGACCTACTATGTAAATCGCCATTATGAGCAGTCTGGACTTCGTGCTCCCCGTAACCGCAGTATTTTATGGCATTATCAAAAGGCGCTAATGCAGTTTGACCATATGACGCTTCAGGACATCGATGATATGTATCATGCTCTGCGTGCTTTAAAGGAACGTGAGCTTTCTGTGAATCAAGCCGCATCAGCTGCTTTGGAGGATTCTTCTTCGTCTTCTTCGAACGGTACTGCTTCTTAAGAAGCAGTACCGTATTTTTATGGAAAAAAGAAACATTGTTTTCGGAGCCATAGGATTGTATATTATTCCGTGAAGTTATCATATAATCATTATGATGGGAAAAATATTGTCCGCTTGTTGGCAGTTTGTTCAGTTTTGTGAGAATTTTGCGACAAATTGTGAAAATTTCAACATTTTTCTCGGGAGTTTATGCGGTATAATAGTTGTAAGTCATATTTATATATGATATACTTATCATCAAATTCATATCTTAAGGTGCATAAATGGAAAGAATTGTAGAAGCATACATCGGTGAATACGCTTCGGGCAAAAGTGAAAACGCGGTCAATCGTGCCATCGCTTTGAAAAAAGCCGGCCGTGACGTAACCCTGGTTGATTTGGATTTGGTGGAGCCGGTTTACACCCTCCGCCCCCTAAAGGCCATGTTGACAGAAATGGGCATCAACGTGATCGCTTGGACCACCGAAGAAACCCTTGGATTAGGGGAAGCCGGCTCGGTGCTTCATCCTGCGATGCGCTGGGCACTTCGTAACAAAGGCGATGTAATTTTAGACATCGGCTATGGCGCCAGAGGCAGCAGCATTTTGAATCTGCTGGAAGGCGTAAATGACGAAAAAAATTTTCGTGTCATCTTGGTGGTGAACGCTTTGCGTCCCATGACGGATACCGTAGAGAAGATCGTGGAATATCATAATGAATCCGGTCCCGCCCATGGTTTAATCGCCAACACCCATATGGGCGACGACACGGAGCTGCCACAGATTATAAAAGGATATGAGATTGTGAAAGAGGTCAGCCAAATCCTGCAGATTCCCATTGATGCTTTGGCAGTGGATCAACGCTTTGCCAAGGATTTTCCCGATGGGACTTGGGATCACGTTCCCGTGCGAGTGCTGGAACGCTTTTTGCCCAAAGGTTTTTGGTAATTACCGAAAGGAGAGAGAAATATGGCCACCAAACCGATTGAGAAGGATACCCATGTATTCGTCACCGGTAACGAAGTCGTTGCTTGGGCTGCTTTGGCAGCAGACGCTCAAATCATGTATGGTTATCCTATCACCCCTCAGAATGAGATCATGCACTACTGGACGAGACTTGCTCCGAAATTCGACCGTAAATTCTTGCAGACGGAAGATGAACTGTCCGCTGGTTTTACCACTTGCGGCGGCGTTCTCACGGGTACCCGTTCCTTTACCGCAACAGCGGGCCCCGGTACCATTTTGATGCAGGAACCCATTACCATGGCGGAAATGATGCGTATCCCCATCGTGGTTGTGGTTCAACAGCGTGGCGGCCCGTCCACGGCAACGGTTATTTATTCTCAGCAGGAAGCCAGAATGTGTTGCTACGGCGGTAACGGCGAAGGGTTCCGTGTGGTATATTCCAGCTCCAGCCATCAGGATTTGTATGACTACACCATCAAAGCCTTCAATACCGCTTGGAAATATCGTTTCCCCACCATCGTTCTGGGCGATGGTTATCAGGCGAAAATGAGAGAAGCCGTCACCATGTACGACCCCGCTTCCAGGGGTATCTCCATGGTGGAAACGGAACAGTTCCTTGGTGCTCCCGGGCTCCCTGGCACTGACCGTGAACCTCATTTCCATAAAAATACTTACAATACCGAAGAAGAACTTCTGGAAGTTGTAAATAAATTAAAAGCCGATTATGATGCCGTTCGTGCCGAAATCGAAGAATACGAATGCGATTATGTTGATGACGCGGAAGTGATTCTCGTGGGCCATGGCGTTGTGAGCCGCGCTGTTAAGGAAGCCGTAAAACTCCTTCGCAAAGAAGGCTACAAAGCCGGTTACTTCCGTCCCATTACCCTGAGACCCTTCCCCGGCGCTGCTTTGAGAAAAGCTGTTGAAGGCAAAAAAAATATCGTCGTGGTAGAAAGCGCTTTGGGCCAGATGAAACAGTTCATCACCGAAGAGCTCTACGGCTGCACCGTTCCCATTACCGATTATTTCAAGCCTGGGAAAGGTGTCAGCTCCGCCGAACTCGTGGAAAAAGTCAAATCCATGGCGAAATAAGGAGGGAAAAACATGGCTATCGAATTAACCAACGTCGCACCGCCGATGCCGGCCTGCTGGCGTAAAGAAACCAAAACCCATAAATTTTGCCCCGGCTGCGGTCATGGCATCGTTTTGAAAGCTCTGGGCGAAGCCATTGACGAACTGGGTATTCAAGATAAAGTAATTTTCAGCGTTGATATCGGTTGTTGCTTGCTGGCCATCGATTTTTTCAACGTAGATACCGTCCAGACCCACCACGGTCGTACCAACGCCGTTTCCAGTGGGATTAAACGGGCAACTCCCGATAAAATTTGTATCGCCTACATGGGCGACGGCGGCGGTTATGCCATCGGTTCCCAGCATCTGCTGAACGCCGCTGCCAGAAATGAAAAAATCACCTCCATTTTGGTGAACAACACCAACTATGGGATGACCGGCGGCCAGATGGCTCCCACCACCTTACCCGGTCAGAAAACCGAGACCTCTCCCTATGGCCGCAGTGTCGAACAGCAGGGGACGCCTACCCATGGTCCCGAAATGCTCGCTGCCATGCTCCCCGAAGGAGCTTATGTGGCACGTGGCACCGTTGCCAATCCCAAGCAGTTGAAGAAATACTTCAAAAAAGCGCTGCAGGCCCAGATGAACGGCACCGGCTTCAGCTTCGTGGAAGCTTTGTCTACCTGCCCCACCAACTGGTCCACCAACGCGGAAAAAACCTGGGATTTCTTGGAGAACAAAATGGCAGTGGAATTCCCTGTCGGTGAATATAAAGTACCCCAAGAAGGAGGGAATGAGTAATGAGCGGTTTGAAAAAAATCATGCTTGCTGGTGAAGGCGGCCAAGGTGTGCAATCTGTTGCCGCGATCCTTTCTGAAGCTGCTTATGCCGCAGGCAAAGAAGTAATGTATATTCCCAACTTTGGGGTGGAACAGCGTGGCGGCGTTTCCATCGCCTTCATGCAGATTTCCGATGAAGTCATCGGTTCGCCTAAATTTGACGATGCCGATATCATCGTTGCTTTGAGTAACCGCGCCGTGGAACGTGTGCAGATGTATGTTAACCCCAATACCGTTTATGTCTATGATTCCAATATATCCGAGGAAGCCCGCGCCAAGCTCCCTGTCGAAGGTGACGTCGCAAAACTTCAGGAAATCGCCGCCCATCATATTGCCAATACGGAACTTCATGTTCGTGTTTTCAATGTTATCATCATGGGCGCTGTGTTGGGTCTCACCGACATTGTTTCCCTTGACGAAATCAAAAAGGCCTTGGAACACAAATTCCAGGCCAAATTTGAAGCCAATCCTTCCCTCCGCGATATGAACTATACCGCGCTGGAAAAAGGTATCAGCTTAGTGGGTTAAGGAGGGATAATTATGAGTGTACAATTTAGATCCGTCATGACCGAAAGCGGTAAGGCAAAGTTCTATCTTTTTTCCGATCTTTGCAAAGGCTGCGGTCTGTGCATGGAAAAATGCCCCCAAAAGACCATTGGCTGGTCCGAACGGGTTGGCATTTACGGCGCTCCCACAGTGGAGCCCAACCACGGCGATGAAACCTGTATCGCCTGCAAAAAATGTCAGACCATCTGCCCGGAATGCGCGATCCTGATTGAAAAAATCTGACGGAAATAATAACAATGGAGCGGCAAGGAATTTCCCTTGCCGCTTTTTTATTGCTTGATCCGGCGTGTCTATACTCCTAATAAATAATAAGAAGGGAACCGGCGGAGTGTGGCTCGCTCTTTGCTTTTTGGGAAATGCATTCCGTTATATGGCCAGACGGTAAACGACACTTACAAATAAAGCAACCCCCCGGAATAAAGCAAATCAGGAAAAACGATGGTCTAAGTGTTGATCCAGATATGCAGTTGCAAAATGAAACAAGCCGACTCCGATGGAAAGCGCTCCAAGAATTCCAAGAGCCGTAGTTTTACGGGGTTAGGAAGAATTGTCGAAAAAAATTAAAAAAAGTTGAAAAAAAGGGTTGACAAGGGGTGGGCGGTGTGATAATATACTCAACGTTGTCGCCGATTTGAGCGTTGCACCGCGAAAGGGATTTCCGGTAGCCCCCAAAAAAAAAGGTTGACAAAAAGGATTTTATATTATATAATAAAATTCTTGTCAGGGATAAAATGATTTCCTTTGAAGTAAAAAAGTTTTAAAAGGAATGAAAAAATGTACTTGACAAAGTGATGTAATTAGGATATACTTTAAAAGCTGGTCTTT